>JBAXCK010000240.1:0-1500 GCA_037141465.1 Mycobacteriaceae bacterium | reverse complement strand
AGAGCGTAGATACCGCACTGACGACCATCCCGCAGGCGCTGACGGTGCTGTCGGACTCACGCACCAAACTCGCCAATGCCATTACCGCACTGGGACAATTCAGCGCCATCGCCGCCTCGACGGTGAACCAGAGCCGCGATGCCCTGGTGGCAAACCTGCGCAATATCGCCCCGGTGCTGCGATCGCTGGCCGACGCCGGTCCGGCCCTGACCAAGGGGCTGGACTTCCTGTCCACCTACCCGTGGGTGAAGAGCACCATCCCCAATTGGTTCCGCGGCGACTTCGCCAATATCACCCTGGTGATCGATCTGACCTTGAGCCGGCTGGACAGCGGCCTGTTCACCGGCACCCGATGGGAGGGCAACCTCACCGAACTCGAATTGCAGTGGGGCCGCACCATCGGGCAGATGCCCAGCCCCTACACCGCCGGCAACCCACTGATCGCCCCGTACCACTGGGGAGGCTACTGATGGTGCGGCTGACGCGAACGGTGTGGATTCAGCTGGCGATCCTGACTGTGGTCACCGTCGTCGCCGGCAGCATCATGGCGTTCGGCTTCGTGAAGATACCCGCACTGCTGGGCATCGGCCGCTACACGGTGACCGTCGACATGCCCGCTGCCGGTGGGCTGTACCCGACGTCAGTGGTGACCTACCGCGGCACGGAGGTCGGCCGGGTGCGCTCAGTCGACATCACCGAAACCGGGGTACGCGCGGTGCTGACAATGAACTCGAATACCCCGGTGCCCGGCGACGTGTCCGCGAACGTGCACAGCCGCTCGGCCGTCGGCGAGCAGTTCCTCGAGCTCACACCAAAGCCGGCGGCCGATACTGCGCAGCCATTGCGCAACGGCGATGTGATTCCCGCTGGGCGGGTGCAGATCCCGGCCGATATCGCCAAACTGCTCGACGCCACCAACCGCGCACTCAAGGCCATCCCGCAGGAAAACCTACGCACAGTGGTCGAGGAGGCGAACAAGGCGGTCAGCGGCTTGGGACCGGAGCTGTCCCGCATCGTCGACGGGTCGACCGCACTCGGAATCGACGCGGGCAAGGCAAACGACTCGATCACCTCGTTGATCGACCAGTCACCTCCGGTACTGGATTCCCAAGTGCGCACAGCAGATTCCATCGCGACGTGGGCCGCGCGTATGGCGGCGATCACCGGTCAATTGAAGGCCACCGACACCGCGTTCGCCGACCTGCTGGGTAAGGGTGGCCCGGCACTGGAGGAAGGCAAGGCGCTATTCGACCGGATCTCGCCGACCCTGCCGGTGCTGCTGGCCAATATGGTCAGCCTCGGGGATATCGCGCTCGCCTACCATGCCAGCATCGAACAGTTGCTCGTGCTCTTCCCCCAGGGCACCGCGGTGATGTCAGCGATCGCGGCGCCTAATGCCGGCACCAAGCAGGCCTACCGCGGCATCTACCTCGACTTCAACCTCAACCTGAACCTGCCGCCGCCCTGCAACACCGGATTCCTGCCGGTGCAGCAACAGCG
>JBAXCK010000239.1:0-1527 GCA_037141465.1 Mycobacteriaceae bacterium | reverse complement strand
AGGAATTCGACCGCGTGGTGCGCGAGACGGGCGAAGGCCTGCGCAGCGCCTTCGACCAAGTCAGCCGCTTCTTCAACACCTCGCCCGAGCGGGCCGGCTTCGGCATGCTCTTCGACCAGTTCGTCGGGTCCGGTGCCCGGCCCACCACGCGGCAACGGCCGCAGCCCGAGACCGCCGGCGAGGCCGGTGACGGTGTGTGGGCGATCTTCATCACCGACGACGACGGCAAGGCTCATGTCGAGCAGGTCTACAAGACCGAACTCGACGCGTTGCGGGCCAACAAGCTCAACACCGACCCGAACCGCAATGTGCGCTTCCTGCCCTACGGCATCGACGCCAGCGTGCTCGACACCGCTCTGATCGACGCCGACGAGGAACCCGAGGAAGCTGAGTAGTCACCCCGGGTGGTGGCAGGCCACCGCATGCCCGTCGGTGGCGACCAGGGCCGGTTCCTCGCGCCGGCACATTTCGGTCGCCGACGCGCAGCGGGGATGAAAGTGGCACCCCGCCGGAGGGTCGATCGGACTCGGCACATCGCCTTGCAGGGTGATCCGCTGCCGGGTGGCGTTCTTGCGAGGGTCCGGAATGGGAACCGCGGATAGCAGCGCGTGCGTGTAGGGGTGTTGTGCGCGTGTGTAGAGGGAATCGGCGTCGGCCTCCTCGACGATCTTGCCCAGGTACATCACCGCCACCCGGTCGGACACGTGGCGCACCACACCCAGATCGTGCGCGACGAACAGGTAGGCCATCCCGAATTCGTGCTGCAGATCCTCGAGCAGGTTGATGATCTGCGCCTGCACCGAGACGTCGAGGGCGGACACCGGTTCGTCGGCGATGATCAGCCGCGGCTGCAGCCCGACCGCGCGCGCGATCCCGATGCGCTGACGTTGTCCGCCGGAGAACTCGTGCGGATACCGGTTGTAGTGCTCGGCCGCCAACCCGACCCGGTCCAGCAGTTCCTGAACCCGCCGCTTGAGTTCCGCACCGTCGGCCAGACCCTGCAGCGCCATCGGCTCACCGATGATCTGCCCGACGCGTTTACGCGGATTCAGCGAGGCGAACGGATCCTGGAAGATCATCTGGATCTCGCGGCGCAGCGGGCGAAGCTCACGCCGGGAGAGCCCCACCAGTTCGCGGCCGCGGAACCGGACCGATCCCGACGTCGGGGTGATCAGCTGGGCGATCGTCCGGCTCAATGTCGACTTGCCGCAACCGGATTCGCCGACCAGGCCGACGGTCTGGCCCTCGTGGATCTGCAGGCTCACCCCGTCGACCGCACGGACCCGCGCCACCTCCCGGTCGAAGACCACGCCGGACTTGACTCCGAAGTGCTTCACCAGGTCGGTGACTTCCAGCAGCGGAGCCCCGCTCACCGCGCGGCCGCCTTCGCCTGCGGGCTGAGCCAGCATCGGTCCATGTGAACCCCGTCGCCGGTCAGCGGCGGTGATGACGAGCATTCCCCGAAGACGTGGGCGCACCGCGCGGCGAAGCGGCAACCGGCCGGCGGGTCGAGCAGTGACGGCGGGT
>JBAXCK010000238.1:0-1581 GCA_037141465.1 Mycobacteriaceae bacterium | reverse complement strand
ACGGCGGCGTGCTCTACGTCGACGAGGTCAACCTGCTGCCCGATCACCTGGTCGACATCCTGCTCGACGCCGCGGCGATGGGGCGCGTGCACATCGAACGTGACGGTGTCTCGCACTCCTACGAGTCGCGCTTCGTGCTGATCGGTACGATGAACCCCGAAGAGGGCGAACTGCGTCCGCAACTGCTCGACCGGTTCGGTCTGACCGTCGACGTGCGGGCCTCCCGCGACGTGGCGGTGCGCAGTTCGGTGATCCGCTCCCGGCTTGCCTACGAGGCGGACCCGGTGGGATTCGCCGCCGCGCACACCGACGCGGACGACGAGTTGGCGGCCCGGATCGCCGAGGCGCGGCGGCTGGTGGGCCACGTCGTGCTCGGCGACGCCGAACTGATGCGCATCGCTGCGGTGTGCGCGTCGTTCGACGTCGACGGGATGCGCGCCGATCTGGTCCTCGCGCGCACCGCGGTGGCGCACGCCGCCTGGCGCGGCGCCGCAGCCGTCGGGGAGGACGACATCCGGGTCGCGGCCGAACTGGCGTTGCCGCATCGCCGCCGCCGCGACCCGTTCGACGAACCGGGCATCGATTCCGACCAGCTCGAGGAAGCGCTGCGGAATTCGGGCGCACCCGCCGACTCCGGTCCGACAGCTGACTCCGGTCCGACAGACGGGGATGATCCGGGGCCCGACGGCGGCGGCGGCGCGATTCCCGACGGGGACGCCGCGGTGACACAACGCAAGTCGCCGCCGGTGTCGCGGCCCTCGGCGGCTCCCGGCGAGAGTTTCCGCACCAGGGCGCTGCGGGTGCCCGGGGTCGGTGAGGGCTCCTCGGGGCGGCGATCGCCGGCCCGGAACTCCTCGGGCGCGGCGGTCCGGCCCAGCCGCGAGGACGAACCGGGACACGGTGTGCATCTGTTCGGAACCGTCCTGGCCGCCGCCGCCCGCAGTGCCGGCCCCGGACCGGTGCGACCGGACGGCGCCGACGTCCGCCGCGCTCTGCGGGTCGGACGGGAGGGCAACCTCGTGGTGTTCGTCGTCGACGCCTCCGGGTCGATGGCGGCCCGCGACCGGATGGCCGCAGTCGCCGGCGCGACGCTCTCGCTGCTGCGGGACGCCTATCAGCGGCGGGACACGGTGGCGGTGATCACCTTCCGCGGTGCGGGCGCCGACGTGGTGCTGGCACCCACCGGGTCGGCCTACATCGCCTCGCGGCGGCTGTCGCGTTTCGACACCGGCGGCACCACCCCGCTGGCCGAGGGTCTGCTGGCCGCCCGCGATCTGGTGGTGCGCGAGCGGGCCAAGGATCCGTCACGGCGGCCGCTGGTGGTGGTGCTCACCGACGGCAGGGCCACCGCCGGGGCGGACCCGCTGGCGCGCAGCGCGATTGCGGCGCGGCGGCTGGCGGCCGAAGGGGTCGCCGCGGTGGTGGTGGACTGCGAGACGTCCTATCTCCGCCTGGGCCTGGCCGGCGAATTGGCCTCGCAGCTGTCCGCGCCGTGTCTTCGCCTCGAGCAGGTGCGCGCCGACCATCTCGCCAACGCCGTGCGCCGGGTGGCCTGATGCCACGGAGCCGTTGATGCCACGG
>JBAXCK010000237.1:0-1595 GCA_037141465.1 Mycobacteriaceae bacterium | reverse complement strand
CCTTGGACGAAGAGGGCTTGGCACGCAGCACCTCATCGAGGGCGGCGGCGTAGTTCTCGGCCAGTTGCCTCTCGCCGAAGGACGCCTTGCCGATGATGAAGTGCAGGTTGGACTGCTTGTCCACGCGGAAGTTGATCTTGCCGCCCTTGATGTCGGTCACCGCCTTGGCCACATCCGGGGTGACGGTGCCGGTCTTGGGGTTGGGCATCAGGCCGCGCGGGCCGAGCACCTTGGCGATGCGGCCGACCTTGGCCATCTGGTCCGGCGTGGCGATCGCTGCGTCGAAGTCCAGGAAGCCGCCCTGGATCTTCTCGATCAGATCGTCGCTGCCAACGATGTCGGCGCCGGCGGCAGTGGCCTGCTCGGCCTTCTCCCCCACGGCGAACACCGCGACGCGGGCGGTCTTGCCGGTGCCGTGCGGCAGGCTGACGGTGCCGCGCACCATCTGATCGGCCTTGCGGGGATCGACTCCCAGGCGGATCGCCACCTCCACGGTGGCGTCCTGCTTCTTCGAGGCGGTCTCCTTCGCCAGCTTCGCGGCCTCCAGCGGGGTGTAGAGCTTGTCGCGGTCGATTTTTTCGGCGGCTTCGCGGTAGGCCTTACTGTTCTTGCTCATTTCATTCCAATCGGTTGTTGGGTTGTGGTCAGACGAGCCGAAGCGGGCTCTCCCACGGGTTGAAAAACTACTCGACCGTGATACCCATCGACCGGGCGGTGCCGGCGATGATCTTGGCGGCCTGCTCGACGTCGTTGGCGTTGAGATCTTCCTTCTTGGTCTCGGCGATCTCGCGTACCTGATCCCATGTCACCGTGGCGACCTTGGTCTTGTGCGGCTCGGCCGAACCCTTCTGCACGCCGGCGGCCTTGAGCAGCAACCGGGCGGCGGGCGGGGTCTTGAGTTTGAAGTCGAAGCTGCGATCCTCGTAGACGGTGATCTCCACGGGGATGACGTTGCCGCGCTGGTTCTCCGTCGCGGCGTTGTACGCCTTGCAGAACTCCATGATGTTGACGCCGTGCTGGCCGAGCGCCGGACCGACCGGCGGGGCGGGGTTGGCCTGCCCGGCCTGGATCTGCAGCTTGATGAGGCCGACGGCCTTCTTCTTGGGAGCCATGGTTGGTGTTGTTCCTTTCGGGCTAAATCTTGGCGACCTGGCTGAAGGTCAACTCGACGGGGGTCTCGCGGCCGAAGATGGACACCAGCACCTTGAGCTTCTGCTGTTCGGCGTTGACCTCGCTGATCGAGGCGGGCAGGGTGGCGAACGGGCCGTCCATCACGGTCACCGACTCGCCGACCTCGAAGTCCACCACGATCTCCGAGCGCTCCAGGGTGGCCTCGCCGCCGTCCTGGATGCGGCCCGGCACCTTGGCCTTCTTGCCCGCACCCGGGGGCAGCAGGAACTTGACCACATCGTCGAGGGAGAGCGCGGTGGGCCGCGACGTCGCCCCGACGAACCCGGTGACGCCGGGGGTGTTGCGCACCGTGCCCCACGAATCGTCGTTGAGTTCCATGCGCACCAGGATGTAGCCGGGGAGCACCTTGCGGTTGACCTGCTTGCGCTGGCCGTTCTTGATCTCGGTGACCTCTTCGGTGGGCA
>JBAXCK010000236.1:0-1621 GCA_037141465.1 Mycobacteriaceae bacterium | reverse complement strand
GAAACCCGCCAGATGCTCAGCCAACGTCGCCGCCGAAGCCGCCAACGCCAACCGCCGAGCCCACACCACAAGCTCGAAGTAAGGATTCGCCCTCGATGCGTTGAATAGGGTAAGACCGGTCGTGATCAGGATTTCGGCATCCCCGGCAGTGCTGACCCAGTTAGCGACATCACCACCGGCACGCGAGGTCAGCGTCAAAATATTCTTGGCGACATCTGCCACCGTCAACATCAGCGTCGAACCATAGACGAACAGATCCCCCGACTTCGAGGGACTCTTCCCCGGCTCGACCGGCTCGACCAGTTCCTGGGCGCGGGGCCTTATACGGTTGCCCCAGTTGTCCGTCCTGTCCGCAATTGGGCTGTCGCCAAGGATCTTGTCTAAGAGGATGGCGGAATCACTGCGGGCAAAGTTAGTCATAGCCGGGACCCCTTAGAACGGGCGGTCAATCTGACGGAATGTAGCGAACGACAGCTCGAAATGACGGTACTTGGCGTGCGCCCAGTTCGCCGGGGAAAATCGCGGATCGAATCGCAGGCGGTGCCGTCGCGCCCTAGACTCCGCGCCATGAGTGCAGAGTCGAGCGCGCCGGAGATTCTGGGTCAGTTCGAGCGGCTGAATCAACTCCTCGGCGAGCAGGTCCGTTGGATCCACGCGCAGTCGTTCTCCGGCAGCGACGATGCCGGGACCGTGGGCGTCACCCTCGACGGTCAACTCCAGCTCGTCGGCCTTCAGATCGAGGACGGTCTGCTGCGGCTGGGTGCCGAGGCAGTCGAGCAGCGGATCAATGCCGCACTGCTCAACGCGCGGATGGGTGCCGTCGACGGGATAGCCTCCCAGCAGGGGGAACTCATGGAGTCGCTGTTCGACGTCACCCGGGAAATGGTGCAGAGCGTCGAGACGCAACTCGCCGAAGCCGAACGAATGGGCCTGTTGGAATTCGAGCGCCCCAGCGGATCCGGTGATGCCGTCGATGACCGCCCGCCGCGGGACGAGGCGGGTCGGGTCAAGGGCGCGTAGGGCAGGCAGGCAGCCGTGTTGTGGCACTCGTTGCCCCCTGAGGTGAACACGGCGCTGCTGATGGCCGGTGCCGGCGTCGAACCGATGCTGGCGGCGGCCGCGGGATGGGAGGCCCTGGCCGGCACGCTGGAAGCCCAGTCGGTCGAGTTGAGCGGATTGCTGGCCTCCTTGCAGGAGGCCTGGACGGGTGCGAGCAGCGAGCGCGCGGCGGCGGCGATCGCGCCGATGATCACCTGGCTGCAGGAGGCCGCCCAGACCGCCCAACGGCGCGGCATGCAGGCCGCCGCCCAGGCCGCGGCCTATGCCAAGGCGCTGGGTGTGACGCCGTCGCTGCCGGAGATCGCCGGCAACCACATCACCCACGCGGTGCTCTCGGCGACCAACTTCCTGGGCATCAACATGGTGCCGATCGGACTCAACGAGACCGACTACTTCGTCCGCATGTGGAACCAGGCCGGCGCTGCCATGGACTCCTACCAGGCCGAGACGATGGCCAACACCACCTTTGAGCCGCTGGCCCCGATGAAGCCGATCCTGACCACCGAGGTGGGGGAACTCGTCGGCTCGGCGGCGGCGCCCAGAGTCCGGGGTGCGGCCAGAC
>JBAXCK010000235.1:0-1633 GCA_037141465.1 Mycobacteriaceae bacterium | reverse complement strand
GCGATGCCCAGGCGCTCGTCGTAGTCGGGTGCGGAGAAGGCGAGACCGGTGAAGTCGTGCGGGTAGGGATCCTCGCCGAGGAAGTTGTAGATCAAGCCGATGGTCTCGACGGGGCGCTGGGCCAGGATGTCGTAGTCGATCACCATCATCGACGCGCCGTGCTCGCCGTAGAAGGCTTCTTTGAGTCCGGCCCACGCCGAACCGACCAGTCGGGTGCGCTGCCCGAGGGTCTCCACTCGGGTCAGAACGGTGTTGCGTTCGGCATCGCTGGTGAACAACTTGGTGTTCTCATACGGGTTGGACTGATACAGCCGTTCCAGACTGTCCATCACCCAGCCCACGTTGCGCACGCAGGCCAAAATCTTGGCCTCTGGATAAAGATCCAGCACAGTAGCCAGCCTGGCACTCCAGCCTCGATTGGTATCGAAGATCACCGGCTCGTCACACCCGGTGTAGAAGTTGTCGAACAAACCGTGCAGTAGCGCGCGACGCTGCTCGGTGGACACCCGAGAGGACCACTCGCTCTCGGCGCTGACCATCGCGATGACCGCATTGACCAAACTGGCTACCGGCGAGGTCACCCCCGCGTTGAACCGCGGGTTCTGACTCAGGATCGCGGACAAGAGAGTCGAGCCGGAACGCGGTAGACCCGTGATGAAGTGAAAAGTTCTGTCCAACAACCGATTTCCTTTTGATTTTGCGCGGCTTTGGTGGGTGAATTTTATCATCTATCAGTGGTCACGGCGACCATTTACGGCCTGTATCCTCGGAACCCGTTGTTGTTTGCGGTGTCGATGCACCCGGTGCGCTCGCGCATGTCGAAAGGAGCTTGACGATCTCCGGGGAGGAACCTTCCGCCCAGATCGGTGTGACGGGGCTTGTGGGTAAGGGATTCAACATCGCCCGGAACTTCGCCCGCCAGGGATACACCGTCGCGCTGTACACCCGATCGGCCGCCGAGGCCGACGCGCTGCTTGCCGAGCACGGCTCGGGAGGCTCATTCGTGCGATCGGAGACCGTCGAGGAGTTCCTCGCCGCGCTGCAGCGGCCGCGGCGGGTTTTGATCATGGTGGAGGCCGGCGAGGCCACAGATGCGGTGATCAACGAACTCGCTGACGCCATGGAACCCGGCGACATCATCATCGACGGCGAAAACGCCCTCTAGACCGACACCATCCGGGGGAAGGACTGAGTCCTTTACCGCGCCAGTCCGTGCGATCACCGTCGATCGAGCCACCGCGTCGATCCAGTGTGGGGAGAGTGCTCTCCGGCAACGCCCGCGACGCGCAACTGGCGTTGATCACCTTCGGTGGTGATTTCAACCCCAACTATCGGGCGAGCGCCGACAACGTGGTCGCCTTCGCCGCCCGGTCTTGATGAGGATGCGGCACTAGGGACTGCGAGAGCCAAGACGTGGGTGTTGACGCCGTCAACAACCGTCGCGTTCTCCCAGGTGTTTTCGCGTGCTCTGACGTACTCTCACGTCATCGCAATCAGTGCTTTCCCTGTTCAGAGCGTTTTCTAGAGCGGGTTCGATTCCCGGCAGCTCCACCGACTGAACGGAAGGCCAGGGCTTACAACCCTGGCCTTCTGCGTGTCTTGTCAACACTCTTGTCAACATCGCCACTGGCGC
>JBAXCK010000234.1:0-1727 GCA_037141465.1 Mycobacteriaceae bacterium | reverse complement strand
TGGCAGACCCCGCGCGGGCGAAGCGACTGGCCAAGCGGATCTCCACCATCGTCGCCTCGGCGATCGAGTATGAGATCAAGGACCCGCGGCTTGTCGGTGTGACGATCACCGACGCTTCGGTGACCGGTGACCTGCATGACGCGACGCTGTACTACACGGTGATGGGTCCGGCGATCGACGACGAACCCGATTACGCGGCCGTGGCCGCAGCCCTGGAAAGCGCCAAGGGTGTGCTGCGCACCAAGGTCGGCGCCGGCACCGGGGTCCGTTTCACCCCGACGCTGGCCTTCGTCCGTGACACCGTGCCCGACACCGCGCACCGGATGGAGGAACTGCTGGCACGTGCCCGCGCCGCCGACGCCGACGTCGCGCGCATCCGTGCCGAAGCGACACCCGCGGGCGACGCTCAGCCGTACCGCACCGACGATGCGGGCGATGTCGTCGCCGGTGACTGAGATCTTCTGCGGCTGGACCGCCTAGTTCACCTGCGCCCGGCCGCGCTCGATGACGCCCGCCCGGCTGGCGGCGATGTCGTCGCCGCTCGCCGAGCGCATCCACGCCCGCGCCGCCTCCGCCTCCAGCCACAGCCCTGAACTCGTCGCGTCGGCGTCGAGCCGGTGATAGGACCCCAGCAGCGCCCGCACCGCCTTCTGGTTGTTGCCCACGATGGACGTCGCGACCGCGCGCGCCGCCGGCAGCAACTCCTCATGGGCCACCACCTCGGTCACCAGTCCGGCGCGCAGGGCGTCGTGCGCCGAGAGGTAGTCGCCGGTCAGGCTCATCCGTCGGGCCATCCCGACGCCGACCTTCTGCGGCAGCCGCACGCTGAGCCCCCATGTGGGCAGCAGGCCCACCCGGGCGTGGGTGTCGGCGAAACGGGCGCGCTCGGAGGCGATGAGAATGTCGCAGTACAGCGCCAGTTCCAGTCCGCCGGTCACCGCGGCGCCGTTGATCGCGCCGATCACCGGCTTGCTCATCGGCGGCCACTTCGGCGAGATGTCCGGCAGCTCGGTGGTGTCGCCGAGTTCCTTGAGGTCCAGGCCCGCGCAGAACACCGGGTCGGCGCCGGTGACGATCACGACGTCCACACCCTCATCGGCCTCGGCGTCGGCCAGCGCTGCGAAGAACTGCCTGCGCAGCGCGGCCGACAGCGCGTTGCGCGACTCCGGCCGGTTCAGCGTGATGGTGCGAACCCGGTCGGTGGTGTCGATGAGCAGGATGTCGGTCGTCATAGCGACACGGTAACCGGCAGCGTGAGCCGTGAGTGATCCCCGTACCGCACGGTGTGCGTCGACGGCGCCATCCGGTGGCCGCTGACGGCCTCCTCGCCGGTGCCGAGGTTGCGGGCGAACCGGGGATGGCAGCCGCCGGCGATCACCAGTCGGATCCGTGATCCCGTGCTGAATCGGTGCGCGATGGGATCGAGTTCCAGGCGCACGGGAGTCTGCGGCAGTTCGGTGAACCGCCGGAAGCCGTCGCTGACGTTGCGTGAACGGCCGCGCTGGTCGACCTCGCTGATCCGGACGAAGACGTCGAAGTGCGGGTTGTCGCTGCCGTAGTCGAGCTCGACCCCGGGGGTCCCGCACACGGTCAGATCGGACTCCAGTCGCGCGCTGGTGAACGTGAGCACGTCGGGGCGGAGGGCCAATTCGGTGTCGTCGGTGTAGCCGGACTTGCGGGCGAGCAGCCTTCCGCCGACGGTGGGGGTGGGATCGGCCGGGTCGAAA
>JBAXCK010000233.1:0-1728 GCA_037141465.1 Mycobacteriaceae bacterium | reverse complement strand
AATTTCGTTCAGCGCTGCATCGACAAGATGGGCACGGAATTCCTCGCCAACGTCGGCACCGTGAACGTCGCCAAGGATCTCGATCGGATCCGTGCCGCCCTCGGCGAGGAGAAACTGACCTATCTCGGGTATTCCTACGGCACCTTGATCGGGTCCGCCTACGCGGAGGCATTCGGCGACAACGTCCGGGCGATGATCCTCGACGGCGCCGTCGACCCGACCGCCGATCCGGTGCAGTCCAACATCGACCAAGCCGCGAGTTTCCAGAAGGCTTTCAACGACTACGCCGCCGACTGCGCTAAAAACCGGGACTGTCCGTTGGGGACCGACCCGGCGAAGGCCGTGGACGTCTACAAGAGCCTCGTCGATCCCCTTGTGTCCAAGCCCGCCCGCACCAAGGATCCCAGAGGACTCGGCTATAGCGACGCCGTCACAGGAACAATCACGGCCCTGTACTCACCGAGTATCTGGAAACACCTCACCGACGGCCTGCGGGAACTGGCCAAGGGGCGCGGCGACACTCTGCTGATCCTTGCCGACTCCTACATGGAGCGTGATGAGCAAGGGCGTTACAGCAATTCCAACGATGCCCTGATCGCCATCAACTGCGTCGACGAACCACCGGTGACCGACCGTGCGAAGGTCGCCGACGAGGACCGCCGTGAGCGGGAAGTGGCGCCATTCCTCAGCTACGGGCAGTTCACCGGGCAAGCCCCACTGAGCACCTGCGCATTCTGGCCTGTCCCACCGACCAGCACACCGCACCGGCCGTCGGTCAACGGGCTGCCGCCGGTTCTGGTGGTGTCCACGACCAACGATCCCGCAACGCCGTACCAGGCCGGCGTTGACCTGGCCAGGGAACTCGGCGGACGGCTGCTCACCTTCAACGGAACCCAGCACACCGTGGTGTTCGAAGGCGATGCCTGCGTCGACGGCTATGCGCAGGAGTACCTCATCGACCTGACGCTGCCGCCAGTCGGTGCCGCGTGCTGAGCGCAGCCGCCATTCTCGGGGCGTGAGTCCCTTCGGAAACAGGTCGACCGCATACTCGCAATCCTCGTTTCCGCGCCCCGCCGAAGTCACTGGAAGCCGACGTAGCGTTCATCACCGGCCCACGCGCACCATCAGCACCGCCGTCCCCAACTCTCTTATCGAGGGACATCCAGAGCCAGATCGTCATGGCAGCCAGTCGGTCTCGCATAACGAGGACGTCGATTCATTTCCGAATTGCTGACGATCCTGCTAGCTTTCCGAGTTGGAATCACGCGGGCCGCATCAGAGGAGCGCAGAGAGAGGAACGGCGATGGCCAACCGCATCTCAGCCACGATTGGGCACTGCGCCGACGCACCATCGGGTGCCCTTGTGCCCGAAACGCGAATCCGCGCTGAACGCGAACAGTTGACCCACCTGTTGCGCTCGCTTGCCGCCGAACTCGACGAGCTGGATCGCCGTCTCTCCGACATCGCCTGGCGGCTGCGGGCCCAGCACGCCCACCCGGCCCATCACGGCATCGACCGCGAAGAGACGGTCCTGACAATCCAGCGGGATCGCCTCACCGGCCGGCTGCAGGGTCTGGCAAGCCGACTGAAGGACATCGACGTGACGCTGTCCGGTTCTGCGGTGGACCGCTGGCCATCAGTGCATGTGGGCACCTGCCCCGACTGCGGCTACCCGAGCCTTGGCTCCGGAATGTGCGCGTCCTGTCGGCTGTATCTGGTGCGCTGATC
>JBAXCK010000232.1:0-1746 GCA_037141465.1 Mycobacteriaceae bacterium | reverse complement strand
CTCGGGGTTCGGATCCGGCGCACTGGGCCGCCGGCTAGTTCAGCTCAGGATTTCGCGGCGACCAGTGTCGGCTGACCGACGCCGATGGTGATCTTCGGATTGGCGGCTGGGTCGAGCCAGGTGAGGACCGAGCGCATCTCGTCGCGACCGATCGCCACGCATCCCCACGTGGGGCTGCCGTCGGTCACGTGCAGGAAGATGCCCGACACCTTGCCGGGGATGCGCTGCGGATTGACCGTGATGTTGACCGCGTAGTCGTAGACGGGGCCGGAGTCATAGAGGTTCTCGGTGATGGACGACGGCTCATCAGCCGAGCGCACGTGGGTGTTGTACGTCGGCGACGCGGCATCCTCGTCCCACCAGTCCTCGTCGGTGGCCTGGAAGTACGGCATCTTCGTACCGGGATTGGCCTGCCGGCCGAAAGCCTGGTCGAAACCGAAGGTGCCCTCAGGAGTCCGATAGACACCGTCTGCGGGAACGCCGATCCCCAACTCGCCGACCTTCGCGGTGGTCGGGCCGAGGACCACTTTCCAGTCTTGTCCCACACGCTGGAACGCGGTGAGGGTGCCCGTGGTCGAGCTCGCAGAGGGCACTCCCACGACTATCCACTGGGTGGACGCCGCGGCTGCCGGCGGCTGCGCCGAGGCGGGCGGAGCGGCGACGCCGATGACGGCCAGGCCAAGGGCCGCGGCCAGCCGCGTCGACAGCTTTACAGAGCGCACGGAACCCGATGGTAGTGCGCGGGGATAACGAAACCGGCTCAACGGGGTGCCGGTCACGCCTCGTCGATCCGCACGTACGCCGGTGAGGCGTTTTCACCCGAGCCTGATGGCCAGCGTGATCCCCGCCGCGAACACCGCCGCCGGGACCGCGACGGCGGCCAGAAACGCGAGCCCGAAGCGCCGGCCCCCACCGGTGAATGCGAGTAGGCATTTGACCAGAAGATTCGAACCCAGTGCAGCGGCAACCGCGACGAGCGCCGTATCCACGGTGATGTCGCCCGCGGCGGCGAGCGTGGCGCTCGCCACCGCACCTGCGTGGGCGTCGGCCAGACCGGTGGTGAAGGCCACCAGCACCGCACCCCCGGTGCCGAGCAACTCGGTGGCCCACCGGCCGAAGACCAACGCGACGGTGAGCACGGTCGCCAGAATCAGCGCCGGGCGTAACGAGAACGGCCGGGCGGGCGGTCGGGTATCGCTGTACTGCTGCTGGTCTTGGTGACCACGCAGATAGACGAATGCCGCCACGCCGATCAATGCGAGCGATCCCGCCACCGCGGGTGGCCACAGCCGCCGGAGCAGACCGGAGGAGACGAACCCGATCACGACCAACAACTGGATGAACGTGGCGAGACTCGCGATCAGCGCGCCCGCCAGTGGCGCGCGAAGACCGGCGCCGCGGCTGAGCCGTCCCATGGAGGCTGTTGTCGCGCTGGCCGAAACGAACCCGCCCGCCAGTCCGGTCACCAGCAGTCCCCGTGCGGGACCGAGGGCCCTGACTCCGATGTACCCGATCCATCCGATCCCCGTGATCAGCACGACGAGGAGCCATATCTTCGACGGGTTGAGGATTCCGTACGGACCGAGTTCACGATCAGGCAGCAGCGGCAACACCACGAATGCCACCGCGAAGAACTTGATGGCGTCCTCGAGTTCGATCTCGCTGACCGCCTCGCGCGCGAATCGGTGGATGCGGGTTTTCGACGCCAGCAGAGCGACCACGACAACGGCGAGCGCCACCGCCACC
>JBAXCK010000231.1:0-1777 GCA_037141465.1 Mycobacteriaceae bacterium | reverse complement strand
CACAACTCCGGCGTAGGGCAGAATGGGCGACCATGACCGCTACGCCTGACGTGACCATCAAGACCCTCCCCGACGGACCTCTCGAAGTGTCCGGGGAGGTGGAAATTCTGGCCTCCGACGGAACCGTGCTGAAGGAGACCGCCAAGAGCTACCTGTGCCGTTGCGGCCATTCGGCGAATAAGCCGTTCTGCGACGGTGCCCACAAGCGCGAGGGTTTCACCGCGCCCTGAGCCGACTGCAGACCCGGCGACTAGAATGATGTGAGGTCTTGGTCAAGACCGCGGAGAGAGGTTGTTGTTGTCATGACTGCTGATGTGAGTCGCCGCATGGCGTTGCTGACCGGGGGTGCGGCGATCATCGCGATGAGCGCACTCGCCGCGGGCTGCGGCAGCAGCACCAAGGAGGCGCCCGGAACGCAACCGCCCTCGGGTTCGGTGACCGAATCCGAGGCACCGGCGCCGTCCGCCACTGAGAAGAAGGTCTCCCCGTTGACTCCGGGCGGGGCCAACTCCTTCACCCCTAGCGTCAATCCGAAGCCGCCGGGTCCGACCTGCACCCAGATCGTGGGCAACACCTGCGTTCGGTGACGTTCGACCGCGCGACGAATCGCGACTAAAATATCGGACATGCCGAAAAACACCAGGTCAGTTCCCGCAAGACTCGTCGGTTCCGTGGCGTCTACCGCACTGGCCTCCATTGCGCTGGCCTCGATCGCCGTCGCCACCAGCCCCACCGCAGCCGCCTGCGTCACCGCCTCCGGCGGCGCGGTCGTCGACTGCGACGGCACCAACGGCGAGATCAGGTCGGGCGCGATCATGGCCCAGGGCAATGTGGCCGCTTCGCCCGGCCCCGGCGCCGTCGCGACCCAGGGCGGCAGCGACGACAGCATGCTCAACGGCAACGTGGACTACGACGGCACCCAGGACGCCCGGACCTCAGGTGCACCCTTCTACGGTCCGCAGTATCCCGTCGGCTGATGCGGCCCGTTCCTCTGATCGTGGCGGCTGCGATCGGCGTTCTCGCCGCCGCACCCACCGCCTCCGCTGATCCGGCGCCGAACTGGAACGGCTGGTACACGATCACGTTCCACACCGACCAGAAGTCGGGCACCAGCAGCGCGGCCAAGCAGTCCGAACAGCCCTACACCGCCTGGTACAAGATCGCCACCGACTGCTCGTCGGGAACCTGTGTGGCCTCCGTCATCGACGGGCCTACGCCGAAGGACAACGTGCCGCAGTCGACCAGGTTCGACTGGACCGGTTCGCAATGGTCGCGCACCAATAACTGGCGGTGGGACTGCGCCCTCGGTGACGGGACCATCACCTTCGATCCCGCCAGTTCGGTCACCACCTACAGCCCCCAACCCGATGGGTCATTGACCGGAACCTTCGCGACCAACATCGGCGCTGGCGCCTGCCAGGGCACCGTCTACATCCCACTCACCGCCGCCATCGCCCAATAGCTCACGCCGCGCGGTAATCCGCCTCTTCGGCCGCCGCGCCGGTGCTAGGTTGACGCCGTCAGCCGGGCACCTGGTCCGGCACGGGAGGTCGGGGCCACCAATGAGTCAGGTCGACTGGGAGACCCTGCGCCGGGAAGCTGTCGCCGCCGCGGCCCACTCGTACTCGCCCTATTCTCACTTCCCGGTCGGCGTCGCGGGATTCGCTGACGACGGCCGAGTGGTCTCCGGAGCCAACGTCGAGAACGCGTCCTACGGACTCACGCTCTGCGCCGAGTGCTCGATGGTGTCGGCTTTGCACGCCAGCGGAGGCGGCCG
>JBAXCK010000230.1:0-1789 GCA_037141465.1 Mycobacteriaceae bacterium | reverse complement strand
TGCGAGTGCCATCGCGATCATCGCCCGCTGGCGCATGCCGCCGGAGAACTCGTGCGGGTAGTCGCGCACCCGGCGCTGCGGGTTGGGAATGCCCACCGCGTGCAGCAGTTCCACCGCGCGGGCCAGCGCCTGCTTTCTGGACACGTCGCGGTGGGCGCGGATCGCCTCGGCGATCTGATCACCCACCCGGTACACCGGGTTCAGCGAGGTCATCGGATCCTGGAACACCATCGCGATGTCCTGCCCGCGCACCGACTGGAGTTCCCGCTCGTCGGCGCCGATGAGGTCGCGGCCCTTGAAGACCGCCGAGCCGCCGATGGTGGCGTTGGGGGAGCGGGTCAAACCGATCAGCGACTGCGCCGTGACGCTCTTGCCGCAGCCGGACTCGCCCACGATCGCCACGACCTGCCCGGCGTCGACGTCGAACGACACGCCCTCGACGGCGGGCACCACACCCTCGTCGGTGGCGAAGGAGACGCGCAGGTCCTCGACACGCAGCAGCGGGCTCATACCGGGGCCGCCTCGCCTAGGCGGATCCGCGGATCGAGGAACGCGTACAGGATGTCGACGACGGTGTTGAAGAAGACGATGAAGAACGCGCCGAACATGGTGACCGCCATCAGCGGCGGCAGATCGAGTTTGCCGATCGCCTGGCCGGCGTAGAGGCCCACACCGTTGATGTTGAACACCGTCTCGGTCAGGATCGTGCCGCCGCCGACCACCGCGCCGAAGTCGAGTCCGAAGAGGGTGACGATCGGGATCAGCGAGTTGCGCAGCACGTGCCGCAGCCGCACCTGTCGCTCGCTGAGGCCTTTCGCGCGGGCGGTGCGTACGTAGTCCTCGTTCATCACGTCGGCCATGTTGGAGCGCAGCACCCGGCTGTAGAACCCGACGTAGAGAACCGCGAGGGTGATCCACGGCAACACCATGTGGTAGAGCCACCGGCCTGGGTTCTCGGTCAGCGGCACGTAGCCGCCGGTGGGGAAGATCGGCACCTTGAAGCTGAAGTAGTAGAGCAGGATCGCCGCGAGCCAGAACACCGGCAGCGAGATGCCGATCAGCGCCAGCACCGTCAGCGCGCGGTCGGTGAGGCTGCCGGGATGCACGGCGCTGAGATAGCCGAACCAGACCGCCAGTGCCATCCACAGCAGTGCGGCGCCGATGCAGAGCGACAGCGTCGCCGGCAGGCCGGCGATGATGTGCGCCGCGACGTTCTGGTCGCTCGCATACGAGGTCAGCTTTCCGGTGAAGATCTGCTTCATCATGGTCAGGTACTGCACCGGCAGTGGCTGATCCAGTCCGAGATCGGCGCGCACCCGGGCGATCAGGGCGGGGTTGGCGTTCTTACCGGCGATGCGTGCGGCCGGGTCGGAGTTGGGGATCACGTTGAAGATGAGGAACACGATCACCGAGATCGCGAAGAGCACCGCGATCATCCCGATCAGGCGGCGGACGGCGAAGCGCAGCACGGCTAACGCCCCGGCCGGATCTGGGCGCGGGGGTCTAGGGCGTCGCGCAGTCCGTCCCCGAACACGTTGAGCGAGAGCACCGTCAGCACGATCATCAGTCCGGGCACGATCGTCAGATGCGGTGCGGTGTAGATGGTCTGGTAGCCGTCGGCGATCATCGTGCCCCAGGACGCATTCGGCGGCCGCACACCCGCACCCAGGAATGACAGCGCCGACTCCAGCAGCATGTTGTTGGCGATGTTGAGCGCCGAGAACACGATGACCGTGGAGACGATGTTGGGCAGCAGTTCGGAGATCATGATCCGCAGCGGACCCTTGCC
>JBAXCK010000229.1:0-1863 GCA_037141465.1 Mycobacteriaceae bacterium | reverse complement strand
CGCATCAACGGATGAAGTAGATAGTGGCGAACAGCGCGATCCAGACGATGTCGACGAAGTGCCAGTAGTAGGACACGACGATCGCCGCGGTCGCCTGGGCCGGGGTGAACTTGGCCATCCGGGTGCGCAGGAGCAGCAGGATGAAGGCGACCAAGCCGCCGACGACGTGCAGGCCGTGGAAGCCGGTGGCCAGGTAGAAGACGCTGCCGTAAGCGCTGCTGGCGATCGTGGTTCCGTGGGTCACCAGGTGGAAGTACTCGTAGCCCTGGCCGAGGACGAAGAACAGCCCCATCAGGAAGGTGATGGTGTACCAGCGGCGCAGGCCGAACACGTCGCCGCGCTCGGCGGCGAATACACCCATCTGGCAGGTGAACGAGGATGCGATCAGCACCAGGGTCACCGGAACCGCCTGGTAGAGGTTCAGTTCGGTGGGGGCCGGCGGCCAGTCGCCACCGGCCTGGGCGCGGGCGGTGAAGTACATCGCGAACAGCCCGGCGAAGAACATCAGCTCACTGGACAGCCACACGATGGTGCCGACACTGACCATGTTCGGCCGGTTCAGCGAGTGGATGCGCGAAGTGATCGCAGTTCCGGAGGTCCCAACAGCACTCGTCACATCCAGAAGTATGACGCTTTGTAGTTGGTGAGGTACAGCGAGGGGCCGAATTGGTCAGAAGTTGTTCTCGGCGGCGTTGGCGGGGTCTGCGGCCCGTGCGACGATCAGCGCGTGAATCAGTCGCCGGCGGAGCCCTCGGAGGGACTTCCGATCTCCACGTGGCCGCAGGTACTGGGCCGTTTGACCGCCGGGGCGGAGCTGGACCGCGGGCAGGCGGCATGGGCGATGGACCAGATCATGACCGGGGCGGCGACCCCGGCCCAGATCGCCGCCTTCGGCGTGTCGATGAAGATGAAGCCCCCGACGGCCGCCGAGGTGCGCGAACTGGCCGACACCATGCTGCGCTACGCCCAGCGGGTGCCCACCGATGCGATCGGCACCGAGACCGTCGACGTCGTGGGCACCGGCGGGGACGGCTCCAACACCGTCAATCTGTCCACCATGGCCGCGATCGTGGTGGCTGCCGCCGGGGTTCCGGTGGTGAAGCACGGCAACCGGGCGGCCTCGTCGCGCAGCGGCGGCGCGGACATGCTCGAAGCGCTCGGTGTCCGCATCGACCTCGGGCCGCAGCAGGTGGCCCGCTGCGTCTCCGAGGTCGGCATCGGCTTCTGCTTTGCCCCCGTCTTTCACCCCTCCTACAAGCACGCGGGGCCGCCACGTCGCGAGATCGGCGTCCCGACGGTGTTCAATCTCCTTGGGCCCCTTACCAATCCGGCCGGCCCGCGGTCGGGTCTGATCGGTTGCGCGTTCGGCGACATGGCCGAGGTGATGGCCGGGGTGTTCGCCGCACGGCAGTCCAGTGTGCTGGTGGTGCACGGCGATGACGGGCTCGACGAGCTGACGACCACCACGACCAGCACCATCTGGCGGGTGCGGGCTGGCACCGTCGACAAGCTGACCTTCGACCCGCTGGGTTTCGGTTTCCCCCGCGCGGAGGTCTCCGAACTCGTCGGCGGAGACGCCCAGACCAACGCGCAGGAGGCGCGCAGCGTGCTGGCCGGCGCCGAGGGACCGGTGCGCGATGCCGTCGTGCTCAACGCGGCGGGCGCGATGGTCGCCCACGCGGGACTATCCAGCCACGCCGAATGGCTGCCCTCCTGGGAGGAGGGCCTCGCCCGGGCCGCCGAGGCGATCGACTCGCGTGCCGCGGAGCGACTGCTGGCCCACTGGGTCCGGTTCTCCAACGAGTGCTGAGGCCGAATACCGCGCCGACGCGGCTGTGGCCGAATACCGCGCCGACGCGGCTG
>JBAXCK010000228.1:0-1866 GCA_037141465.1 Mycobacteriaceae bacterium | reverse complement strand
ATGTGGATCTGAAGACCGAGTCGGTCGACGTGCGCTGCCGCCTCGGCCAGCGAATCTCCCTCCCAATTGCGCTGTCCGTGGCTGTGCAATCCCGAGCAGTACGGCTGCAGCAACGCGCCGGTCTCGTTCTCAACCACTCCGTCGGCGAAGAACTTCACCGTGTTGGCGCTGAGCAGCGGCGAGTTCAGTTGCTGCACGCGGCGCCGCGATTCCGCAAAGCCGTGCACCTGGCTGTCGAAGTACCGCGGGTCGGCGTAGAGCGCGAGGTTGAATCGCATCCGCAGAGCGTCGGCCTCCGCGGCGGCCACATACGTGGTGACGTCCTCGGGCTCCACCCATGCGTCCTGAACCCAGGTGACACCGCGGGCGAGCAGGTAGTCCGCAGCGGTGTCGAGCGCCGCGATCCGCACCGCCTCGTCCCGTGCGGGCATCACGCTCATGACGAGGTCGACGGCCCCCCATTCACGCAGGGTCCCGAGCACCGAACCGTCCGGGCGCCGGGGTATCTCGCCGAGTGGCGGGTCGGCGGTGTCGGCGGTGACACCTGCGCGCTCGAGGGCGGAGGTGTTGCACCACACGGTGTGGTAATCCCATGCCCGCAGAACCACGGGACGGTCCGGCACCACCGAGTCGAGCCACTGGGCGTCGAAGAGACCCTCCGGTGCAAGACTGCCGTCGTAGGAGGCGCCGAGAATCCACTCCTGCTCCGGGTGTGCGTCGGCGTACTCCTTGACCGCCGCAAGTATCTCCTCCACCGACGTGCACGGCCGCACCGCCGGTCCGGTGGCTTCCAGACCGCCGTAGAGCGGATGGGCATGACCGTCACCGAAGGACGGCATGAGGAATCCGCCGCCCAGATCGACCGTTCGCACGTCACCGGATGCCGCGCAGGCCTGCTCCCCCGTGGCGTGGACTCGGCCGTCGACAACCAACAGTGCGTGAGTGTCGCCCGTCCCGGTCCAGATGGTTCCGCCGGTGAAAAGCGTTGCACTCACCGGGCAATTGTGACCGCTCAGGCGTACCCGTGGAGCCGAACCAGCCCGGTCACCTCACCGTGTTGCTTATCGGGGCAGATCCCACTGACCGAAGTCGGGCGCCAGCACATCGTCCACGTCGACGTGGATGTCGCCGATCATCGCACCGGGATCGGTCGCGGTGACGACCTCGCGCTGAAACAGCACCGCACCCGGTGCGCGTTTGCCGCCCGACCACGCCTTGGTCTGCCACGCCCAGTAGTACCCCGGTGTGGTCGACGCCCCGACAACACCGTCGGCGATCGCCCAACCGAGCTCGTTGACCCCGCCGTAGATGCCGGTGCGGGCCACACCGAGCACCGAGTTGATTCCCCGGAACCACGGCGCGGCCAGAGATTTCCAGGTTCCGGCGTCAATGGGCTCGTCAACACTGAAGAAGATGGGTGCGGAGTCTGGTCCTCCGGCGGCACCGTGCAGCCGCAGCGCGGTCCGGGCGTCTGCCACGCCGCCGTCGAAGCCGCGGGTGAAGTCAGACGGGCTGTTGACCCATCCGGGCTTGCCGTACTGGTAGATGCTCACGACGTGCAGACCCAGCGCACGCATGCCATCGGTGAATTCCCGGGTGACCGGTTTGAAGTTGAACGTCGCTCCGGGCCGGAGCTCCGAGACGTACACCAGTGCGCCGTCGTAGCCGGCAGCCTTGATCGCCTCGGGCGCCACCAGCCGGTCGGCGAAGTCGATCAGCTGCAATCCTTCGGCGGACGCAGTCGGGGCGCTGAGGTTCGCAAGCGCGGCCGGTCCGGTGACCGCCGCGGCGGACGCCGTGAGCGCATACTTGAGCAGTTCCCGGCGTGATGCTGTGAGCGACACGGCTGCCAGGGTAGGCGATGCG
>JBAXCK010000227.1:0-1979 GCA_037141465.1 Mycobacteriaceae bacterium | reverse complement strand
GGGGGATACGGCGGGGGATACGGCGGATAGGGATCGCGGTAGGCCCGGGGATCTCGATATTCGCGAGGATCTCGATATTCGCGGGGATCGCGGCGTGGCGGCGGGGGAGTGCGTCGGCGCCGAGGCGGTTCGGCCGTGCGTGCGCTGCGCCGTGGCGGCTGGCGCCGTGGATCGTCGTAGTACTCATCGCGGTACTCATCGCGCGGCGGGCGGGGCCGACGTGCTCGCTCCTCGGGTTCGCGTCGTGGCCCGCGTGGCGGGCGGGCGGCGTCGCGCGATGGGGTCTTCTGACCGGCGTGGCGAGGGCGGTCGAAGAAGCCAGACATCTTGGCGCCGAGTCCTGCCAGCAGACCCGGCCCGGCCGGTGCGGCGAGGGCGTCGTCGGTGCCGGCCGACAGATACCAGCGCGCCATCCCGATCAGCAGCACGCCCGCGCTGGTCAGCATCATCAGCGGGAAGCGTTCGATGAGCGGATAGCCGCAACTGATCAGCACGTCCTTGAGACCGGTGAACGCCGAGCCGTGCATCAGGAAGTACGCCGTGGGAACCGCGACGAACAGGATCAGCGGCGGCTGGATGACGGTGGTGAAGATGCCCGAGTGGCGCACCAGGAGCACCGCGGCGATGCAGCCGATCGCGTAGCTGGCGGCGAAGACCGCTCCCAGGTCGTGATGATCCGAGCCGGCCTCGACGGCGAAACCGAGCAGTGTGGCAGTCACCGCGATGAGGACCGCCGCCGCCGCGGGGATGCCGCGCAGGTTGCGGAACGCCGAACGCTGGTCGACCGGAATCGGCGCACTGGTCTGCTGATCAGGCACTCGTAAACCGTACCGGCTCAAGCTGCGAACTCACTGTCGGCGCGCACCGGCGTTGCGTGACCCCGGACACCCGACCCCTAGACTCTGGATCCTGTGAGCCTCAGCCTGGGAATCGTCGGTCTGCCCAACGTCGGCAAGTCGACGCTGTTCAACGCGCTGACCCACAACGACGTGCTGGCCGCCAACTACCCCTTCGCGACCATCGAGCCCAATGAGGGTGTGGTGGCGCTACCGGACCCGCGGCTGGCCCGCCTCGCCGAGATGTTCGGTTCGGAGCGCATCCTGCCCGCGCCGGTGACGTTCGTCGACATCGCCGGCATCGTGAAGGGTGCTTCGGAGGGCGCGGGCCTGGGCAACAAGTTCCTGGCCAACATCCGCGAGTGTGACGCGATCTGTCAGGTGGTGCGGGTCTTCGCCGACGACGACGTGGTCCACGTCGACGGCAAGGTCGATCCGCGCTCCGACATCGAGGTGATCGAGACCGAGCTGATCCTCGCCGACATGCAGACCCTGGAGAAGGCCCTGCCGCGCCTGGAGAAGGAAGCGCGCAACAACAAGGAACGCAAGCCCGTGTACGAGGCGGCACTGGCGGCTCAGGCGGTGCTCGACGAGGGCACGACGCTGTTCGCCGCGGGCTCGAAAGTCGACAGCGCGCTGCTGCGCGAACTGAACCTGCTCACCACCAAGCCGTTCCTGTACGTCTTCAACGCCGACGAGTCGGTGCTGGGTGACGACGCCAGGGTCGCCGAATTGCGGACCATGGTCGCCCCGGCCGATGCGGTGTTCCTCGACGCCAAGATCGAATCGGAACTCGCCGAACTCGACGACGAGTCCGCCGCGGAATTACTGGAGTCGATCGGCCAGCACGAGCGCGGCCTGGACGCGCTGGCGCGCGCGGGCTTTCACACACTGAAGTTGCAGACGTATCTGACCGCCGGCCCGAAGGAGGCCCGGGCCTGGACCATCCACCAGGGCGACACCGCGCCGAAAGCCGCGGGGGTGATTCACACCGACTTCGAGCGCGGCTTCATCAAGGCCGAGGTGGTGTCCTTCGACGACCTGATGGATGCCGGATCGATGGCTGCCGCCAAAGCCGCCGGCAAGGTGCGCATGGAGGGCAAGGACTACGTCATGTGTGACGGCGACGTGGTGGAGTTCCGG
>JBAXCK010000226.1:0-1980 GCA_037141465.1 Mycobacteriaceae bacterium | reverse complement strand
GGGCAGGTGCTCGCCGGGCGCGACATGTACGGCGCGCATCCGCCGGCCAGCACCATCAAGACGCTGCTGGCGCTGACCGCACTCGACGAGGTCAACCTGGACGCCACGATGGTGGCGACCCCGGCCGACATCGCCGTGGAGTGTAATTGCGCCGGCGTCAAGGCGGGTCGCAGTTACACCGCCCGTCAGCTGCTGGAGGCCACCCTGCTGGTGTCGGGCAATGACGCCGCCAACACCCTCGCCGAGATGCTGGGCGGATATGACATCGCGGTGGACAAGATGAACGCCAAAGCCGCGTCGATCGGTGCGACCAACACCCACGCCGCGAGTCCCTCGGGTCTCGACGGCCCCGGCGGTCCGGGGTGGACGACGCCGCACGATCTGGCGGTGATTTTCCGAGCCGCGATGGCCAACCCGGTGTTCGCCGCGATCACCGCTGCGCCTGCGGCCACCTTCCCGGCCGATGACGGTGAGCGAGTGCTGGTGAATCAGGACGAGCTTCTGATCCGCTATCCCGGAGCGATCGGCGGCAAGACCGGTTTCACCAACGCGGCCCGCAAGACGTTCGTCGGCGCGGCCCAGCGGGATGGGCGCCGGCTGGTGATCGCGATGATGTACGGCCTGGTGCGAGATGGTGGCCCGACCTACTGGGATCAGGCCGCCATGTTGCTCGACTGGGGCTTCGCCCAGAATGCAGGTAGCGGCGTCGCAACGCTCTGAAGCTCAGTGCCGGAGCGCGTCGGGGCCAATCCGGTCGGGGCCCGATCCGCAATCAATCGGAGACCGCACCGAACCCGTACCGCCGTCACGGCTGGCTAGTCTCGGCCCCCATGAGGTTTGGCTGCGTCGTGACCGCCGTCGTCACCTGCATGGCCGTGGCGCTGCCGGCGGCCCCCGCATCCGCGGATCCCGCCCCGCAGGCCGCGGTCCCGCCGGCGGGCCCGGCACCGGTCTGGTTGGTGGCCGACATGGTCAGCGGCCGCATCCTCGGCGGCCAGGACTACTACGCCGCACACGCACCCGCCAGCACCATCAAGGCCCTGCTGGCCATGGTGGTCTTCGATCAGATCGGACTGGACTCCACCGCGCGGGCGACTGCAACCGAGACCGACGTCGAGTGCTCGTGCGTCGGTTTGGTGCCGGGCGCGATCTACTCCGCACGCCAGCTTCTCGACGCTCTGCTGATGGTGTCGGGAAACGACGCGGCCAACATGCTCGCCGACATGGTGGGCGGCACGCAGGCCGCCGTCGCCAAGATGAACGCCAAGGCGGTCCAGGTCGGCGCCCGCAGCACCCGCGCCGCCTCGCCGTCGGGACTGGACGGCCCGGGGTGGGAGTCGCTCACCAACGCCAACGATCTCGCGGTGATCTACCGAGCGGCACTGAACTATCCACTCTTCGCTCAGATCCTGCATCAGAGCACCGCACAGTTCCCCGACGGCGCGGGCGGCATGAAGACGATCGCTAGCCACGACCCGCTGCTGCTTAACGGCTTCCCCGGATTCATCGGCGGGAAGACCGGCTACACCAATCTGGCCAAAGAGACCTACGTGGCCATGGCGCAGCGGGACGGCAAGCGTCTGGTCGCGGTGATGATGTACAGCGACGACGATCTGTGGAACCAGGGCCGCGCACTGCTGGACTGGGGCTTCAGCCAGTACACCGGTCAGTAGACGCGGCCGGCCAGGATCACCAGATCCGGCCGCGCCAGCACCGAGGGGCCGTCGCGCGGGTCATCGGCGAAGCACAGCAGATCGGCCGGTGCGCCGTCGGCCAATGCCGGACGCCCCAACCACTCGCGGGCGTCCCAGCAGGCCGCGCCCAGCGCCTCGGTGGGCGACATCCCGATTCCCCTGAGGGCCTGCACCTCATCGGCGATCAGCCCGTGCGCCACATTGCCTCCGGCGTCACTGCCGGCATAGATCGGTACACCGGCATCCCGCGCCGCGCCGATTCGGTCGCGGCGGCGGGCGTAGAGAT
>JBAXCK010000225.1:0-2041 GCA_037141465.1 Mycobacteriaceae bacterium | reverse complement strand
GGTGATGCGTCAGCGGGAGTTGCTGTTCAAGGAGCATCGGGTGGGTTCGATCGCGTCCTACCGCCAGCTGCGGGAGGATCCTGCTCATCCCGTCGCGGCGGACCCGTTCGGCGACGTCTTCCTGGTGATCGACGGATGGCCTGCCTTCATCGGCGAATTCCCCGATCTGGAGACACCCGTGCAGGAGTTGGCCGCGCAGGGCCTGGCGTTCGGCGTTCACGTCATCGTCACCACCCCGCGCTGGACCGAGTTGAAGTCCCGGGTCCGTGACTACCTCGGGATCAAGATCGAGTTCAAACTCGGCGACGTCAACGACACCCAGATCGACCGCGTCACTCGCGAGATCCCGGCGAACCGCCCGGGGCGGGCGATGTCGCTGGAGAAACACCACCTGATGATCGGTGTGCCCCGCCTCGACGGTGTGCGCGGCACCGACGATCTGGTGGAGGCGATGACGGCGGCGGTCGAGCAGATCGCGGCCCAGCACACCGATCAGGCGCCACAGGTTCGGGTACTCCCGGAGCGGATCCACCTCAGCGAACTGGACCCCAACCCGCCGGGGCCGGACAGCGACTACCGCATCCGCTGGACCATTCCGGTCGGACTGCGCGAGACGGATCTTTCCGTCGCGCACGCGAACATGGGCGCCAACCCGCATCTGCTGATCTTCGGGGCGGCCAAGTCGGGCAAGACGACCATCGCGCACGCGGTGGCGCGGGCGATCTGTGCGCGCAACAGTCCCGAGCAGGTGCGTTTCATGATCGCCGACTACCGCTCCGGCCTGCTGGGCGCGGTGCCCGATTCACACCTGCTCGCCGCGGGGGCTATCAACCGCAACAGCGCCTCCCTGGACGAGGCCATCAAGGCGCTGGCCACCAATCTGCAGAAGCGGTTGCCACCGGCGGATCTGACCACCGCCCAACTGCGGTCGCGGTCGTGGTGGAGCGGACCCGACATCGTTCTGCTGGTCGACGACTGGAACATGATCGTCGGCGCCGCCGGCGGGATGCCGCCGATGATGCCGCTGGCCCCGCTGTTGCCGGCGGCCGCCGACATCGGGTTGCACATCATCGTCACCTGCCAGATGAGTCAGGCGTACAAGGCGACCATGGACAAGTTCGTCGGCGCGGCCTTCGGCGGCGGGTCGCCCACCCTGTTCCTGTCGGGCGACAAGGCCGACTTCCCCTCCAGCGAGTTCAGGGTCAAGCGGCGGCCTCCGGGTCAGGCGTTGCTCGTCGCTCCGGAGGGTAAGGAGGTCATCCAGGCCGCCTACATCGATCCGCCCCACGACGACGCGGGTCCGGTCGAGGGCGTGTAGGGGGCTTGACGATCAGCCGTCCTGCATGTGCTTGTCGAGGTCGCGGCCTTGCGCATCGTCGGTGCCGGCATACATGGTGCCGCCTTTGTCCAGCTCGTCCGCGGTGTGGTTGAACAACTTCGCCAATGCCTCCCCGGCCCTTTTGCGCGCTTCAATGGCGTCCCAGATTCCGTTCACCCCGAGCCGGACGTACACCCCGTGGGACCAGGCGATGTCGTCACCGAATCCGATGTCCGTTGTGTAGTCGACGACATTGCCGGCCGCGTCCCGCTGGATGCGGGCCAGTTCGTGGAGGTACTTCGGGTCGACGACGATGGGATCGGGATCAGCCATGGGATGCCCTTCTTTCGTTGGTGGGAGTTTATGCGGCGCCCTCGACCGGCACCGCCGAAACGGCCGGACCGCCTACGCGTTGAGCATCTTCGAGGCCTCCTTGGCCACCTCTTCATATTTCGTGCGCCACACCGCAGCGTTCTCGGCGTGCTTATTGCCCTGAACGATCCCGTAGATGCCGAAGCCTCCCGCGATGACAAGCACCAGTCCCGCGAAATAATTCACCCACCCGCGTAATGCCTCGAGTCTGGCCTCCTGATCCGGCCCGGGTGCCGCGGCAAACGCGGCCCAGGCCGAGCAGACCAGCGCCGCGGTGGCCAGCACCGTCTTCGCACCGGCAATGCCCTTCCGCACCAACTCGACGTCGCCGGCCTGAGCCGCAACCGCCTT
>JBAXCK010000224.1:0-2057 GCA_037141465.1 Mycobacteriaceae bacterium | reverse complement strand
CCAATCTCAATGCCGACGGACCGGGATCGCTGCAATGGGCCATCGACCAGCCGGGGCCGAAGTACGTCCTGTTCAAGGTCAGCGGATTGATTGACACACAGATCCATCTGACCAACGGGGATGTGACCATCGCGGGGCAGACATCTCCAGGCGGCATCACGGTGCGGGGTTTCATCACCGATGAGACCCCGTTCCAGGACCAGGCGGTTCAGGCACCCGCCGACTTCGCCCAGAACTGGATCCTCCAGGACATCCGACTGCGACCCGGCCTCACCGGACCGAGCGACGATGGGCTGCGCATCCGCTACACGCGCAACGCGATCATCGACCACGTCTCGATCGGCAACGCCACCGACGAGGCGATCGAGATCTCCTTCTCCCATGACATCACCGTTCAGAACACCGTCATCGCCGAGACCGTCGGCGGGCACTCGCTTTACGGCGGCGTGCTGATGAACTACTCCAATCCCGTCAACGGTTTCGGATTGGACAACATCTCCCTGCACCACAATGTCTTCAACCGAATTGAGGGCCGGTTACCCGAAGGCAGCCGAGAATCCCTTGCTGCCGCAAACTCCACGATGAACCTGGAACTGTCCAACAACCTCTATTGGGATCCGCACTTCTTCGTCGCCCTGGCCCCGAACACCGGAGTGGTGACCAACCCCGGCGGTGATCCCTATCCGATCTACTGGCGAATCAACGCTGTGAACAATTTCTTCCGCACCACTGGTGGGTTCCCCTACGGAATGTTCGACGATCAGATCATGCGCAATCCGCTCAATCAGCTTTACGTGAGCGGCAACCAGATGAGTGGCTACCCGACTCTGTCGGACTACCAACTCTTCTACTGCTGTAACGACTTCGCCTCGCTGACCGCCGACGATCGCGCCGCCTTCGTTGCCGGCCAACTCGCGCAGAAACTGCTGTCGCGCCTGCCCTTCCCGTCGATCACCTACACCGCGACCGCCGTGTTGCGCTCAACTCTTTTGAACACAGCCGGGGCTTGGCCGCGGGATCCGATGGACCTCAGGTTGCTGGGTTTCGTCGCCACCGACACGATCTCGCCGGCGCCGACCGACATCAACCCGGCAGGAGACGCGCTGCTGCCCGCCTACGTCGGTGCTCCTCCGGCCCCGCCGGCCGACACCGACAACGACGGCATGCCCGACACCTGGGAGATCTCCAAGGGTCTGGACCCCAACGTCGCCAACACTAACGCCACCGGTCTTTCACCGGCCGGCTACACCGACCTTGAGGTCTACCTCCAGGAGTTGATGGCCGGCAAGATCACCGGGTGGACGTAGTCCCGGCTCGGTCTGTCACGAGTAATCTCCACCCACATGCGCACCGTCGAGGTTTTCGCCGACGTGCTGTGCCCGTTCACCCATGTGGGGCTGCACACGCTGATCGACCGCCGCACCGATCGCGGGCTTGATGAGCCACGCCTTCGTGTCCGGGCCTGGCCGCTCGAGCTCGTCAACGGGCAACCGCTCGACGCCCACCACATCGCTGCAGAGATCACCGCACTTCAGTCGTCGGTGCGGCCTGATCTGTTCGCCGGCTTCTCTGTTGAGACGTTCCCTGCAACGTCCATGGCCGCCTTCGCGCTTAGCGCCGCCGCCGACCACACCGGAGATCCCGCGCTGATCGAGGACGTCGGCATGGCGTTGCGCAACGGGGTTTTCGAGGACGGGGCCGACGTCGGGAAGGCGGATACCGTCGCGTCGATTGCGGCGTCCTTTCACCTCGAACCGCTCGACGCCGCCACCACCGAGGCGGCCGTGCGGGCGGACTGGGACGAGGGCAGGGCCCGAGGTGTGATCGGCTCGCCACACTTCTTCACCGACAACGGCGGCAGCTGGTTCTGCCCGGGGCTGGACATCAGCAAAAACAGCCGCGGCGATTTCGTCATCGACTGGAAGCAGGGCACCGAGGCGTTCGTCGAGAGTGTCTTCGGATGAACGCGCCGAGCCCTGCCGACCTTCGCCGCTGGCGCCGTCATCTGGCCAACGAACGCGCCGAGGCCGCCGTCTACCGAGACCTCGCCCAGCGCT
>JBAXCK010000223.1:0-2173 GCA_037141465.1 Mycobacteriaceae bacterium | reverse complement strand
GCCGGTCTCGGTGAACTGGTAGATACCGATGACGGAGTCGTGCACGCGGTCACTGACGAAGATTCCCGGCGAGTGCGTCGCCTCCCGTACCCGGTGTGCCAGGTCCACCGCTTCCCCCCACAGCGCGTACACGGTCGATCGCTCACCGACCAGGCCACTGGTGACGGGCCCGCTGTCGATGCCGATCCTTATCGACAGCCCGGCGCTGTGCTGATCGTTGAATCTGTCGAGGATCTCGGTGAGTTCCCGGGCGAATGCGATCGTGCGGCTGGCGTGATCGACCCGCGGAACCACCAGGCCGCAGGTGGCAAGCAGTCCGTTGTCCTGCATGCTGCGCACCCGCTCGACACCGTGCCGGTCTGCGGCGCCGTCGAAGGCCTCCACCAGCGAATTGAGCATGGCGACCGGTTCGTCGGCGCCCAGACCCCGCGCGTAGTCGTCGAACCCGAGCAGTTGCGCGTAGATCACCGAGACGTCGCGGTGTTCGCTGCTGATGTTCTCCTCGCCCTCGCGGTAACGGCGGGCGACAGGCTCAGGCATCAGGCTGGCCAGCAGCGCGTCATTCTCACGCCGTTGCTCTTCGATCAGGCGCTGCTTGGTCTGCAGGCTCGAACTCATATCGTTGAAGGACGAGGCCAGTTCTCCGAACTCGTCGGCCGAGATGACCGGCACCGAAATTCCCAGTTCGCCTGAGCTCACCCGCTGAACGGCGGCGACCAGTTTCTTGACCGGCCGCGTCAGGATCCGGCTGAACCACAGTGCGAGCAGACACACCGCGAGGACGATCGCGCCGGTGGACAGTGCGATATTGCGGGCGAACGAGTTCACCGGTGCGAAGGCCTCCGCTTTGTCGATCTTGGCGATGACCGCCCAGTTCAGTCCCGGCAGTTTCAGCGGCGCGTAGGCAACCAGCGACTCGGGCCCCAGGTAACTCTTTGCGGTGGTGACCCCGGACTGTCCGCTCAGGGCGAGGTTGACGGCCGTGGTCGCGACGGGTTGTAGCAGCACGCTGTCGCCCACCTCCGCCTGCCGCTTGGCCACCTCCTCGGACGTGCCGTTGGCTACGACGTCGGTCACGTAACGCTTGGGATCGGTGAGCAGCAGGCGTGACACCGAGCGCATCAGCTTGTCTCCCCCGGCTAGATAGGTCTCCCCTGTCGCGCCCAGGCCGTCTCGCTCCCATCCCCGGTTTCCGGTCATCACCGTGTTGACACCGTCGACCGAGAGTTGCAGCGCCAGGGCGCCGTAGATGCCGCCGGAGTCGCCGATCGGAGTGAGGACCCACGGGGTCGGCTTGCCGTACGCGGGTGCGTAGGGTTCGAAGTCGGCGAGGATCACGTCGTCGACCGATGACGCCCGCATCGCCTGGCGGTACGCATCGGCGAGGTTCGTGGTCTTGAACGGCCCACTCAGGACGTTGGCGCCCAGATCGGTCTGCTTGAACGTCGAGTAGACGACGTTGCCGTCGGTGTCGATGAGCATGGCGTCGTCGAACCCGAAGCGGTCGGCGAAGTCGCTGAAGAAGGGCTGGTATCGCTCGTTGAGCTTCGACCACGCACTGGGATCGCCGGCCGTCTGGATCTTGACCGACGCCGTGAAATCGCCCTTGGCCGGAACGGTGTAGAGGCTCTGCAGATAGGTCTGTGCATTGGATGTCGGCCGGAACAGGCCCGAGTCGACCTTCTCTCCGCTGCCCTTCTCCAGTGCCGGATCGAATACCGTCTCGTAGTAGCGGTTGACGCCGTCCACCGCACCGGGGGGCAGGGGCGTCTTCTGCAGTTCCGCGAACGCGCCGGTGAAGTCCTTCATCGCCGTCACCGTCGCCGCCGAATGGGTCAAGACCGTTGCGGCGTTGGTGACGCCGTCGTAGAAGGCGGTGATCTCCCGTGCCCGTGACTCTCGGAGTTGAACGAGACGCTGGTACTCCGCGTTGCGCAGCGAATTGGTACCCGAGGTGTATCCGATGATTCCCGCGATGAGCACCGACAGCACGCTGACGGCGAGCAGCATGAGCAAAAGCTTGGACTGAAAGCCCAGGGACCGCATCCCGCGGGTGAAGGCCACCGGTTGTTTCCGATCTGTCGGTGCAGGAACGGCCGGATCGTACCGAACGTCCGAACCCCTCGCCGTAGTATCGCGTCGATGGCGACCGAGGCGACACCGTTGTGGCTGT
>JBAXCK010000222.1:0-2204 GCA_037141465.1 Mycobacteriaceae bacterium | reverse complement strand
TGGAGACGATGTTGGGCAGCAGTTCGGAGATCATGATCCGCAGCGGACCCTTGCCCTGGGCCACTGCGGCTTCGACGAACTCCTTCTCCCGCAGTGCCAGCACCTCACCGCGGATAGGCCGTGCCATGTAGGGCACGTAGACGACGGCGATGACGAGGATCGGGATCCACAGCGAATCGCCGGCGATCTGCACCCCGCCGATCCGCAAGCCGCCCAGTGCCAGGGTGGTGCCCAGCGCGATGCCGAGCAGTAGCACAGGGAACGCCCACACCACGTCGAGGATTCGCGAGAGCACGGCGTCGATCCAGCCGCGGTAGTAGCCGGCCAGCACGCCCACCGCGACGGCGAGCACGGTGGTGATGAGTGCGGCGAGCACACCGATGTAGATCGACGTCCGCCCGCCGTACATCAGGCGGACCATGACGTCGCGGCCGTTCTGGTCGGCGCCCAGCAGATAGCGGCCGCGCAACCCGGGCCCTAGCGGGGTGCCGTCGGGTGCGACGACGTCGGTCAGCTGGCCGCCGACGAGCACCTGATCGGTGATGTGGTTCTGGTTCGGCCCGGTGTGTGCGACGTGGTCGGCCCACAGCGGAGCGGCCAGGCAGAAGACCACGATGAGGACGAACAGCACACCGAAGGCAATGGCGAATCGGTTACGCCGCAGCCGGATCCCGGCGAGTTGCCACGGGCTGCGCCCGCCGAGGGTGGCGGTGCTCACCTCACTTCAGCGCGAACGATGAGTAGTCGTGGGCGAACAGCAGGTGGTAGTAGACCTTGTCGAAGTCGATCCGCTCGGAGACGAACGTCGCGAACTCCTCGTTGCCGTACGGCGCCCACACCGCCTGCTCCATATAGGACTTGTCGAGTTCGGCGTACTGCTTCCTGGCTTCCTCCGTGAGCTGCCCGGTGCGCAGTTCGTCCATCTTCGCATCGTTGGCCGGGATGGCGACCTGGGAGAAGTTGTTGTTGTTGGTGGGCAGGATGTTCTCGCCGTTGAGCAGCGGGCGGAAGAAGTCGTCCGGGTGCGGGAAGTCCTGGAACCAGTCGGCGAAACCGGTGTCGAGGTCGGGTGTCGACAGGTTGCCGATCGTGGTGAAGTACACGTCGCCGGAGATCACCTTGAGCTGGGCGTTGAATCCGAGCTCGTTCAGCAGGTCGTGGTAGTACTCGCCGATCCTCTTGCGGTCGGGTTCGTCATCGGTCCAGACGGTGATGTTCTTGTCGGCCGGATTGGCCTCGGCCAGCAGCGCTTTGGCCTTGTTCATGTCCGGTCCGGGGTAGAGCTTGAACTCGTCGTAGCCGGGCATGCCCGGGGGCAGGATCTGCTGTGTCGGGTGCAGCCGTCCGCCGAACACCCGGTTGAGGGCTTCGGGGTCGATCGCGTAGTTGATGGCCTGGCGCACCCGGACGTCGTTGAACGGCGCCGTCTTGGTGTTCATCCAGAAGTAGTAGGTGTTGATCGAGTTCTCCAGCCGGAACCGGTCGGCGAACTTGGCCTTGACCTCCGAAAGCCGGTCGGCATCGGGCGGGCTCTGCATGTAGTCGATCTTGTTCTGCTCGACTCCGGTCACCTGTGCGGAGTTGTTCTTGTTCTGCGCGACGGTGATCTTGTCCACCTGGGCGTCGGGCACCTCGGTGGCGCCGGCGTCCTTGACGGTCTTGAACTGGGGATTGCGTTCCAGCACCAGGCTGTTGGGGGCGTCGACCTTGCTGATCATGAACGGGCCACTCGACGGTGGCGGGTTGTTGGTCGCGTCCTTGTCCAGCGGGGTGCTCGGCGGAACGGGTGCGGCGAAGGTCAGCCCCAGCACGTTGGTGAAGGTGCCGTTGGGCTTGTCCAGGGTGATGGTGATGTCACCGGTCGCGTCGTCGGTGACGATGCCGCTGATGCCGTCGGCCTTGCCCTCGGCGAAGTCGGTGGCTCCCACGATGCCCTCGTAGAACACCGAGCCGCCGGAGTTGGCTTTGAACAACCGCTTGATGGCGTAGGTGAAGTCCCCGGCTTTGATGGGCGTGCCGTCGGAGTACTTCATGTTGGGGCGCAGGGTGAGTTTGTAGGTCGTGCCCTCCGGCGAGATCTGCGGCATGTCCTTGGCCAGGCCTGGCACGACGTCGGTGCCGGCCTCGCCCTTCTGGTGGCGGTAGGTCAGCAGCGGGACGTAGGTGTTCCACAGCACCTCCCAGCCCTCCACGGTGTAGGACAG
>JBAXCK010000221.1:0-2205 GCA_037141465.1 Mycobacteriaceae bacterium | reverse complement strand
ATGATGCCGAGGGCGAACATCACGGGACCAACCTCATGGGACCAACCTCATGGGATTCGGTGCGACCTCCTGCGCGGCGACGCCGAGGGCGTCGCGAGCACGTTGCCGGGCCCATCGCTGGGCGTCGAGTACGTCTTCCACGGTAGCCGGTTCAGCACGCCACTGGTCGGCGGCGCCGCAGACGTCAGCGATTGTTCGCACGATCGCCGGGAACCGGATCCGTCCGGCCAGGAAGGCGGCGGCGGCCTCTTCATTGGCGGCGTTGTAGACCGCCGTCAGGCATCCGCCGGCCTCACCGGCCTGCCGCGCGAGCTGCACCGCCGGGAACACGGCGTCATCCAGCGGTTCGAACTCCCAGGTGGAGGCGGTACCGAAGTCGCATGTCGGGGCTGCGCCGGCCACCCGGTCCGGCCAGCCGAGGGCCAGGGAGATCGGCAGTCTCATGTCCGGCGGGCTGGCCTGGGCGATGGTGGACCCGTCGGTGAAGCTCACCATCGAATGCACGATGGACTGCGGGTGCACCACGACGTCGATCCGCTCATAGGGGATTCCGAAGAGCAGGTGGGTCTCGATGAGTTCGAGTCCCTTGTTCACCAGCGACGCCGAGTTCAGGGTGTTCATCGGCCCCATGCTCCAGGTGGGGTGAGCGCCGGCCTGCTCGGGCGTGACCGACTCCAGAGCGGCGGCGGTCCAGCCCCGGAACGGTCCGCCGGAGGCGGTCAGCACAAGCCTGGCCACTTCGGCGGGCGAACCGGCGCGCAGACACTGGGCCAGCGCGGAGTGCTCGGAGTCCACCGGCACGATCTGGCCGGGCTTGGCCGCCTTGAGCACCAGCGGGCCCCCGGCCACCAGGGACTCCTTGTTGGCCAGAGCAAGCCGCGCCCCGGTGGCCAGCGCGGCCAGGGTCGGCTGCAGGCCGAGCGCCCCCACCAGCGCGTTGAGGACGACGTCGACCCCGCCGGTGTCGGCGGTCTCCTCGATCAGCCGGGTCGCCGCGTCGGGACCGACATGGGTGACGTCGCCGACCCGTTCCGCGGCGGCGGGATCGGCCACCGCGACGCGGGTGACTCCGGTCGCCGCACGTTGGCGGGCCAGCAGTTCGGGGTTGCCGCCACCGGCGGCCAGGCCGACGACCTCGAAACGGTCGGGGTTGGCGGCGATGACCTCGAGGGCCTGGGTGCCGATCGACCCGGTGCTGCCGAGGATCAGCACACGGATGCGGTCGGCGGCACTCACGCCTCTATTGTGCAGCGACCGGGTACCGCGCCAACCGCATGGCCTTCATATGAAAGAAATTTCTGTGATCGTCATCACAGAAGGCGGTCCGCTGCGCGTTCGGCACCGAATATTGACGTGACGGCCGGACCCGGCCGCACCGGAGGGAAACCACAAAGGAGTGCACCACATGACCCAGCGCACCACCTGGACCGCAGTCGGCATCGCCGCCGTCGCGACCCTGTCACTGTCCGCCTGTTCGACCGCCACCAAGGATGCCGCCAAGGAGACCATGTCGTCGGCGTCGTCGGCGGCCTCGTCAGCGATGTCCTCGATGACCGCGGCACCGGCATCAGGCGGCCTCGTCGGTGCGGGCTGCGCCGGCTACGCCGAGAAGGTGCCCACCGGGCCCGGGTCGGTGGAGGGCCTCGCGAAGGATCCCGTCGCCACGGCGGCAGCCAACAGCCCGGTGCTCACCACGCTCGCCAGCGCGCTGTCGGGCAAGCTGAATCCGAACGTCAACCTCGTCGACACCCTCAACAACGGGCAGTTCACCGTGTTCGCGCCTACCGATGACGCGTTCGCCAAGATCGACGCCGCCACCATCGACAAGCTGAAGACCGACTCGGAGCTACTGACGTCGATCCTCACCTACCACGTGGTTCCCGGCCAGGCAGGTCCGGACAAGGTCGTCGGCGATCACACCACCGTCCAGGGCGCGACGGTCAAGGTGACCGGATCGGGTGATGACCTCAAGGTCGACAACGCCGGCGTCGTCTGCGGCGGCATCAAGACCGCCAACGCGACGCTGTACCTGATCGACACCGTTCTGATGCCGCCGGCGGCTCCGGCGCCGTCGACCGGTGCGGCCACCCCGGCGTCACCGACACCGTAGAACCATCCCCGCGGGCGCGGGATCCTCTGCAGCGCAGAGCGCTCAGCAGGATCCCGCGTCTGTACCGGAGCCACGGACTGTGTGATCTACGGACT
>JBAXCK010000220.1:0-2229 GCA_037141465.1 Mycobacteriaceae bacterium | reverse complement strand
CGCTTCGACGATGCGGGTGAGGAACGAAGCCGCTGAGGAGTAGCGGAGTCAGCAGGCGCTTCGACGAGAAAGCCTGACGAGCAGGGCTGACTTCGCCCTGGGCGAATCCGCACAACCCCCTCTTGAGTGCTAGCACTCTCCGGTATAGAGTGCTAGTTGGCAGGCGAGATTCCCCCGTGTCGACTCCCGCGACGACGGCACGAGGGCGTAGCGACTGCCGAAAACCTGGTCAAACCGGCGTCCGGGGCAGGCCCCGGACCGAAACTAACGCAATATGGAGGCTCCATCGTGGCCGTGAACATCAAGCCACTCGAGGACAAGATCCTCGTCCAGGCCAATGAGGCTGAAACGACCACCGCTTCGGGTCTGGTCATCCCGGACACCGCCAAGGAGAAGCCCCAGGAGGGCACCGTCGTCGCCGTCGGCCCGGGCCGGTGGGACGAGGACGGCGAGAAGCGGATCCCGCTCGACGTCGCCGAGGGCGACACCGTCATCTACAGCAAGTACGGCGGCACCGAGATCAAGTACAACGGCGAGGAGTACCTGATCCTCTCGGCCCGCGACGTGCTGGCGGTCGTCAACAAGTAATAGCCGTGAACCGCCCCGGAACCACCCGTGCATCCATGGGTGTGTTCCGGGGCGGATCGCGTTCACGAGTGTCAAAAGGAATGAGCAGAGCATGAGCAAGCAGATCGAGTACAGCGAAACCGCGCGACGGGCCCTGGAGGCCGGGGTGAACAAGCTCGCGGACGCCGTGCGCGTCACGCTTGGACCGCGCGGTCGCCACGTCGTGCTGGCCAAGGCATTCGGCGGCCCGACTGTCACCAACGACGGCGTCACCATCGCCCGCGAGATCGACCTCGAGGACCCGTTCGAGAACCTCGGCGCACAGCTGGTGAAGTCGGTGGCCACCAAGACCAACGACGTCGCCGGCGACGGCACCACCACCGCGACCGTGCTGGCACAGGCGCTGGTCAAGGCCGGCCTTCGGCTCGTCGCGGCGGGTGTCAACCCGATCGCGCTCGGTGTGGGCATCGGCAAGGCCGCCGACGCGGTCTCCGAGGCGCTGCTGTCCGCCGCCACCCCGGTGCAGGGCCGCAACGCCATCGCGCAGGTCGCCACGGTGTCGTGCCGCGACGAGGAGATCGGCGAGATGGTCGGCGAGGCGATGACGAAGGTCGGCGCCGACGGCGTGGTCAGCGTCGAGGAGTCCTCGACGATGAACACCGAACTCGAGGTCACCGAGGGCATCGGCTTCGACAAGGGCTTCATCTCGGCGTACTTCGTCACCGACTTCGACTCACAGGAGGCGGTGCTCGAGGACGCCCTGGTGCTGCTGCACCGCGACAAGGTCAGCTCGCTGCCCGATCTGCTGCCACTGCTGGAGAAGGTGGCCGAGGCAGGTAAGCCGCTGCTGATCGTCGCCGAGGACGTCGAGGGCGAGGCGCTGAGCACTCTGGTGGTCAACGCGATCCGCAAGACGTTGAGCACCGTCGCGGTCAAGGCGCCGTTCTTCGGTGACCGCCGCAAGGCCTTCCTGGAGGATCTGGCGGTCGTCACCGGCGCACAGGTGGTCAACCCCGATGTCGGGCTGCTGTTGCGCGAGGTGGGGTTGGACGTTCTGGGCTCCGCACGTCGCGTGGTGGTCAGCAAGGACGCATGCGTCATCGTCGACGGTGGCGGCACCCACGACGCCATTGCCGACCGGGTCAAGCAACTCAAGGGCGAGATCGAGGCCAGTGATTCGGACTGGGACCGCGAGAAACTGCAGGAGCGGTTGGCCAAGCTGGCCGGCGGTGTCGCGGTGATCAAGGTCGGCGCCGCCACCGAGACCGCGCTCAAGGAACGCAAGCACCGGGTCGAGGACGCCGTAGCCGCGGCTAAGGCGGCGGTCGAGGAGGGCATCGTCCCGGGCGGCGGTAGCGCACTGGTTCAGACGCGCGGCGCGCTGAAGAAGCTGCGCGACTCGCTCTCCGGTGACGAGGCGCTCGGGGTGGACGTCTTCTCCGACGCGCTGTCGGCCCCGCTGTACTGGATCGCCACCAACGCCGGTATGGACGGACCCGTGGTGGTCAACGCCGTCAGCGAACTGCCTGCCGGTCACGGCTTCAACGCCGCAACGCTGACCTACGGCGACCTGGTCGCCGACGGCATCGTTGACCCGGTGAAGGTGACGCGCTCCGCGGTGGTCAACGCCGGCTCGGTTGCCCGGATGATCCTGTCGACCGA
>JBAXCK010000219.1:0-2233 GCA_037141465.1 Mycobacteriaceae bacterium | reverse complement strand
TTCGGCGGCAGTCTCGTCCTCGGCAGTCTCGTCTTCGGCAGTCTCGTCCGCGGCGGATTCTTCCGGCTCCGCCGCCTCGTCCTCGTCTGCGGGGGCCTTCTCGACAACCTCGTCTGAGGTGTCCTCCGCGCTCGCCTTGGCTGTCTCCTCGGCTGCGGCGGTCTCCTCGACAGTCTCCTCGACGGTCTCGTCGGCGGGCGGGATCTCGTCGCGAATCACCGGGATCTCACCGGTGAGTTCGGCCACGGTGACCGCCGCGCTGTTGCCGCGACGGCGCCGGCGCCGGCCTCCGGCCGGCGGCGCGCCGATGGTCCCGTTGCGGGCCAGCAACTCGGCTACCGAGATCGGCCGACTGTCATCGGCCTCCGGGGTGCCGGTCGGATTCTCGGCGCCGGGTTCGGTCATCTGTCGCCAGTCGCGGTGCCGTCGGACTCGCTGTCGAGCCGACGCAGGATGACCCCTTCGCGCAGGGCCCACGGGCAGATGTCCACCGATTCCAACGACAGTGCTCGCATACTCGCCTCCGCCACCAGCGCGCCGGCCACGATCTGTGGCGCGCGCTCGGCGCTCACCCCTTCCAGTTCGGCACGATCCGCCGTGGTCATCCTAGAGATGAAGGCTATGAGCTGCCGCAGCCCGTTGGCGCTGAGTGTGCGCTTGACCCGCGGACCGGCCGCCGAGGGCGCGGCGCCGGTGAGCCGGGCCAGCGAGCGGAAGGTCTTGGACGTGCCCACCGCGAGGTCCGGCGGACCCGCCTCGAGCATCGCCTTGGCGGCGTCGGCCAGTTCATTGTCCAGCCAGTCGCGCAGCATCGCCACCCGCCGGCGCCCGGGCGGGTCGTCAGGCAGCCACTCCCGGGTCAGCCTTCCGGCACCCAGCGGTAGCGAGAGCGCGACATCGGGTGCCTCGTCGAGTCCGGTGGAGAGTTCCAGTGAACCGCCGCCGATATCGAGGTTGGTGATGCGACCGGCACTCCAGCCATACCAGCGCCGAACCGCCAGGAACGTCAGCCGGGACTCCTCGGGCCCGGAGAGCACCTGCAGGTCCAGCCCGGTCTCGGAGCGGACCCGCGTCAGCACCTCATCGGAGTTGCGCGCGTCGCGTACGGCCGAGGTGGCGAACGCCATCAGGTCCGAGCAGCCTGAACTCGCCGCGATCCTGGCGAACTCGTCGACAGTGGCGATCAGCTTGTCGGCTCCGCGGCGGGTCAGCTTGCCCGAGGAGTCGATGGCCTCGGCGAGTCGCAGCGACGATTTCGTGGAGCTCATGGGTGTGGGATGACCACCCCGGTGGGCGTCCACCACGAGCAGATGCACCGTGTTGCTGCCCACATCGAGCACACCTAATCGCACGCTCACCAACTTTAATGCGTCTACGGTTGTTTGCATGACAAGCAGGCATACCGGCGAGGTCGATTTGGACTTCCCCCGCGAGTGGGTGGAGTTCTACGACCCCGCGAATCCCGAACATCTGATCGCTGCCGACCTGACCTGGTTGCTGTCGCACTGGACGTGCGTGTACGGCACGCCGGCCTGCAAGGGAACCGTCAAGGGCCGCCCGGACGATGGCTGCTGTTCACACGGGGCATTCCTGTGCGACAAGGACGACCGGGTCAAGCTCGACAAGGCGGTGACCCTTCTGACCGATGAGGACTGGCAGTTCCGCGGCAAGGGCTTGGGTAAGAAGGGCTACCTGGAGAAGGACTCCTACGAGGGCAAGTCAAATCTGCGGACGCGAAAGTACAAGGGCGCCTGCATATTCCTCAACCGGGATGACTTCGAGGGGGGAATCGGCTGCGCACTGCACAGCAAGGCACTCAAGCTCGGCGTCGAGCCACTGACCATGAAGCCGGAGGTGTGCTGGCAGTTGCCGATTCGCCGAAGCCAGGAGTGGGTGACCCGCCCGGACGGCAGCGAGATCCTCAAGACCTGGATCACCGAATACGACCGTCGCGGCTGGGGTGAGGGCGGCGAGGATCTGTACTGGTACTGCAGCGGCGACCCGGCCGCACATGTCGGCGCCAAGCCGGTGTGGCAGTCCTACGCCGCGGAGTTGACCGAACTGCTGGGCGAGAAGGCCTACGCCGAGTTGGCGGCGATGTGCAAGCGCCGCAACGGCTTCCCGCTGATCGCCGTGCACCCGGCGACCCGCGCCGCCGGCACCGGCTGAGCTGATCGCCGGATCGCCGAACTCCTCAGCAGCTCGCTCCCCTGCGCCGCATCGTCGTCCGGCT
>JBAXCK010000218.1:0-2255 GCA_037141465.1 Mycobacteriaceae bacterium | reverse complement strand
GCGCAGCCGGTCAGCGCCACGGCCAGGGTGGCGGCCAGTGCGGCAATTTTCTTCAGCTTCATGTTTTTCCTCTCCATGGCACTGTCCGGCGTTCGACGCCGCGCAGCAGACCGTCGATGATCAGTCCCGAGATTCCGATGGCGAAGATGCCCACCAGCACCACCGGGGTGTTGTTGTAGTTACTGGCGTCCTTGACCAGACCGCCGATGCCGGGAATGCCGTTGAAAAGCTCTGCGGCCACCACCGAGGAGTAGGCCATGCCTACCGCCAGACGGATTCCGGTAAAGGTCTCCGGAAGCGCGGCGGGCACAACGATGTCCCTCACCACATCCCAACGCGAGGCGCCCAGCGCGCGTGCGGCTTCGATCAGGCCCACCGGCGCGGCAACCACCGCAGCGGTGGTCGCGACCGCCGCCGGGGGAAGGGCGGCCAAGGCGAGCAGGGTGACTTTGGGCGCCTCGTCGATGCCCAGCCAGATCACCAGGAGGAAGAAGTAGGCCAGCGGGGGAAGAGCCCGCAGGAACGTCAACCAGGGCTCAAGAACGCTTCTCACCCAGGGGATCGATCCCATGACGAGTCCAAGAGCGACGCCGAGGCCCACCCCGATGACGACGCCCGCGAACACGCGCCGAAGCGTCATGTAGAGGTGTTCCCACAGCAGATAGCCGCCATAACCACGGACGCCGTCGTGCATCGTCGAGACGTTGATGAAGGCGCGCCACACGGTGCTCGGGTACGGCACGAACGTCTCGTTCCAGATGCCACTGGCGGCGGCGCCCTGCCAGGCCAGAAGGAAGACGAGCAGCGACAGCAGCGGCAGTGCTGCCCGGGTCAACCCTCCTGACCAGCCCCTTGTCCCTGTTCCGGGCGCCACCGGACCGGTCGGCGACTCGGCGACGTCAACGAACACAGACACTTCGACACCGTGCCCGCTGCCGGGGCCCCGGTGAATATCTGCGCTCACCCGGAGTCAAAGTCATCCTGCGGGCCGGGTGAGCATGTCCTGCCAGTTCTGGGCGCCCGACGTGGTGCCGGGCGTGTAGGGCACCACAGTCGTCGGCTGCGTCCCGCGCGGGTACTGGGGCACATCCTGGCCGGACAGGGTGGCGTTGGGGTCGCCCTTCCAGTTCCAGCCGTCGTTGAGCGGCACGTACTGTTCGTCGCTCTCGCACATCTCCACCGTCGGCGCCCGCTTACCGGGATTGGCCTCACACGGGATGTTGCGCACCCCGCGGACGTTCAGTGGTGAATCCTGCGGCACCCGGCAGTACAACTCTCCGGCCGGGCGGTCGGGGGCATCCACCAGAGAGGGCACCCGCTGCTGTTGGACCGGAAGGAAGCCGGTGTTGCAGGGCGGCGGCAGGTTCAGGTTGAGATTGAAATCCAGATAGATGCCGCGGTAGGCCTGCTTGGTGCCGGCATTGGGTGCGGCGATCGCCGACATCACCGCGGTGCCCTGCGGGAACAGCACCAGCAACTGCTCGATCGCGGCGCGGTAGTTGACCGCGATGTCGCCGAGGCTGACCATGTTGGCGAGCAGGACGGGCAGGGTCGGCGCGACCCGGTCGAAGAGTCCTGCCGCCTCCCGAAGACCGGGGCCCCCCTGTTGCAACAGATCGGCGAACGCCGCGTCCTGCGCTTTGAGCTGGCCGGTGATCGACGCCATTTGGGACGCCCACGCGGCGATCGAATCCGCGGTGCGCACCTGGGATTCCAGCACCGGGGGCGCCTGGTCGATCAGTGCGGTGATGGGGTCCTTGGTCTTGCCCGCCTCGATCGCCAGCGCGGTGGAACCGTCGACGATGCGCGACAGCTCGGCACCGAGGCCACCGATGGCGGTGTTCGCTTCATCAACCAGCGTGCGCAGGTTGTCGTTCGGAATCGCCGTCAGCGCGCGGTTGGTGGCGTCCAGCAGATCGGCGATATCCGGCGGGACGCTCACGCGGACAGCGGGAATCACATCGCCGTTTCGTAGTGTCCGGGTGTCCGACCCGTTCTGGGGCATGAGTTCGAGGAACTGCTCGCCGACCGCCGAGCGGCTGTGCACCGCTGCGGTGACGTCGCCGGGCACCGCGATCGCGGAGTTGAGGGTGAGCACCGCGCGCACGCCGTCCGCGGTGACATCGACTGAGCGGACCCGGCCGATCTCGGTGCCGCGGTAGGTCACCACCGAGGTGGGGTAGAGCCCACCGGTATGTGCCATGTCGACGGTGACCGTGTAGCGGCCGATGCCGAGCAGTGCGGGCACCTTGACG
>JBAXCK010000217.1:0-2257 GCA_037141465.1 Mycobacteriaceae bacterium | reverse complement strand
GCTGCGCTGTGGACACTCAGTGAGGAACTCGTCGGCGAGTCCTTCGCCCTCTGACGGTCTGCGCGACAGGTTCAGGCTACGAGATCAAAATCCCGTTGGCAGTCCGGTGGGTCGTCACGGTTGCGGCGCCGCTTTTCGATGATAGCGACGACAAGGGCATGGACGGCCAGCACGATCGTGATGATCCAGAAGGTCAAGACGACAGCCACATTTATGGAGGTGATCCAGTCCCGCAAGGCCAGATTGAGCAAGAATGCCAGAATCGACGCTGCTCCCAGTCCAGCCGCGACAACACGAAAGTAGGGAATGGGTTCGGCCATGGCGCCTCGCTACCGTCAGTCTGCGTACTGTGCTTCGAACATTAGACCCCAACGCCTGACCTTGGTAGCGAATGGCGAACTTTCGCGTCAACGGGCCACGTCTACCAACATGACGATTGCCAATCCGGCCCGGCAGGTCCAGGCGAAGGTCCGGATCCAGTTCGTGGCGATCAGCCTGTCGAGGTTCACCTGGTCGTAGCACGCGTTGAGTCGTTCGTGCAGTGGAGCCGAGACAAGCACGGTGGTGCCTATCGCGACGGCCTCGGCAGCGGCGCCCGCCCACGGCAACCAACAGATGAGTCCCGGCGGCGGGCTGACGAGAAAGGCGATGACGCAGATTCCCTCGACGGCCATCAGCGGACCGACCACCATCGAGATACGCGTTCGGTGTGCGGATTCGAAGTGGGCGAATCGCGCGCTGGAAACGAAACTCATCAGGGGGTAGTGCACGACTTGCACCATCCAGATCACTCCGAGCATCCCCACCGAACCGACTACCTGGGCGATCGCCATGATCTCGGCAATGCGCGAGTTCACATCTCCACCTCGGCCACAACGGCGAAGTGATCGCTGGCCCAAACGCCGTCGACCGCGGAGTCGCCGGCCAGTGAGCATTCGCAGACATGTCCCGCACCGGGTCGGCGCGGGGTGGAGACCATCACGTAGTCGAGTCGGCGATGGGGATGAATGGCATTGCGGGGTACCAGCGCGTTACCGGCCGACCAGGTGTGACCAGGGTCGGCGAGCCGGCCCTGCACGTTCCACGTCATGACCCTCATCAGCCCATCCTTTACCGCGGCCGGTCTGGCGTCGTCAGCCGCTGAGGAACTCGACCCTTCCGGTGTCCAGATCGTAGAACGCACCGATAACGGCAAGGTTTCCCGCCGCCAGGCGTCCGGTGAGCACCGGACTGGACCGGAGCGCGCGCACCCCGTCACCCACGACGTCGCGGGCGGCAGCATTGATCAGGTCGGCACCGCCGGTGACGCCCTGCGCCCGTGCGGCTTTGACCGCCGGGAGGATCGGATTGACCACAGCGCCGATCCGGCCCGCCGGAGCAGCGGACCTGGAATCCAGCGACTTCACCGCCGCGGTGACGGCACCGCACTTGGAGTGCCCCATCACCACCACCAGGGGGACGCCGAACTCCTCGACTCCGAATTCCAGCGAACCGATGGCCGCGTCGTCGGCGATCGCCCCCGCGATCCGTGCGTCGAACAGGTCGCCGAGTCCGCGGTCGAATACCAATTCCGGCGGCACTCGGGAGTCGACGCACCCGAGAATGCCGGCGAAGGGCCGCTGGCCGTTGGATATCGCCATCAGCCGGTCGGTGCTGACATTGGGATCGACTTCTCTCATCGCGACGAAGCGGGCGTTGCCGTCGGCGAGTTTTCGCTGTGCTGCCTCGGGTGTCAGCCCGGAGGTGTCCTCGGTGATCCCGTGCCGCCCATGGACGAGGGGCGCGTCGGACGGGTCACTTCGGCGCGAGCAGGCACCCACTGCAGCGGCTCCCAGCCCGGCGAGTGCGCCGGCGGTGAGGAAGTGACGACGAGACGGCACGGTCATGACCGCTCGATGCGAACGCCCTTCCAGAAGGCGACGTGGTCGCCGATCTGTTGCGCTCGCTCGCTCGGGGTCGGGTAGTACCACGCCGCGTCTGGGTTGTCCTGACCGTCGACGGTGACGGTGTAGTAGTGCGCCGTTCCCTTCCAGGGACAGACGGTGGTGGTCGAGCTGTCGCTCAGGAACTCACGGTGAACGCTGTCGATGGCGAAGTAGTCGTTGCCCTCGAGTTGGACAGTCTCGGCGGCTTCGGCCAGCACCGCGCCATTCCACACTGCTCGGATCATGGGTCCATTAAACAGCCTCGGTGTCTCAACAGCTCGGTGTCGTTAGGCTCCCAGGATGACGACACGGTGGTCGGTGGACCGACTCGG
>JBAXCK010000216.1:0-2320 GCA_037141465.1 Mycobacteriaceae bacterium | reverse complement strand
CGCCCCCAAGCCCGCCATGCCGCGGGCACCCCGGGTCGGCAACAACCCGTTCTCCTCGGCCCAGCCGGTCGAGCGCCCGGGGCCCAGACCGGTGGGGCCCGGACCGATGGGGCCCGCCGGACCCGGCGGCCCCCGTCCGGCGCCGGGCATCCCGCGTCCGGGCATGCCCCGTCCCGGTGGCGCCACCCCGGGCAACATGCCCCCACGTCCACCCGGCGGGATGGCGCGCCCCGCCCGCCCGGGCGCCCCGCGCCCCGGCGGTGGTGCGCGTACCGGACCCGGCCAGGGCACCCGTCCCGGCGGCGCCGGCGGCGGTAACTACCGCACCGGCGGTCCCGGCGGCGGTGGTGGCGGCGCTCCGGCCGGAGCCGGCGGCTTCCGCGGTCGTCCCGGCGGCGGCGGCGGCCGTCCCGGTCAGCGCGGCGGTGCCGCGGGTGCGTTCGGTCGTCCCGGCGGTGCGGTGCGCCGCGGCCGCAAGTCCAAGCGGGCCAAACGCGCCGAGTACGAGAACATGCAGGCACCGGTCGTCGGCGGTGTGCGGCTTCCGCACGGCAACGGCGAGACGATCCGGTTGGCCCGCGGTGCCTCGCTGAGCGATTTCGCCGAGAAGATCAACGCCAACCCGGCCGCGCTGGTTCAGGCGCTGTTCAACCTCGGGGAGATGGTGACCGCCACCCAGTCGGTGGGGGACGACACCCTTGAACTGCTCGGCAGCGAGATGAACTACGTCGTGCAGGTGGTCTCGCCCGAGGACGAGGACCGCGAACTGCTGGAGTCCTTCGACCTCACCTACGGCGAGAACGAGGGCGACGAGGGCGACCTCGAGCAGCGTCCGCCGGTGGTCACCGTCATGGGTCACGTCGACCACGGCAAGACCCGACTGCTGGACACCATCCGTTCGGCCAGCGTCCGCGAGGGCGAGGCCGGCGGCATCACCCAGCACATCGGCGCCTACCAGGTGGCCGTCAACCATGACGGCAACGAACGTCTGATCACCTTCATCGACACCCCGGGCCACGAGGCGTTCACCGCCATGCGCGCCCGCGGCGCCAAGGCCACCGACATCGCCATCCTGGTGGTCGCCGCCGATGACGGCGTGATGCCGCAGACGGTGGAGGCCATCAACCACGCCCAGGCCGCCGACGTGCCGATCGTGGTGGCGGTCAACAAGATCGACAAGGAAGGCGCCGACCCGGCGAAGATCCGGGCGCAGCTCACCGAATACGGCCTTGTCGCCGAGGACTTCGGCGGCGAGACCATGTTCGTCGACATCTCCGCCAAGAACGGCACCAACATCCAGGCGCTGGAGGAGGCGGTGCTGCTGACCGCCGATGCCGCACTGGACCTGCGGGCCAATCCCGACATGGAGGCCCAGGGCGTGGCGATCGAGGCGCACCTCGACCGTGGCCGCGGTCCGGTGGCCACCGTGCTCATCCAGCGCGGCACGCTGCGCGTCGGTGACTCGGTGGTCGCCGGCGATGCCTACGGCCGCGTGCGCCGCATGGTCGACGAGCACGGGGAGGACGTCAACGAGGCGTACCCGTCGCGGCCGGTTCAGGTCATCGGCTTCACGTCGGTGCCCGGCGCCGGGGACAACTTCCTCGTCGTCGACGAGGACCGCATCGCCCGCCAGATCGCCGACCGGCGCAGCGCGCGTAAGCGCAACGCGCTGGCGGCCCGGTCCCGCAAGCGGATCAGCCTGGAGGACCTGGAGTCGGCACTGAAGGAGACCAGCCAGCTCAACCTCATCCTCAAGGGCGACAACTCCGGAACCGTCGAAGCCCTCGAAGAGGCGCTGCTGGGCATCGCGATCGACGACGAAGTGGAACTGCGCGTCATCGACCGCGGCGTCGGTGGCATCACCGAGACCAACGTCAACCTGGCCTCGGCCTCGGATGCGATCATCATCGGCTTCAACGTCCGCGCCGAGGGCAAGGCCACCGAACTGGCCAACCGCGAGGGTGTGGAGATCCGCTACTACTCGGTGATCTACCAGGCGATCGACGAGATCGAGAAGGCCCTCAAGGGCATGCTCAAGCCGATCTACGAGGAGCGCGAACTCGGCCGCGCCGAGATCCGTGCGATCTTCCGCTCGTCGAAGGTCGGCAACATCGCCGGCTGCGTTGTGCAGTCGGGCATCATGCGCCGCAACGCCAAAGCGCGCCTGCTGCGCGACAACGTCGTGGTCGCTGAGAACCTCACGGTGTCCTCGCTCAAACGCGAGAAGGACGACGCCACCGAGGTCCGCGAAGGCTTCGAGTGCGGTTTGACGCTGACGTACTCCGATATCAAGGAGGGCGACATCATCGAGACCTACGAG
>JBAXCK010000215.1:0-2328 GCA_037141465.1 Mycobacteriaceae bacterium | reverse complement strand
ATCTCGTCGCGGGTGAACCAGGCGGCTTCGGCGATCTCGCCGTCGCGGAAGGCGAACGGCTGCTCGGGATCCCCGAGGGCGTGGAAGCCGATCATCAGTGAGCGCGGGAACGGCCACGGCTGACTGCCGAGGTAGGTGACCTCGCGCACGTCGAGGCCGACTTCCTCGGCGACCTCGCGCACGACGCAGGACTCGAAGGACTCCCCCGCCTCGACGAACCCGGCCAGCAGTGAGAACAGCCGCGGCGGCCACACGGTCTGGCGGGCCAGCACCGCGCGGTCATGGCCGTCGTGCACCAGGCAGATGACGGCGGGGTCGATACGCGGGAACTCCTCATGCCCGGACAGCGGGTTGCGTCGCGCCCAGCCCGCCCGGATCAGCCGCGTCGGGGAGCCGTCGATGGACGAGAACTGCGCCGCCTCATGCCAATTCAGCAGTGCCAGCGCCGAGGCGACCAGTTGTGCGCTGACGTCGTCGAACGGTGTGCTGGTGCGGCGCGGGTCGACGACGGCTGCGGTGTCGTGGGCGTCGAGTGCGGCGCGGACGGCCCAGACGTGGCGGCCGTCGGCCAGCCGACCGAGGAACACCGCGTCCGTCGGTGGCGTGTCGGCGTAGTCGACGGCGGAGCCGAGCACCAGGGCGCCGTCGATGACGAGGACCTGGTTGCGCGTGTCTACCCGCAGCAGCAGCGCATCGGACCAGCCGGCGATGGCGGCGTCGATGTCGGTGCGCAGGGCGTCGGCGCGGTCGGCACCGACGCGGGACAGCACCGGGGTGTTGCGCAGTCGGAAGCTCACCGGCTTCCTATTCCTCCACGCCGGAGTTGCGGACGTAGAGCAGCCGGTCACCTTTTTCGATCGAGTCGACTTGGGGGTCGTCGAAGCGCAGCAGCTTGCCCTCGCGCACCACGCCGAGCACCACGTCGGCCAGGTGCCGCGCCGAACCGCCGACCTCCTTGGTCTCCACGTCGCGTTCGGCGATGGCCAGACCCTCGTGCGGGGTGAGCAGATCCTCGATCATCTCCACCACCGACGGCTTGCTGGTGGCCAGGCCGAGCAGGCGCCCCGCGGTCTCCGAGGACACCACCACCGAGTCCGCCCCGGACTGCAGCAGCAGATGACGGTTCTCGCCCTCGCGGACCGAGGCGATGATGGTGGCCTCGGGTGCGAGTTCGCGTGCGGTGAGGGTCACCAGGACTGAGGTGGGGTCGTCGCTCGTGGCGACCAGGATGGCCTTGGCGTGCTGCGCGCCGGCCAACCGCAGCACGTCGGACTTGTTGGCGTCGCCGCGCACGGTCACCAGGCCGGCGCTGGCGGCGCGGTCGAGCAGGGTCTGGTCGGTGTCGACGACGACGATCTCGGCGGGCGGGACGCCGTCGCCGATCATCGCGCCGACCGCGGTGCGGCCCTTGGTGCCGTAGCCGACGACGACGGTGTGGTTGCGCACGCGATTCCTCCAACGCTGGATTCGGAAGGCCTGACGTGAGGCGGTGGTCAGGGTCTCCACGGTGGTACCGATGAGGACGATCAGGAAGGCGAACCGCAGCGGGGTGATGACCAGGATGTTCATCAGCCGGGCGTGCTGCGAGATCGGGGCGATGTCGCCGTAGCCGGTCGTCGACAGCGAGACCGTGGCGTAGTAGAGGCAGTCGATGAAGGTCAGCCGCGTGCCCGCGGCGTTGTTGTAGCCGTCGCGGTCGATGTAGACGACCAGCGCCGCGGCGAACAGCGCGGCCAGGGCGTAGATCAGCCGGCGCAGGATGCGCCGGACCGGGGAGACGTACTTGTCCGGCAGGTGCAGGTAGTCGACCAGCGCGGAGTCGGGTTTGGCGGAGAGATCCTCATTGATGGCCTGAAGCCGGTTCCTCAGCCTTCCTCTGGCCACCCGAGCATTATGTACCCATGGCCCAGAACCCCACCGAACCCGTCAGTCAGAAGCCCGCGTACCGGATGGCCGCCATGCTGATCGGCATCGGCGTCGGCCACTTCCTGGCCCCCAAGCCGTTCGACACCATCGTCCCGGCCGAACTGCCCGGCAGCCCGCGCTTCTATACCTACGCCTCCGGGGTGGCCGAGGTCGGTGTGGGGGCGATGCTGCTGGCCCCGCGGACCCGCCGGCTCGGCGCGACGGCGGCGGTGGCGCTGTTCCTGGCGGTGTGGCCGGCGAACTGGAACATGGTGCGGCTGTGGTGGGACAAGCCGGGCAATCTGAAATGGCCGATGCGGATCGCAGCGATGGCGCGCCTGCCCTTCCAGATCCCGATGATCAGGCAGGCACTGCAGGTGCGACGAGCAGCGCCAGTTCCTGCGGCCCGGGCATAGCCTCCGG
>JBAXCK010000214.1:0-2426 GCA_037141465.1 Mycobacteriaceae bacterium | reverse complement strand
TATTGGGTATTCGGAGCCGCCACCAAGACGGCTTGATCGGGTCAGAAATGCGTAAGGGGACGGTGCTGCGGCCCTACCGTTACTGCTGTGACCACGAACGACGGTGATCTTTCCCGGGCCTTCGGTGAGCTGCTCGACGAGCTGCGCGCCGTCGAGACCAAGTTCCTCGAGGCCGATCCGCCCCTGCAGGAGGCCGATATCCTCGACGGCTACCGCCTGGCGCTGAGCCTTCTGCAGGTCGCCGTCACCGCCTATATCTGGGGTGACAGGGACAACCCACGGTTCGTCGACGTGATCGGTCCCTACTTGAAGTGGGGCGGTGACAACTCCGACGCCTTCTACCAACTCGCGCCGGTCGACCCTCAGCGCACCTACCGGATCAGCGGCAACCGGGGTGATTCGGTGTATCTGTCGCTGACCGTCTACGGCGGTCCGGACGACGGCCACTACAGCAATCGCATCGAGCGCACTCTCAACCACCGCTCGATCGACTTCGATGCCGACGGCAACTTCGAGTTCATGCTGAGCGCACTGGACTCCGATGCCGTCGTCGCGCTCACCCGCGACTACCTCGACGATCCGGCCGGCGATCGCCGTGCTGCCTGGCATATCGAGGCGATCGACCCGCCGGCTCGCCGCCACGACGATCGCGCGGATCTCACCCGGCGGATGCGCGCGGCGAAGACCTGGATCGCTGAGCAACTCTCGTTCATCCCGACCCGGATCGCCCCGCCCAACGAGATCCACGAGCCATTTCCGGTGCCACAGCACGCCTACGGCTGGTCGGCCGCTGATGCCGCCTACGCGATGGGCGCCTACGAACTCGCCCCGGACGAGGCGCTGGTGATCGACGGAACCTCACCGGAGTGCGTCTTCTGGAACCTGTGCCTGTGGAACCCGTTCCTGCATACCTACGACTACACCTACGAACGCGTGACGATCAACGGCGCACAGGTGTCCTACCATCTGGACGGGTCCTGGCGCATCGTGGTCAGCGACCGCGATCCCGGCCACCCCAACTGGGTGTCCACCGCCGGGCGTCGCAGCGGACTGATCTGGCTGCGCTGGTTCCTCCCCGAGGAGACGCCGCAGCAGCCGCGTTGCCGGGTCGTCGCGATCGACGAGGTCAATCGGTGAAGCCCGCCCCCATCCGTCTCGACGACCTCGCGCACCCGGTCTATCCTCCGCAGGCTGCGCCGATGCGCGACGGCCTTGCCGCCTACGGCGCATCCCTGGATCTGGTTCCCGAGGCTCTGCTCACCGCAGCCATCGAGCGCACCGGCCTGGAGGACTTCGGCGATCCGGTTTTTCTCGGGCGACTCGATCTGCTGTGCGCGGCGCTGCGCAGCGAGGCCTCGCTCTGCGGCGGGGGTAAGGCCGTGGCCTTCGAGCAACTTGCGGGCAACCTGGTCAACCGGATGCGGCTCGAAGCGCTCATCGCGGCGCACCCGGAGATCGAGTCGGTGCCGATCGAACGGCCCATCATCATCTGTGGTCTCCCGCGCAGTGGCACCACTCACCTGCATAACCTCATCGCCGCCGACCCGAATATCCGCCACCTGCCGTACTGGGAAAGTCTCGAACCGTTCCCAAGCCCCGATGAACCCGGTGAACAGACCCGCCGGGAACGCTGCGCCGTCGGACTGGAGATGGTCGACGCCGTCATGCCGCACTTCAAGCGCATGCACGAGATGACCGTCGACCATGCGCATGAGGAAATCCAGCTGTTCGCCAACGACTTCTCCGGAATGCTCTTCGAAACCACCTATCAGGTCCCGAGTTTCGCCGAGCACTACAAGTCGGAGGATCAGCGGCCCTCCTACGCGCATCTCAAGCGACAGTTGCAGGCGATGCAGTGGCTGCGCGGCGGGACGCGGTGGGTGCTCAAATCGCCCCAGCACCTCGAGCAGTTCCCCGCTCTTCACGACACGTTCCCGGATGCCACCTTCGTGGTCACGCACCGCGATCCGGTGGAGGTGACCCGTTCGATGGTGAGCATGGTGGCCTACGGCTCGCGAATGGCGTGCGAGCATCCCGACGTGGCCGCGATCGGCCACTACTGGCTCGGACGCGCCATGGATCTGCTGGGCGGATGCCTGCGTGACCGCGATGTCCTGCCCGCGGATCAGTCGATCGACGTTCGGTTCAGTGACTTCATGGCCGACGAACAGGGCACCGTGGAGGCCATCTACGCGTTGGCGGGCCAGCCCTACGATGCAGACGTCCGCGCGGCGATGGAACGGTTCACCGTCACACATCCCCGCGGCCGTCACGGCGAGGTGATCTACGACATGGCTGCGCTGGGACTCGATGCCGACGAGGTTGCTAACCGGCTACGTGACTATCGGGAGCGGTTCGTCGATCGCTAGCGGGTCATGTCGATCATGACCTTGCCGCACTCGCGGCTGTCGGCCAACAGGCCCAGT
>JBAXCK010000213.1:0-2430 GCA_037141465.1 Mycobacteriaceae bacterium | reverse complement strand
CAGGCGTGGTATACCGAAAATCTGCTCTACTACTATCTGATTCTGCCGACGGTCGACGGGTCATTGTCACGCCGGTTCGGTTTTCTCATCACCGCATTGTCGCTGTTCATGTCGATGTTCATCATGTTGCGCCGCAAGCGGATTCCCGGCGTTGCACGAGGTCCGGCCTGGCGTCTGATGGGCGTCATTTTTGCAACGATGTTCACCTTGATGTTCACTCCGACCAAATGGGTCCACCACTTCGGCTTGTTCGCTGCCGTCGGTGCGGCGATGGCCGCCCTTGCGACCGTGCTGGTGTCACGGACGGTGCTGCGATGGTCGCGCAACCGTATGACCGTGGTGACGGCGGTGCTATTCGTGCTCGCCCTATGCTTCGCCACCACCAACGGTTGGTGGTACGTCTCCAGTTACGGGGTGCCGTTTAACAACGACATGCCGCGGATCGCCGGAATCAGCGTCAGCGCAATGTTCTTCACGCTTTTCGTGATCTCAGCGCTCTACACCTGCTGGCTGCATTTCGCTGCCCGGAGTCGGGGTGAAGGCCGCGTCACCCGCGCAGTGACTGCCGCACCCCTCCCGTTGGCTGCAGGCTTCATGGTTGTCGTGTTCATCGCATCCATGGCTGCGGGCGTGATACGTCAGTACCCGACCTACTCCAATGCGTCGGCGAACTTGCGAGCCCTGTCCGGAGGATGCGGGCTGGCCGACGATGTCCTCGTCGAGCCCGACACCAACGCCGGATTCATGACCCCTCTACCCGGTGATTACGGACCGCTCGGCCCACTCGGCGGGGCTAAACCTGTGGGATTCACACCCAACGGTGTGCCAGAACATATCGTGGCCGAGGCGATTCGGGTCCTCGTTGCGACGCCCGGTGTCGACTACGACTGGGAAGCTCCGGTCAAACTCGACAAACCGGGTATCGACGGCTCGACCGTACCGCTGCCCTACGGACTAGACCCGAGCCGCGTTGCCGTGGCCGGAAGCTATGTCGGCACAGCCCAGCAGGAAAGCATGCTGACGTCCGCGTGGTACCAATTGCCACCCGGCGACGCCGGCCACCCGATTGTCGTCGTCACCGCCGCCGGAACCATCGCCGGTAACAGTGTTCTCAATGGGCACACCGACGGTCAGACCGTTGACTTGGAATATGGCAAAGCCGGTCCCGACGGCACGCTCGTGCCCGCCGGCCGAGTGCAGCCCTACGACCTGGGCCCGGCGCCGTCGTGGCGGAATCTCCGCTACCCGCGTTCGGAGATTCCCGCCGATGCCACCGCGGTGCGGATCGTGGCCGAAGATCGCTCGCTGTCACTGGGCGACTGGATCGCGCTCACCCCACCGAGGGTGCCGGAGCTACAGACCCTCCAGCAATACGTTGGCTCCACCCAACCGGTCCTGATGGATTGGGCTGTGGGGCTTGCCTTCCCGTGCCAGCAGCCGATGCTGCACGCCAACGGTGTCACCGAGGTGCCGAAATTCCGAATCACGCCGGACTACACCGCCAAGAAGCAGGACACCGACACCTGGGAGGATGGGCGCAACGGCGGTCTGCTCGGGGTGAGCGACGTCATGCTGCGCGCGCATGTGATGGCGACCTACCTGTCCCACGACTGGGGCCGGGACTGGGGTTCACTGCGCAAGTTCGACACCATCATCGACGCCGAGCCCGCACAAATCGATTTGGGAACCGCGACGCGCAGTGGTCTGTGGAAACCGGGTCGGATCAGGATTAAGGCCTAGCGGGAGAGGCCTAGCGGATAAGGCCTCGCAGGACAGGCCTAGAGTCCAACCTCCGCCGGTACCGGTGCGGGCGCAACGGTGAGAATCGTCGCTCCGACGGCTGTTTCATGGGTGCCGGTCGGTTCAATCGATCCGAACTTCTTCGCATTGAGGATGATGATCGGGGTGATCAGTGGATAGCCGGCGTCCTCGATGACCTTGCGATCGAACGTCACCAGCGGGGTTCCGGCAGTGACCCGCTGCCCCTTGGCGACATGCACGTCGAAGCCGGTGCCCTTGAGTTTGACCGTGTCGATACCGATGTGGATCAGCACCTCGACACCGCTGTCGAGGAGTAGTCCGAAGGCGTGACCGGTCGGCTGGGCGGCGACGACGACACCCGAACCCGGGGCATAGGCGGTGTCCCCGGACGGGATCACAGCGATACCCGGACCCAGGATGCCCTTACTGAACACCGGATCGGGCACGTCACCGAGGGCAACGATCGTCCCGGCCAGCGGCGACTGAATCTCAGTGGTCAGGCCCGCATCGCCGGCGGCCTTGGTCGCTGCGGCGGCGATCAACGTGCCGGTGCTGGCCGCAGACATCGGCCCTTCCAGGTCGGCGACCGATACCCCGGCCGCAGCCGCTGCCGCAGCCTCCTCCGGCGATCGATAGCCGGAGAAGATGACCAGGATCATCGCGGTGAAG
>JBAXCK010000212.1:0-2486 GCA_037141465.1 Mycobacteriaceae bacterium | reverse complement strand
TTGGCGGCGTCGGTGGGGGTGGCGGCGCGGACGTCGGCCACCAGATCGCACAGCGGGTTGTCGGGCTCGTGGCCGACGGCGCTGACGACGGGCGTGCGGCACGCGGCGATCGCCCGGCACAGCGTCTCGTCCGAGAACGGCAGCAGATCCTCCACGCTGCCTCCACCGCGGGCGATCACGATGACGTCCACCTCCGGGTCGGCGTCGAGCGCGGCAAGGGCCTCGACGATCTGCGCGACCGCGCCCGTACCCTGCACCGCGGTGTTTCGGATGCGGAAGCGCACCGCCGGGCAGCGGTCGGCGGCCACCGACGTCACGTCGTGCTCGGCGGCGCTGGCGCGCCCGGTGATCAGCCCGACCATGTTGGGCAGGAACGGCAACGGCCGCTTGAGGCGCGGATCGAAGAGGCCCTCGGCGTCGAGCACCTTGCGCAACATCTCGATGCGGGCGAGTAGCTCGCCCAGGCCGACGGCGCGAATCTGCCTCACGCGCATGGCGAACGAACCCCGCCGCGGATCGAACTGCGGCTTGGCCAGCACAAGGACCTGCACGCCCTCGGTCAGCTTCACCGGTGCGGCACGGACCAGGTCGCTCGAGCAGTTGGCGCGCAGCGACATGTCGGCGGACGGGTCGCGCAGGACCATGAAGGTGATCGAACCGCGCACGGTGATCTCGGTGAGCTGTCCCTCGATCCAGACGGCACCGAGCCGGTCGATCCACGCCTGCACCCGCGTGGCTACCGAGCGAACGGGGTACGGGTTGTCTTCGGTGCCGAGTTCGCCGCTCACTTGGCCGTCGCGCGCGTGATCCTGTTGGCCAGCAGCGTCAGGTACGGCGCGCGCGCCTTTCCTGCCTCCTCGTAGCTGAGCAGAGCGCGCAGATCGGCCACGCTCAGCGAGGTCATCCGCGCGCGCAGCTGTGCCAGCGTCAGTGCCTCGTAGTCGAGTTCGGTGACGATCGGCGGTGCGGTGGGATTCGGTTCGGCCTTCGCGGCAGGTTTGGTGGCCTTGGCCGTCTTCTTCGCCGGAGCCTTCTTGGCGGCCTTCTTCACGGTGCGGACTGCCGCCGGCTCGTCGTCGGTGTCGGTCACCGAGTACAGCGCGAAGCGTCCCTCGGTGCGTCGCCCGCCGTTGGTGTCCGCCTTCTCCTCGCCGTCGGCGGGCAGGTCGTCGTCGAAGGTGGCCCAGTCCGGGTTCTCGTCTTTGGGCGGGAAGATGGTCTCCAGCGCCTCATCGCCCTTGGTCGCCAGATCGGCCAGGTCCTGCTGGACCTTCATCACGATCTGCGCGACGGTGCTGGCCACCGTCATCGGATACGTCATCACGGTCTGGGGCAGTTTCAGGGTCTCCTCGATGGCGGTCGCAGCCGCGCCGACCAGCAGACGTATCCCATACGGTGCGTTTGCCATGCGCTCCAGACTACGGCTGGCCGCTCACACCGGGAGGAACGTAGGCTGAATCCATGCCACCGACCGTCGACATGGGGATTCCCGGTGCCAGCAGCCCGGTCGGCAACCCGGGCGGCAAGCGGGTCCTGCTGGCCGAGCCGCGCGGCTACTGCGCCGGCGTGGACCGGGCCGTGGAGACCGTCGAGCGAGCACTGGAGAAGCACGGCGCCCCGGTCTACGTCCGCCACGAGATCGTCCACAACCGCTACGTCGTGGACACCCTCGCCAAGCGCGGCGCGGTGTTCGTCGCCGAGGCCGACGAGGTGCCCCACGGCGCGGTGGTGGTGTTCTCCGCCCACGGCGTGGCGCCGACGGTTCACGAGTCGGCCGCCGAACGCGACCTCCGGGTGATCGACGCCACCTGCCCGCTGGTGACCAAGGTGCACAACGAGGTCAAGCGGTTCGCCCGCGACGACTACGACATCCTGCTCGTGGGCCACGAGGGGCACGAGGAGGTGATCGGCACCGCGGGCGAGGCGCCCGATCATGTGCAACTGGTCGACGGTCTCGACGGTGTGGAGAAGGTCACCGTTCGCGACGAGAACAAAGTGGTCTGGCTGTCGCAGACCACGCTCAGTGTCGACGAGACCATGGAGATCGTCGCCAAACTGCGCGAACGCTTTCCCACGCTGCAGGATCCGCCGAGCGACGACATCTGTTACGCCACCCAGAACCGCCAGGGCGCGGTCAAGGCGATGGCTCCGGAGTGCGATCTGGTGATCGTGGTCGGGTCGCGCAACTCGTCGAATTCGGTGCGCCTGGTGGAGGTGGCGCTCGATGCCGGCGCCGACGCCGCGCACCTGGTCGACTACGCCGACGACATCGATCCGGCCTGGTTTGGCGGCGCGACGTCGGTGGGGGTGACGTCGGGGGCGTCGGTGCCCGAGATTCTGGTGCAGGGCGTTCTGGAGCGGCTGGCCGAATTCGGTTACGGCACAGTGCAGAACGTCACCACGGCCAACGAGACGTTGGTGTTCGCGCTTCCGCGCGAGATCCGCCCCGCCCGCTCCTAGTAACGGTCGTCCTAGTAACGGTCGTC
>JBAXCK010000211.1:0-2499 GCA_037141465.1 Mycobacteriaceae bacterium | reverse complement strand
GCCACCGACGTCAGTGCCCTGGTCCATACCGGCGTCATAGCCCTGGTCGAATCCGGAGTCGAAGCCCTGGTCGAACCCGGACCCGTAGCCGTTCTCGAACGCGGCGGCGTTGTATCCCACGCCGCCCATGCCGGAGAAGAGCGCATCGAACAGCAGCACCGACCCGACGCCCCACGCACCGGCGCGCAGGGCCGGCTTCCACCACGGTTCGGAATACCAGCCGGCCGGCACCGGGCGGCCGGCCACCCGGCCGCCGGGGTAGTAGTTCGGGGTGTTCTGTGACGGCACCGGGGAGGCCTCGATCTGGCGGCCGTCGAACTCGATGCGGCGGTCCTCGGTGACCGCCCCGGCGGAGCGCTGCCCGGCGATGGTCTCCAGCTCCGGGCCGGGGTCCATTCCCATCGCCAGACGCGCGGCACGCACGTAGTACAGCCCCTCCAGTGCGCTCTCCTTGGCCAGCATGGCCTGCTTGGCGGTGGTGGCCTGGTCGATCTGCGAGGAGGCCGCCGTGAACCGCTCGGAGGCATCCGCCATCGCCTGCTTGGAGGCCTCGTCGGTGCCGTTGAGGTTGAGCACCTGTCCGCCGAGGCGCTCGATCGCCCGGCGGGCGTCGGCCTTGGCGTCGGCCAGGCTGGCCGCGTTGCGGTTACCCGACGCGCGGGACGAGCTGAACATGGCCAGGGCGACCACACCGAGGACCACGACCAAAAGCAGCAGCAGGGCACTGTTCATAGCGCCCAGCGTACCTGCGGACCGCGAATGCGAGTTCGCCTTTTCGGGCCGGTCAGGGCGACGGTCGGATCAGCGCACCCCGAGTGCGCGGTAGACCTCGTCGGACAGCGCCCTGCTGCGCGGGTCGGCGTTGCACTTGGTGGCGTCGAAGAGGTTCATCACGTACGCGTAGCCGATCCGGTGTTCCAGGTCGACGAAGCCGTAGGAGCCGCCGGATCCGCCGTGGCCGAAGCTGAGCGGGTTGGGACCGGCGACTTTGCGCTGATTGAGCATGTAGCCCAGGCCCCAGCCGTGATCGGCGACGCGGGGACCGAGGACGACGTCGGGATCGAAGCCGCCCTGACAGACCCGCACCTTCTCCAGGTGCTCGCGGCTGAGGACCTTCTCCTGCGCGAGGCCGTTGTAAAACGTCGCCAGACCCAGCGCCGAGACGTGCGCGTTGGTGCCCGGGAACTCACGGGCACGCCACCGTGCGATGTCCTCGCAGCCGAGCTCGTCGTCGGGGATGAACCCCACGGCCACCGACAGCGCGGCCATCGGATGTTCCTGCAGTGATGTCGGGTGCCCGGGGGCGCCGCCGGCTGCCAGCACCTCGCGGATGTGCGGCTTGTCGATCATCTCGGCGCAGCGGGAATGCTCGCGCTGCGGCAGTCCGATGTGGACGTCTATGCCCATCGGTTCGGCGATCTCGGTGCGCAGGTACTGCCCGAGAGTGCGGCCGGTCACCCGGCGGACCACCTCGCCGAGGATGAAGCCGAAGCTCACCATGTGGTAGCCCTGGGCGGTTCCCGGCTCCCACCACGGCGCCGATGCCGCCAGCGCCTCGCACACCAGATCCCAGTCGGCGGTGTCCTCGTGGTGCAGCCGGGTGCGGGGGCCGATCACTCCGGAGCGGTGCCCGAGCACGTCGGCGATGGTGATGCGCTCTTTGCCGGCCCGGCCGAACTCCGGCCAGTACCGTGCCACCGGCGCCTGAAGGTCGATCTCGCCGCGGTCGGCGAGCAGGTGCACGCAGGTGCTCGTCAGTCCCTTGGATCCGGAGAAGACGCTCGCCAGGGTGTTCTCCCGCCAGGGGCGGCGGCGACGGGCGTCGGCGTGCCCGCCCCACAGGTTGACCACGAGGTCGCCGTCGACCCAGACGGCGACGGCGGCGCCCACCTCGCCGCGTTCGCGGAAGTTGCGGGAAAAGGCCTGCGCCACCGGCTCGAACCGAGGAGCGCAGAACCCGCCGACCGGGGGAGTTCGCTCGCTGAGCGTCATGTCCGGGCCTCTCGATCGGCGAACGATCCAGCTACCCGGCGGGAAGCGGACCGAACCCGAATTTACGGGCGTCGAGGTGGCCGAAGAAGGGGTGAGCGTGATCGCGACCCAACCGCGACCGTGTCGTTACCAGGCAAAACGGCGAACCGCGAGGGTGGAGCGGGCGACGGGAATCGAACCCGCGTAGCTAGTTTGGAAGACTAGGGCTCTACCATTGAGCTACGCCCGCATGCTTGCGCGAGCCCAATGTACCGGCGTCCACTCGCTGTGATCCACTCGGATCGGAGTCTGCTGCGCGGGTGGCGGGGCCGTAGGATCGCGAGCGCGAGAAGCACAGCAGGCGGGGTGTAGCGCAGCTTGGTAGCGCATCCGCTTTGGGAGCGGAAGGCCGCAGGTTCAAATCCTGTCACCCCGACGCGCCCGACCCGAGTGAAACAGGCCCGAGCGAAGCGGGCCCGAGCGAAGCAGGCCCGAGCGAAGCAGGCCCGAGCGAAGAAGGAACGAGGA
>JBAXCK010000210.1:0-2591 GCA_037141465.1 Mycobacteriaceae bacterium | reverse complement strand
TCAGCGCATGCGGTCCATCCACGACTTGGCTTCCACGGAACCGGTGATGAAGGTGCGCCGGTGCGTGCCGCCCTGCACCAGGATCGCGGCGATCCTGCTCTGGGCCTCAGCTTGCGGCGTCGCGTTCAGGGCGAGGTGGTAGTCGTAGGCGAGCTTCCCGATCCGCGGCCGGACGATGGGGTCATCGGTGCCGAAGTACATGCGAAGCTGCGCCTGGAAGTCCTGCCGGTAGGTCTCATTCGCGGCGAGGCAGCGACCTAAATCTGAGGCGGCGAACGCTCCGGGATCGCGCAGATTGTCGGCCAGGAAGTTGACCCACGGCACTCCCTTCCAGCGATTCATCATGTCCATCAGGGCGTTGGGATCACCGGGCGGGCTGCCGTAGCTGCGCTCGTAGACGCTCTTGAGGTCCGCGTAGTACTCGGGGTTCAGCGACGCCTTCGCCAGACCGTCCGGCCCGCCGTACCGCTCACACGAGAAGGCGACTTGTCCGATCATCAGACCGAAATAAGGTGAGTCGGTCTCCAGCGGGTGAAACACAATGGCGTTGATGACGGCGAAGGGATCGTTCGGTGCGGCGGCGGTGAAGGCCCCGTTGACCGCAACCCCATTGCTCTCAAGCTTCTCGAGAAAACCGGTGGTGTTGAGCCCGCCCTGCGACCAGCCCGCCAGGAAGAGTTTCGGTGGCGTGATGTTTCTGGTGGCCAGATACTTCTGCACCTGGCGATAGAGATCGAAGCTCGCCTGGGCGGAAACCGCTTTGGTCAAGTAGGCCTCACCGCTGCCGGCGTTCGCACCCGTGCCGACGTAATCGGCGGCCATCACGGCATAGCCGTTGCCACCGAACAGCGCCACCATGTAGCGGTCCTCATAGGATTCGGGCCGATGGTCGTAGGGCGACGGCGTCGTATCGGCGAACGCGTAGGAGGGCACCGCGTACAAGTCGTACACCGTGCCGTGCTGATAGGAGATCAGCGGGATCGTGCTCTGATCGGGCACGCGGGGAAGAACGAGCAGGCCCGACACCGTCACCGGCTCGTTGCCGCGCTCGGGGATGCTGGTCTGGTATTCGACGGTGTAGACATCGACGGCGTTGGTGGCTTTCGACACCGGGGGAAGCTGATATCCCGGCCCCGGCGGATCCTCCTTGAGGAAGTCGGCTCGCCCCGCGTCGAGGATCGCGTTCAGCTCCTCGACCGACACGGTCTTGAGGAAGGTGAACTTCCCGTCGGCCGGAGTCGCCGAAGACGAACTGTCCCGGCCGGGGGAGCATCCCAACCCGGTGGCCATGATGAGCGCGGCCAAGGCGGCGGCGATTGCGGGATATGGGTTCCTGGCTGATCGGCCCACGGTGTGGAGGGTATCGAAACTTCGGTTCGCGGCTGATGCGACTGGTCTAGATTCGGCGGGGTGACCCGTCGCGGCGTCGAATTCGGTGGCGCGGTGCTGCTGATCGGACTGCTGGCCGGAGTCGCGGGCGCGGCGACGACGGTGTTCCTGGACTTCGTCGAACACCTCACCTATCACTACAGCTTCGGCAGCATGCTCGACGGGGTGTCCTCCTCGAGCCGCATCCGGCAGGCCCTCGGGCCGATGATCGGCGGGGCGCTGGCCGGCTGGGGGTGGTGGCTGCTGCGACGCCGGCGCGTGGTGCCGACGGTCGACGAGGTCATCAACAGGCCCGCGCCGCTGCCGCGGCTGGAGCTGGCACTCGACGCCGCCCTGCAGACCCTGATGGTGGGATCCGGGGCGTCGATGGGCAAGGAGAACGCGCCGCGGCAGCTCGCCGTCGCCCTCGGTGACGTCGGTATCGGACGGCTGTCGCTGACGGCGCGCGACCGCGAGATCCTGCTGGGCTGCGCCGCCGGCGCCGGACTGGCCGCGGTGTACAGCGTGCCCGTCGGGGGAGCGCTGTTCGCGTTGCGGATCGTGTTGCACACCTGGAACCCGCGCGCGGTGGTGACAGCGCTACTCACCTCCGGTCTGGCCGTCCTGGTGGCCGCACCGTTCACCCACGACGAACCGACGCTGCAGTGGCCGAACCCTCAACTGTCCTACCTCTTGATCGCAGTCGCGATACTGCTGGCGCCGGCGACGGCAGCTGTCGGGCTGGTGTTTCGCCGGCTCACCGACGCCGCCCGGGCGCGCGCGATCACGCGCGGCACCGCCGGCACCTGGCGGGTGATCCCGGCAGTCGCCGCCGCCGGGCTGGCGGTGGGCATCTGCTCACACCGGTTGCCCGAACTGCCGGGCAACGGCGCCAGCGTTCTTCTGGTCAGCGTCGACCGCAACCTCAGCGTCGCCGCGGCCGCCGCACTGTTGATCCTCAAGCCGCTGCTGACGATCGCGTTCCTGCGCGCCGGGGCCACCGGCGGTCTGCTCACCCCGGCGCTGGCGACCGGCGCCGCGCTGGGCGCCCTCGTCGCACTGGCGGTCGGCACCGCCACACCGCATCACCTCAACGTGGCGGCGGTGGCACTGGCGTGCGCGGCCGCGGTGCTGGCCGTCACCCAGGGCTCCCCGGACTGGGCGGCCATCTTCGTCTGGGAACTGGCCCGCCCGCCGTGGTGGCTGCTGCTGGTGTTCGCCGC
>JBAXCK010000209.1:0-2623 GCA_037141465.1 Mycobacteriaceae bacterium | reverse complement strand
ACCGGCTGCCGTTCATCAAGGGCACCACCGACCACACCGCGTACTTCACCGAAGCCGGCGGCATCAAACCCGGCAGCGATGTGCGGGTGTCCGGCATGAGCGTGGGCCGGGTGTCTGGCATCAGCCTCGAAACCACCGGCAAGGCCATGACGGTCCGGGTGGACTTCACCGTGCGCAACGGCATCGAACTCGGTGACCGCACCGAGGCCGCGGTCAAGACCGAGACCGTGCTGGGCACCAAGATGCTGGAGTTGACCCCGCGCGGCGACGGCGAACTGTCCGGCCCCATCCCGGTGGAACGCACCAGGGCGCCCTATGACCTGCCGTCCGCACTCGGTGATCTGACCACGACGATCAGCGGGCTGGACACCGGGCAGCTGTCGGCGGCGCTGACGACTCTCTCCCAGACCTTCGCGAACACCCCGCCGGCGCTGAAGACCGCACTGGAGGGCGTGAGCCGCTTCTCCGACACCCTCAACACCCGCGACGCCAAACTGCGCGCGCTGCTTGCCGACGCCAACAAGGTCACCTCGGTGCTGGCCAAGCGCAGCGACCAGATCGCCGCACTGGTGGTCAACACCAACGCGCTGCTGACCGAACTCGTGGCCCAGCGCACCGCGGTGGACACCCTGATGACCAACCTGGCGTCGACGTCGCGGGAGATCAGCGGCTTGGTCGCCGACAACCGCACCCAACTGAAGCCGGCGTTGGACAAGCTCAACGGGGTGCTCGGCATCCTCGACAACCGCAAGAAGGAACTGCAGCGCACGCTGTATCTGCTGCGGCGCTACGCGATGTCATTCGGCGAGGTGCTCGGTTCCGGTCCGTTCTTCAAGGCCTCGGTGGTCAACCTCGCGCCGGGGCAGTTCGCCCAGCCGTTCATCGACGCCGCGTTCTCCGATCTCGGCCTCGATCCCAGCGTGCTGATGCCCTCGCAGCTGACCGACCCACCGACCGGTCAACCCGGCACACCGCCGCTGCCGGTGCCGTACCCGCGCACCGGGCAGGGCGGTGAACCGCACCTCACGCTGCCCGACGCCATCACCGGCAATCCCGGCGATCCGCGCTACCCGTACCGCGAACCGCTGCCCGCGCCGCCGCCTGGCGGTCCCCCGCCGGGTCCGCCGGCAGTCCTACCGCAGCCGGGTCCGCCGGCCGTAGCACCGGAGCCGGGACGATGAGCGCACGCACGCTGCGGATCGCCACCGCGGCCATCCTGATCGCCGCGCTCGTGGTGGGCGTTAGCATGCTGGTGACCTCGTGGCACGTCGCGCGCACCAGCTTCGTCGCCTACTTCCCCAACACCAACGGGCTCTACACCGGCGACGAGGTCCGCATTCTCGGGGTGGCGGTCGGCACCGTCGAGCGCATCGAACCGCAACCCGATGCCGCGCGAGTCACCTTCTCCGTCGACCGCAGGTACCCGGTGCCCGCCGATGTCCGCGCTGCGATCCTGTCGCCGTCACTGGTCAGCGCGCGCGCCATCCAACTGGTGCCCGCCTACTCCGGCGGCCCGACGCTGCAGCCCGGGGCGGTGATCCCGCAGGAGCGCACCGCGGTTCCGGTGGAGTGGGACGACTTCCGCGCGCAACTGGAGAAGCTCACCGACTCGCTGCAACCCACCACGCCCGGCGGAGTCAGCCCGCTCGGGGAATTCATCAACACCGCCGCTGACAACCTCCGCGGCCAGGGAGCCACCGCCCGCGAGACCGTGATCAAGCTGTCCCAGGCCATGTCCGCACTCGGCGACCACAGCACCGACATCTTCTCCACCGTGCGCAACCTGCAACTGCTGGTCTCCGCGCTGTCCTCGAGCAGCGATCTGCTCGCCGACTTCAACACCAACCTCGCCGACGTCACCGGCGTGCTGGCCAACACGCCCGACGAGATCGCCGAGGCCACCCGCGGTCTGGACGCGGCGATCGGCGATCTGCGCACCTTCATCGCCGACAACCGCGAGGGAATCGGCACCACCGTCGACCACCTCAGCGCCATCACCGCCGCACTCAACGACAGCCGCGGTGATATCAAGCAGGTGCTGCACATCGCCCCTACGGTCTTTCAGAACTTCACCAACATCTACCAGCCGGCCCAAAGCGCCATCTCCGGCATTCTCGCGCCGGTCAACTTCGCCAACACCGTCCAGTTCGTCTGCGGGGCCATCGAAGCCGCCTCCCGCGCCGGTTACGAACAGTCCTCCAAGCTCTGCGTGCAGTACCTGGCCCCGATCATCAAAAACCGCCAGATGAACTACTTCCCCATCGGCGGCAACCCCTTCGTCGGGACCTCGGCCCGGCCCAACGAGATCACCTACAGCGAGGACCGGCTACGACCCGCGGATCCCAGCGCCGGCGTCGAAGGCCTGTTACTTCCACCAGCGGCGGCGGAGGGCACACCGTGACGCGCACACCGGCCGCTCTGCTCACAGCGCTGTGCCTGCTGCTGAGCGGCTGCGGCTGGCGCGGGCTGAACTCCCTCTCGCTTCCCGGCACGCAGGGAAACGGCGACGGCTCCTACACCGTCACCGCGCAGCTCCCCGACGTGGTGACCATCCAGCAGAACACCCGCGTGCGCGTCGGAGACGTCAACGTCGGCAACGTCACCAAGATCGAGGTGCAGGACT
>JBAXCK010000208.1:0-2646 GCA_037141465.1 Mycobacteriaceae bacterium | reverse complement strand
TCACCTATAGCCCCAGCGATTCGGCCCGCTCCGCCGCCGGCGCGCCCGGCGCCGCCCCGGCCGATCAGCGCGACGGATTCACCGTGACGATCACCGACGGACGAGGGGGCACAGCCGAGGTCGCCGTGTCGGTTCCGGTGGTGGGTCCGTTTGACCCAAGCGCACGACTGACGGCGTTCCCGGGGGCAGAGGGTTTCGGCGCCTACGCGACCGGCGGCCGCGGTGGCAGCGTCATCTACGTCACCAATCTCAATCCCGACGGTCCGGGCTCGCTGCAATGGGCCATCGACCAACCCGGGGCGAAGTACATCCTTTTCAAGGTCAGCGGGTTGATCGACACGCAGATCCATCTGACCAACGGGGATGTGACCATCGCGGGGCAGACGTCTCCGGGCGGTATCACGGTGCGGGGTTTCGTCACCGATGAGACCCCGTTCCAGGACCAGGCCGTGCAGCCGCCCGCCGACTACGCCCAGAACTGGATCCTCCAGGACATCCGACTGCGACCCGGCTTGACCGGACCCAGCGACGACGGGCTGCGCATCCGCTACACGCGCAACGCGATCGTCGACCACGTCTCGATCGGCAACGCCACCGACGAGGCGATTGAGATCTCCTTCTCCCACGACATCACTGTTCAGAACACCGTCATCGCCGAGACTGTCGGCGGGCATTCGTTCTATGGCGGCGTGCTGATGAACTACTCCAATCCTGCCAACGGTTTCGGATTGGACAACATCTCCCTTCACCACAACGTCTTCAACCGGATTGAGGGCCGGTTACCCGAGGGCAGCCGGGAATCCCTTGCCGCCGCAAACTCCACGATGAACCTGGAATTGTCTAATAACCTCTATTGGGACCCGCGCTTCTTTGTGGCCCTTGCTCCGGACACCGGTGTCGTGACCAACCCCAGCGGCGATCCCTACCCGATCTACTGGCGCATCAACGCGGTGAACAATTACTTCCGCACCACCGGTGGTTTCCCATACGGCATGTTCGACGATCAGATCATGCGCAATCCGCTCAATCGCCTTTACGTCAGCGGCAACCAGATGAGTGGCTATCCGACTCTGTCGGACTACCAGTTGTTTTACTGCTGCAATGACTTTGCGTCGCTGACCGCCGACGATCGCGCCGCCTTAGTGGCCGCGCAACTCGCGCAGAAACTTCCGTCGCGCCTGCCCTTCCCGTTGATCACCTACACCTCGACCGCCGCGTTGGGCACGACCCTGTTGAATTCCGCCGGGGCGTGGCCGCGCGATCCGATGGACCTCAGGCTGATGGGTTTCGTCGCAACGAACACGACCTCGCCGGCGCCCACCGACACCAACCCGGCTGGGGACGCGCTGCTACCTGCCTATGTCGGTGCTCCTCCAGCCCCGCCGGCCGACACCGACAACGACGGGATGCCCGACACCTGGGAGATCTCCAAAGGGCTGAACCCCAACGTAGCCAACACCAACGCCACGGGTCTTTCGCCGGCGGGCTACACCGACCTCGAGGTCTATCTCCAGGAATTGATGGCCAGCAGGGTCACTGGGTGGCCGTAGGCCCGGGTTCGGAGTGTTCCGACGAGTAATCTGCTTCGCTATGCGCACCGTCGAGGTTTTCGCCGAAGCGCTGTGCCCGTTCACCGAGGGGGGGCTGCACACGCTGATCGGCCGCCGCACCGAGTGCGGTCTCGACGACTTCGGCGAGAGCGACTTTGGATGAGCGTCCGCACGCAGGCCGACCTGAGGCGCTGGCGCCGGCATCTGGCCAACGAACGCGCCGAGGCCGCCGTCTACCGAGACCTCGCCCAGCGCTACGACGGTGAGGAACGCGAGATTCTGTCCGCGATCGCCGCGTCAGAGGAACGCCACGAGCAGCACTGGCTGAGCCTCCTAGGCGATCAGGTCGGCCCACCGGTCCGCGCCGACCTCGGCACCCGCGTTCTCGCCTTCCTCGCGCGGCACTTCAGATCGGTGTTCGTGCTGGCTCTGGTGCAGCGGTTCGAGGCCCGCGCCAGCTATGACGCCGACGCCGACGCCACCCCCACCATGGCCGCCGACGAGCAGATCCACGAAGAGGTCATCCGCGCTCTGGCAGCCCGCGGCCGCGACCGCCTGTCGGGGAGCTTCCGTGCGGCAGTGTTCGGCGCCAACGACGGCCTGGTGAGCAACCTGGCCCTGATCCTCGGCGTCAGCGCGAGTGGCGTGTCCAGCCACACGGTCCTGGTGACCGGACTCGCCGGACTGCTCGCCGGCGCACTGTCGATGGGTGCCGGTGAGTACGTGTCGGTCAGCTCCCAGCGGGAGTTGCTCGAGGCGTCGGCGCCGAGCCCCAACGTGGGGTCCGCACTCGCCCAACTCGACGTCGACGCCAACGAGTTGGAACTGGTCTACCGCGCCCGGGGGATGAGTCCGGAGGAGGCGACCGCTCACGCGGCCCGGGTCCTACAGAACCCGGTGCACCATTCGCCGGGGTCCGACGACGACCGGCACGAAGCGGTAGGCACCGGGCTGAAGGCGGCCGTCTCCAGCTTCCTGTTCTTCGCCGTTGGCGCGTTGATCCCGATACTGCCGTTCCTGTTCGGGATGACCGGGACCAAGGCGGTGCTGACGGCAGCGGCCCTGGTCGGGGCGACCCTGCTGGGCACCGGCGTGA
>JBAXCK010000207.1:0-2687 GCA_037141465.1 Mycobacteriaceae bacterium | reverse complement strand
CGCCCATCGAACCCTGCCCGCCCATCGACCCCTGCGATCCCGAGCCGCCCATGGCTCCCATGCCGCCCTTCTCCAGATCCTCGAGGATCTGCTGGGGCGAGCGGCCAACGCCGTCGGTCCAGTCATCGAGCATCACGATCCATTCGGCGTCATAGTTCGCAGGCGCTTTCGGATCGTCGACGATCAGGGGCAGGTACAGCCCGGTGTCGAGTTCGACGCCGACGTGGGGGTGTGCCCAGTAGGTGCCGGCATCGGGGACCGAGAACTTGAAGGTGAAGGCGGAACCCGCCGCGATGTCGGGAGTCGCCGGCACGGCGCCGTCCATATCGTTCTGCAGGGCGAGGCCATGCCAGTGCATCGACGTGGGTTTGGTCAGGCCGTTGGTGAGGGTCACCACGAGTTCGTCGCCGACGTTGGCCCGGATCAGCGGTCCCGGGACGGTGTCGGCGTAGCCGAGGGTCTTGACGACCTTCCCGCCGAGGTCGACGGTGACCGGCCGGGGGTTCAACGTGGCGGTGACCGTCCTGCCCGTGTGCGGCCTGGCCGCCTCAGCGGCCTTGATCGCGTCGGCCAGGGCCGGGTTGACCGAGGTCGGCTGACTCGTGAGACCCGGTGCGGTGGCGGTGCGGCTGCAGGCCGCCAGTGCCAGTCCGGCGCCGGCGGCCAGGCTGCCGGCCAGGAAGATTCGACGGTTGAATTCGCTGCGGTCGACGGGGGTCATCACGTCCTCTTTTTCTCGCGGGAACGGGCATACGGTACCTGCTGGCGCCCTGGGGAACGGCCGAAGCGTCGCAGTCAGTACAGGTCGAGTCGCCGATCACCGAGGACGTCGACGTGGGCGGTCAGCCGTTTGTCTCGGCTGGCCGCCAAATCGATCTCCGCGACCGCCAGGCCGACGCCAGGGCCGGTCTCGGCCACCACCCAACCGTCCGCACTGATGATTGCGGTGCTCTGGTGATTGCGGTGCTCTGGGCGAACACCGCACCACGCTCACTTCTCAGGCCGGTTCTATGTCCATCACCGGCGTCGGGCGGCGGAAGGCCCTCGTCATCCACAGCAGCCACAGCAAGCCCGCTGCCAGCCAGATCATGCCCACCTTGAGCGTGAGCGCCGACAGGGACGTCCATAGCCACACGGTGAGAACGAATCCGATCAGCGGCAGAATCAGATACCGCACCGTTGCTCCCCCGTCGCGCTGCCTCCCGTCGATGAAGTAGTGCTTGATCACCGACAGGTTGACGGCCGAAAACGCCACCAGCGCACCGAAACTGATGATCGATGCCAAAGTGCCAAGGTCGATCACCAATGCGAGTAGCGATACCACGCTCACGAGCACGATGGAGTAGACCGGCGTGCTGAACCGTGGCGACACGTGCCCGAAGACAGGTCGCGGCAGGATCCCGTCACGGCCCATTGCGTACAGGATGCGAGCCACCGATGCCTGCGAAGTCAGTGCCGAACCGATACAACCGGCGACGTAGGCGGCGGTGAAGAAGGTGTCGAGGAACTTGCCTCCAGCGGTGCGCATCACATCGAGCGACCCGGAGTCGACGTCGGCGAACACATTCGACGGAAACACCAGTTGTGAGATGTAGGACAGGATGATGAACAGCACACCGGCGCCCAGGGTGGCGATGATGATCGCCCGGGGGACATCACGGCGCGGATCGCGGGCCTCCTCGGACAAGGTGGACACCGCGTCGAAACCGAGGAAAGACAGACACAGCACCGCCGCACCGGCGAACACCACACCCAATCCCGTCGCCGTGCCGTCACCGCGGAACGGAGCCGCGACATCCACGGTGCCTTTGCCGGACAGCGTCGCGATCGCCATCGCGACGAAGGTCACGATGAAGATCGTCTGTACGGCGATGATGAGGAAGTTGGCCCGCGCGACCGAGACGATGCCGACGATGTTGAGGACCGTCACGATCGCGATCGAAAGCACGATGAACAGCCAGGCCGGCAGGCCTGGGAATGCGGCCTCCAGGTAGATGCCGATCACGAGGTAGTTGAGCATCGGCAGGAAGAGATAGTCCAGCAGTAGCGACCAGCCGGCCAGAAAGCCCAGCGGAGCGCCGAAGGTCTTCTGTGTATAGGTGTAGGCGGATCCGGCGACCGGGAACGCGACGACCATTCGCGCGTACGACAGCGCGGTGAACGCCATGGCGGCCAGGGTGACCACGTAGGCGACCGGGAGTCTGCCCCCCGTGGTCTGGGTGACGATTCCGTAGGTGGTGAACACCGTCAGCGGGACGATGTAGACCAGACCGAACAACACGAGTGAGGGCAATCCCAGCGCCCGTCGTAGGTGCCCCTCATGTTCGGTCAGCAGCGGGCCCGGGGTGGGCGAGTTGGTGGGCGTCGTCATCGGATTCCCTTCACTCTGTAGGCAGGTGGGCAGCCCGACCGGCTAGGTAGGTCGCGCGGACGGCGATCGACGGCAGGTCCAGTGGATCAGTGAGCCTGGGGTCACGGTCGAGCCACACCAGATCGGCGCTCGCGCCGGGGACGATTGTCCCCCAGGACGAATCGGCGAACGCCTGGTATGCGACGCCGGCGGTGTAGGCCGACAGCGCACGCTCGACGGGCAGGATCTCCTGCGGTGTCCAGCCGCCGTCGGGCTCCCCGTCGGCGGTCCGGCGCGAGACACCGACGGCGATGCCTTCCAGCGGTGCCCCCGAGGA
>JBAXCK010000206.1:0-2750 GCA_037141465.1 Mycobacteriaceae bacterium | reverse complement strand
CCGGCCACCACCGCCAGGATGGTCGCGAACGCCACCGCCGAGATGATGCCCAGCAGCACCACCCCGCCCAGTTCGAACGCCAGCAGCGGCGCGGCCGAGTTCTGCCCGCCGGCGGCCTTGAGGATCCGGTCGGGCCCGACGATCGACGCCGCCCCGTAGCCGAGCACCAGGGTGAACAGATAGAACGCGCCGATCAGCGCGATCGCCCACACCACCGAGCGCCGCGCCTCCTTGGCGGTGGGCACGGTGTAGAAGCGCATCAGCACATGCGGCAGGCCCGCGGTGCCCAGCACCAGCGCCAGGCCGAGGGAGAGCAGGTTGATCTTCGAGGCGGTCGACGCCCCGTACTGGGCGCCCGGCGCGAGCACGTCGCGGCCGGCGACGCCCTTGGTGGTGGCCTTGCTCACCATCTCCTGAGCGGAGCCGAGCAGATCGGAGAAGTTCAGCCCGAACTTGGCCAGCACCATGACGCTCATCAGCGCCGCGCCGGTGATCAGCAGCACGGCCTTGATGATCTGCACCCAGGTGGTGCCCTTCATGCCGCCGATGAGGACGTAGGCGATCATCAGGGCGCCGACGACCGCGATGACGAGTGACTGCGCGGCCCGGCCGTGGATGTCGAGCAGCAGCGCCACCAGGCCGCCCGCACCGGCCATCTGGGCCAGCAGATAGAACAGCGACACCGTCAGCGTGGAGATGGCGGCGGCCAGCCGCACGGGGCGTTGCCTGAGCCGGAAGCTCAGCACATCGGCCATGGTGAATTTGCCTGTGTTGCGGAGCAATTCGGCGACCAGCAGCAGCGCCACCAGCCAGGCCACCAGGAAGCCGATGGAGTACAGGAAGCCGTCGTAGCCGTAGACCGCGATGGCGCCGGCGATGCCGAGGAAGCTGGCCGCCGACAGGTAGTCACCGGCGATCGCGATGCCGTTCTGCGGGCCGGTGAAGGCGTGGCCGGCGGTGAAGAACTCCGTGGCGTTGGTGTTGGAGCGGCTGGCGCGGATGACGATGATCAGCGTGATGACGACGAAGAGCGCGAAGATGCTGATATTCACGGCAGGGTTGCCGATCGTCTCGGTGTCGGCCAGCAGTGTCACGGTGTTCACTGCTCACTCCAGTGCATCTCGGCGCGGATCGCGGCGGCCTTCGGGTCCAGCTCGCGGTTGGCGAAGCGGACGTAGAGACCGGTGATGAGGAACGTCGTCAGGAACTGGCTCAGGCCGATGAGCAGGCCCACATTGATGTTGCCCCACACCTTGGTGGCCATGAAGTCGTGGGCGAAGGCGCCCAGCAGCACGTAGGTGGCGTACCAGATGAGGAAGAAGGCCGTCATCGGGAAGACGAACCGGCGCAGGGTGCGACGCAGGTCAGCGAATTCCGGGCTCGCCTGCACGGCAAGGTATTCGGTTCCGGGCGGGTGGGGGGTGTCGGTCACCGATGAGTCTCCCTTGTGTCGGAACTGCGGCTGACACAGGATCCCCTAGCCGACGCCTTTCTGTCTGAGGAACGGTTGAAGCATGACGCGGTGATCGGGTTCAGCCGACCGAAAGCGCCTCGCGCTGAATAGCCACCCAGGCGACGATCGTGCCGGCCTCCTTGAGGGGGAACATCCGCCAATTCATGATGAAGGGCGTTCCGTCCTTTTTGTAGTTGACCGCGCGGCCCTCGAACCTCCCGCCGGCTTTGAGTGTCGCGGCGATCCGATCAGTCACCTTCCGGTCGGTGCCGGGGCCCTGAAGGATGCGTGGATCCTTGCCGACGACATCCTCGGGGTCGTATCCGGTGAGCTTCTTGAAGGCCTTGTTCGCATAGACGATACGACCCTTGGATGATGCATCGGTGACGAGAATGGAGTCAAAACTGTTATCTGCCAGCAGTTTGAGCAGAGCCAGGCCGCTCTTCTGCGAGCCGAGCGCATCAATCAGTGACGAAGCCATGGCAACTCTCCTGCCGTCATTGCCGGTCGTGTGGCCGACTGAGGACGACCTTAGCGCGGTGCTCGCAGGCCTCACTCGTAGGCCGCGGGGATAAGCTCCAGACCGTGCGCAGCAAGCTCTGTCTGACCCAGGACCCCGAGGGCGATCGGCTACTCAGCGAGGATCCGTTCGCGCTGCTGGTCGGGATGTTGCTCGACCAGCAGATCCCCATGGAGACCGCATTCGCCGGGCCGCGCAAGATCGCCGACCGGTTGGGCTCGATGGACCCGTCGGTGATCGCCGGGTACGACCCGGAGAAGTTCGCGGCGGTGTGCGCACAAACGCCTGCCGTCCATCGGTTCCCGGGGTCGATGGCCAAGCGGGTCCAGGAGCTGGCCCGCGCCGTCGTCGAGCAGTACGGAGGGGACACCTCCGCGCTGTGGACCGACGGCGACCCGAACGGTGCCGAGGTGCTGCGGCGCCTCAAGGCGCTGCCCGGGTTCGGCGAGCAGAAGGCGCAGATCTTCCTGGCTCTGCTGGGCAAGCAGTGCGGCGTCACCCCGGCCGGCTGGCGGTCAGCGGCCGGCGATTACGCAAAGGCCGGGGTCCACATGTCGGTGGCCGATGTGGTGGACAAGGGCTCCCTGGACCAGGTCAGGGCGTACAAGAAGAAGATGAAAGCCGCCGCCAAAGCTAAGGTGAAGTGATGAAGACCCACCTGAATTGCCCGTGCGGTGAGGCTATCCGCGGCAAGGACGAGGACGAGCTGGTCGAACTGGCCCAGAAGCACCTCGCCGAGGCTCATCCCGGAATGGAGTACGAGCGGGAGCACATCCT
>JBAXCK010000205.1:0-2779 GCA_037141465.1 Mycobacteriaceae bacterium | reverse complement strand
GACATCGCGGCCTCTCCTGAACCGGAGACCTCCTCGACGCAGCCCAGACCGTACTTGTCGTGATTGACCCGGTCGCCCGGCGCCAGCACGATCAGCGGCCGTTTAGCACCCGCCGAACCCAGCGGCGACGGCCGGGGTGTTCCCATCCGTCCGATGACAGGAGCGCTGGGCCCCGTCGATGGCGCTGCATCAGTGCGACGCCAGTCGATCAGCTCCTGCGGGATCTCCTGCAGGAAGCGGGATTCCGGGTTGAGCATCGGCTGGCCCCACGACGAGCGCACCTTGGCGCGGCTCAGATAGAGCCGCTGGCGGGCCCGGGTGATGCCGACGTAGGCCAGGCGCCGCTCCTCGCTGAGTTCGCGCGGATCGCCGAGGGCACGCATGTGCGGGAACATGCCGTCCTCCCAGCCGGTGACGAACACCAACGGGAACTCCAGTCCTTTGGCGGTGTGCAGCGTCATCATGGTCACCACTCCCGCATCGTTCTCCGGGATGTCGTCGGCGTCGGCGACCAGGGACACCCGCTCCAGGAATTCGGCAAGAACCCCGGTGGGGGGCACATCCTCGTCGATGCCCTCATCATCATCAGCACTGGCGAGCGCATCAGCGTTGGCCCTGTCGATGCTGAATTCGTGTGCGACGCTGACCAACTCGTTGAGGTTGTCCAGACGGGCCAGATCCTGCGGGTCGTTGGAGTTCTCCAGTTCACGCCGGTATCCGGTGCGCTCCAGCACCGCCTCCACCAGATCGCCCAACTCCGCGTCGAGGTGACCCCGCAGATCGTCGAGCAGTTCGACGAACGCCGCGATGGCCTTCTCCGATCGGCTGTTGAGCATCGGGACGCGGCCCTCGGCCGCGGCCACCAGTGCGTCGGCGAAGGACGCGCCGGTGTTCTCGGCGTAGATCGCCACACAGGCCTGAGCCCGGTCACCGATGCCGCGGCGCGGGGTGTTCAGGATCCGCCGCAGGCTCACCGCATCGCCGGGATTATCGAGGACCCGCAGATATGCAACGACGTCGCGGATCTCCTTGCGCTCGTAGAACCGCACCCCGCCGACGACCTTGTACGGGATGCCGGACCGGATGAACACCTCCTCCAGAGCGCGCGAGGAGTTGTTGGTGCGGTAGAACACCGCGACGTCATTGTAGGTCGCGTCGGTGGAATCGACGAGTTCGTCGATCTCGGCAGCGACGAACCTGGCCTCGTCGTGTTCGTTGTCGGCGACGTAACCCACGATCGGTTCGCCGTCGCCGGCATCGGTCCACAACCGCTTCTCCCGCCGGCCGGAGTTGCGGGCGATCACCGCATTGGCTGCCGAGAGGATCGTCTGAGTGGACCGGTAGTTTTGTTCGAGCAGAATAGTCGTCGCGTCGGGGAAGTCGCGTTCGAAATCCTCGATATTGCGGATCGTCGCGCCGCGGAACGCATAGATCGACTGGTCGGCGTCGCCCACCACACACAGCTCCGACGGCGGTACCTCACCGGCGCCCGCCGCGCCGTGGCCGACGAGTTCACGCACCAGGACGTACTGCGCATGGTTGGTGTCCTGATATTCGTCGACCAGGACGTGGCGGAACCGGCGACGGTAGTACTGCGCGATCTGCGGGTGGCGTTGGAGCACCGAGACCGTCTCACCGATCAGATCGTCGAAGTCCAGCGCGTTCGCGCCGCGCAGCCGCCGCTGGTACTCCCCGTACACCGACGCCACCGTCCTGGCCATGTCGTCGGAGGAATCGTCGAGCGCTTCGGTGGCCTGCTCGGGACTGATCAGTTCGTTCTTCAGGTTCGAGATTCCGGTGGCCAGCAGCCGCGGTGAATACCGCTTGACGTCGATACCCATGTCCCGGCCGATCATCAGCAGCAACCGGCGGGAGTCGTCGGCGTCATAGATGGAGAAGTTCGAGTTCAGTCCGGGCAGCAGCGAGGCCTGGTTCCGGAGGATCCGCACGCAGGTGGAGTGGAATGTCGAGACCCACATGTTGCGCGCCCGCGGGCCGATCAGTCCGCTGACCCGTTCCCGCATCTCGGCGGCGGCCTTGTTGGTGAAGGTGATCGCGAGGATCTGCCCCGGCCCGACGTCACGCGCCGCCAGCAGGTAGGCGATGCGACGGGTCAGCACGGCAGTCTTGCCGGATCCGGCGCCGGCGACGATCAGCAGCGGGGCGCCCGAATGCAGCACGGCCTGGCGTTGTTGGGGATTGAGGCCGTCGAGCAGCCCGGCGTCCAATGCCTGCACACTCATATCCCCCCCAACCTACCGCCGTACGACGACGGTCCTTTGCGAAGGCGCGCCACCGGATGTCACACTGTCAGACGTGCATATCTCGCAGCGATTTTTTCACGGGTACCGCATCGCGGTGCCCGTGGAGGCTTAGCTGCTCAAACCCGAGAGCCCCGCGGTCGCATCAGCGATCCGGGGCTCCTTTCGTGTGAGGCCCGGGAGCGGATGACACCACCTACCCCACCCGAGGAGAACGACGACATGGGCACCGAGGAACTCACCGACATCGACGCATTGCGCGAGGAGATCGATCGGCTCGACGCCGCGATCCTGGCCGCGGTGCGCCGCCGGACCGAGGTCTCCCAGGAGATCGGCAAGGTCCGGATGGCCTCCGGCGGCACCCGGCTGGTGCACAGCCGGGAGATGAAGGTGATCGAGCGCTACAGCGCACTGGGCCAGGACGGCAAGGAACTGGCGATGCTGCTACTGCGCATGGGTCGCGGCCGGCTCGGCCACTGAGCCGGCCCTCCAACCCAGCCGGCTCGGCCACTGAGCCG
>JBAXCK010000204.1:0-2823 GCA_037141465.1 Mycobacteriaceae bacterium | reverse complement strand
CCGTTGTGCTCGTGATCCTGGTACTCCTTGAGCGCGGTCAGGGCGCGCTGCTCGGAGGCGTGGGCCGCCTCGTTGAGAGCGGCGTCCTGGGCCGGCGGATCGGCGGTGAGGAAGCCGCCGTGGCCCGGTCGGCCACCGGAGCCCAGCTTGTTCATCCGCTTGGGCACGACTCCGCCCTGATACTCCAGCGGGATCGGGTGGCCGTGATCGTCGACCGGTCCCAGTGGCTGGTGCAACTCGATGTAGGCACCGTGCGGAAGCCGCTTGATGATGCCGGTCTCGATGCCGTGCTCAAGGACGGCGCGGTCACTGCGCTGCAGGGCGACCGCCCACCGGTAGGCCGCGAAGAACACCAGCGGGGGAACCACCAGCATGCCGATGCGCCCGATCCAGGTCGTCGCATTCAGCGAGACGTGGAACTTGTAGGCGATGATGTCGTTCATGGCGCTGAAGGTCAGCACCATGTAGAACGCGATCGCCATGGCGCCGATGCCCGTGCGCACCGGCACGTCACGCGGACGCTGCAGCAGGTTGTGGTGCGCGTTGTCCCCGGTGAACCGCCGTTCCAGGAACGGGTAGATGATCAGCAGCAGGAACACCACGCCCATGATGAGGGCGACCCAGACGGCGGCCGGGATGGTGTGGTTGCCGATGTAGATCTCCCACGGCGGGAACAGTCGGATCAGTCCGTCGGTCCACAGCATGTAGAAGTCAGGCTGCGAGCCGGCAGACACCTGTGAGGGCTTGTAGGGGCCGAGCACCCAGATCGGGTTGATCTGCAGCAGGCCACCCATCAGACCCAGGATGCCCACGATCATGGCGAAGAACGCACCGGACTTCACCGCGAACACCGGCATGACGCGCACGCCGACGACGTTGGTCTCGGTGCGGCCCGGTCCGGGGAACTGGGTGTGCTTCTGGAACCACACCAGCGCCAGGTGGACGCCGATGAGGGCCAGCATGATTCCCGGGAACAGCAGGATGTGGATCGCGTAGAGCCGCGGGATGATGATGTCGCCCGGGAAATCACCGCCGAACAGGGCCCAGTGCATCCAGGTGCCGATCACCGGGATGCCGAGGCTGATCGAAGACAGGGCGGCGCGGATGCCGGTTCCCGAGAGCAGGTCGTCGGGGAGCGAGTAGCCGAAGAACCCCTCGAACATCGCGAGTATCAGCAGCAGGGAGCCGATGACCCAGTTGGCCTCGCGGGGCCGGCGGAATGCGCCGGTGAAGAAGATGCGGGCCAGGTGCACCATGATCGACGCGGCGAACAGCAGCGCCGCCCAGTGGTGAACCTGCCTGACGAACAGTCCGCCGCGCACCTCGAAGCTGATGTTCAGCGCCGTCTCGTACGCGCGTGACATCTGGATGCCGCGCAGCGGCTGGTACACACCGTTGTAGGTGACCTCGGCCATCGAGGGGTCGAAGAACAGGGTCAGGTACACCCCGGTCAGCAGCAGGACGATGAAGCTGTAGAGCGCCACCTCGCCGAGCAGGAATGACCAGTGCGTGGGGAAGACCTTGTTGAGCTGCCGACGCAGCGCCCCGGACGGGTGATACCGCGAATCGACGTTGTCAGCGGCCTTGTCGATGCGGTCAGCGACGCTTGTGCTCATGATCTGCGCTCCCAGAATGCCGGTCCGACGGGTTCGATGTAGTCGCCGTTGGCTACCAGATAGCCCTCGGTATTGATGGTAATGGGTAGCTGCGCCAGTGCGCGGGCGGCCGGGCCGAAGATGGGCCGGGCGAAATGCAGCGCATCGAACTGCGACTGGTGGCACGGGCACAGGATCCGGTAGGTCTGCTGCTCGTAGAGCGAGGACGGGCAGCCCAGATGCGAGCAGACCTTCGTGTAGGCGAAGAGTTCACCGAAGTTGAAGCTCTCCTGGCCCTTGCGCTTGACCACGCGCGCCATGTCGACCGGCTTGATGCGGATCAGCATGACCGGATTGCGCACACCCATCGCGATATGCGTCAACCGTTCGGCTGACTCCACCGTGGTGCCGTCGCCGTCGGATTCACGCCACGGGAACACCGTCTCCATACCGCCTGCGTCGATGTCCTCCGGACGGATCTTGGTCAGCGGCGACTCGCCCGGGCGCCCGGTGGCCCGGCCGAGGTAGATCGTCTCGCCCTTGTACCGGGGAGTCCAGTCCGACGTCCACAGCACGGCCTTGAGGCCGTCGGCGGTGGGCACGACCGGCTTCCAGGGGTTCTTGATGATGCCGCCGAGGGCCGCGACCAGCGTGCCCAGCCCGAATGCGCCGAGGCCGATCCCGGCCGACATCCCGATCAGCTTGCGCCGCTTGATGGTTGAGCCCTCGAACGCATTGACCAGGTTGGCTGCCGCGGTCTTGCGATCCAGTTGCGAGGACGGGCCGTCGTGGCGTTCCTGGACCGAGATCTCCTCGGGGATGAAGCGCTTCTGGTAGAGCACCGCGCCGATGCCGATGGCCAGGATCGACAGGCCGAAGGTGATGCCGTACACCGGCGTCGCCCAGGAGTACAGCAGGTTGCCCTTGACGCCGTATGGCTTGTACTCCCAGGGCCAGAACAGGAAGGCCAGCAGCAGCGCCAGACCCGACAGCCCACCGACCAACAGCCACACGGCGACCAGGCGCTCGGATCGCTTTTCGGCGCGGGTGTCCTCAACGGGCCAGCGCTGCTCCTTGAAGATCGTCTCCACGCCGTCCATGCGGCCACCGAGGGTCACCAGCTCCTCGGTGGACATCCTCGACAGTTCCTCGTCGGACGGTCGGTCCGTGTACTCGCTCATGCGCGGTGACCCTTTCCGCTGTTCGCTTCGCTCATGCGCGGTGACCC
>JBAXCK010000203.1:0-2888 GCA_037141465.1 Mycobacteriaceae bacterium | reverse complement strand
GAACCTTCAGCGTTGCCTCGACGAACTACTTGGGTTCCTGCCCGCGGGAGCGTGGTTCGACGACGGGACTCGGTGTTCGAATGAGTGACCGCCTGGCGGACCTGTTCGGGAGCGCGGTGAGCATGCTGGCGGTCTCCGAGGCGCGCGCACTGGACCTGTTCATCGAGATCACCGACTACGACGAATCGGCCTGCGATGCGTGGGTCGGCCGAATCCGGTGCGGAGACACCGACCGAGTGACGCTGTTTCGTGCGTGGTACTCGCGTCTGAACTTCGGCAGACTGTCGGGCGCCGCCCAGGTGTCGATGACCACCGTCGGAGCCCGGGTTCCCGTCGGCGGCCCGTACGGCGACATCACCTACCCGGTCACATCGCCGCTGGCTGTGAAGATGGGCTTCGCGATCAGCGAGGCGTCGCACGGTAACTACTTCGACGCGATGGACGCCGTGGACGAGAGCCCGATCGCCGGCACCGAGCACTTGGTCTCGTGGACCAAGGCCGTGATTCACGGCGAGGCCGAGCGCTGGACCGACGTCATCGAGGAACTCCGTGGTGCGGCCCGTTGGCCAGACGCCTTCCTGGTCGCCGCAGCCGGCGTCGCGCACGGCGTCGCCGCGGCAAACCTGGGCTTGTTCAGCGAAGCCGAACGCAGACTGCTCGAGGCAAATGAGACGCCCGCCGCAGAGGCGTGCGCAAGCACCATCGCCTGGTATCTGGCGATGGTGCGCCGCAGCCAGGGCAACGAAGCTGCTGCCGTGGCGTTGCTGGAGTGGTTGCAGACCACCCATCCGGATCCCAAGGTCACCGCGGCGTTGAGGGATCCCGGCTATCGACTGACGACGGTGACCGCTGAGCAAATCGCCGCCCGTACCGACCCCTGGGACGCCTCCAGCGTCGTAGCCGACACCTCGGGTCAGGAAGCGCTGCTCGCCGAAGCCGAGGCGGAACTGCAACGGCAGATCGGCCTGGGCCGAGTCAAAGATCAAGTAGAGCGCTACCGGGCCGCGACGCAGATGGCACGGGTGCGCGCCGCCCGCGGGATGAAGGTCGCCCAACCCAGTAAACACATGATTTTCACCGGGCCGCCGGGCACCGGTAAGACGACGATCGCGCGAGTGGTAGCCAACATCCTCGCCGGCCTGGGGGTCATCGAGGAACCGAAACTCATCGAGACGGCACGTAAGGACTTCGTCGCCGAATACGAAGGACAGTCGGCGGTCAAGACCACCAAGGTCATCGACCGCGCGATGGGCGGTGTGCTGTTCATCGACGAGGCCTACGCCTTGGTACAGGAACGGGGCGGGCGCGCAGACCCCTTCGGCCAGGAAGCGCTCGACACACTGCTGGCACGCATGGAGAACGACCGTGACCGCCTGGTGGTGATCATCGCCGGCTACAGCAACGACATCGACCGGTTGCTGGAAACCAACGAGGGACTGCGTTCGCGGTTCGCGACCCGGATCGAATTCGACTCCTACTCCCCCGACGAGATTGTCCAGATCGCGAAAGTCATCGCTGCCTCCAACGACTCGAGGCTGAGCGCGGAGGCAGAGCACAACCTCTTGCAGGCGGCAAAGCTGTTGAGCCAGCAGACAGTTCGCGGGCGACCCGCGATCGACATCGCCGGCAACGGTCGTTATGCGCGCCAAATGGTCGAGGCCAGTGAGCAATATCGAGACATCCGGCTGACCCAGGCGCCGGACTTCGAGCAACTCGATGCCGAACGGCTCAGCGAGATCAACGGCGACGACATGCTTGAGGCAATTTCCGCGGTCCACGCACGACTCAATATCGGCGAGTGAGGCATGGCAGGTTTTCGGCTCACGACCAAGGTGCAGGTGAGCGGCTGGCGTTTCTTGTTCCGGCGCCTCGAGCACGCCATCGTTCGGCGCGACACCAGGATGTTCGATGATCCGCTGTCCTTCTACAGCCGGTCGGCCGGAATCGGAGTGATCATCTCGGTGCTGCTCCTGGTGGGCTGCTTCGCACTGGCGTACTTCAAACCGCAGGGCAAGCTCAACGGTGACCTGTTCGTCGACAACTCGACCAAACAGCTGTTTGTCAGGACTTCGGACAAAGTGCGCCCGGTCTACAACCTAACCTCGGCGCGGCTCGTGATCGGCAAACCCGATGAACCGACATCGGTGAAGTCCGGGGAACTCGCGAAGCTGCGCAGGGGGCAGTACATCGGCATTCCCGGCGCCCCCTACGCGACACCGGTCACCAAGAGTGCACCACCGACCTGGGCGTTGTGTGACACCGTCAGCGGAGCCCAGACCGCGAACCCCACTGTGAAAACGTCAGTGGTGTCGATGCCGTTGACCCTCGGCCGCGACGATCCGATTCAGTCGCGGGAAATGCTTCTCACGACCTACCAGGGCCAGACCTGGGTCGTCACGCGTGCCGGCCGGCACGCCACTGACCTCAACGACCGCGCTCTGACATTGGCGCTGGGGATACCGGGGAACTCGCGGCCAAGTCCGCTCTCCGAGGCGATGTTCAATGCGATACCCGATGCCGGGCCGCTGGATTTGCCGCCGATCCCTGGAGCGGGTGAGCCGAACACCGTAGGGCTGCCGCCGGAACTCGTGATCGGCTCGGTGTTCCAGATCGACACGGGATACGGAAACGGGTTCTTTGTGGTTCTTCCCGATGGAGTGGCGCCGGTGAACGGCAACACGGCGTCGTTGTTGCGCGCGCGCGACTCCCACGGTTTGGCCGTCGTACCGACCATCATTAAGAGTCAGGTGGCCCAGATAGCGGAGCGGGAGTATCCGTCGCCGCTGCCCGACGAAGCGGTCAAGGTGGTTTCCCGGCCCGACGAGCCGGTGCTGTGCTGGTCCTGGCAACAGATAGCCGGCGAACAGGCCCCCAGGGCGACAGCTTTG
>JBAXCK010000202.1:0-2981 GCA_037141465.1 Mycobacteriaceae bacterium | reverse complement strand
GTAGCCTCGCCCCCATGAACGCCGGCCGCGAGGTCCTCGACTTCCTCTACACCGAGCAGCTCCAGGTCGACGACGAGTGGGCGGTGCGCACCCGCAACGGATTCACGTGGTGGGGCGGCCATAACGCGCAGAGCATCGAGATCCTCGGCGAGGAGACGTCCCCAGACGGCATGACCGGCTACCTGATCGGCGTGCGCACCGAGATGCTGACCGACGTCGACCCCACCGACGAGACGCTGACCGCCCTCAATGACGGTCCGATGTCGTGCGCGTCGATGGCGGGCCCCGTCTACGACCCGAAAACCCGCACCGTGAGTCTGTGCTCCCTTGCGCGCGTGCACGCCGAGATCGCCCCCTGGATGGCGATGCTGCTGGGATCGGCCGCGGTGGTGCAACTGGCCGAGGCGGTGATGTACGGCGAGCACCTCGACGACCGCGACGTCGGCTGCTTCGCCATCAGCGGCCACCCCCAAATGGGCGTGCGACTGGAACCCGACGAGATGATCCACGCCGCCACCCAGGTGTTCCCGGTCCAGGGAGCCGAACCGCTGGGGCTGCGGGAGTCCGACTTCGATGCCGCCGTACGCCAGCACATGATGCGGCCACCGTCGCTGGGCGCCAGCGCCGGCGGGCTCGGCCTCACCGTGGAGTTCCCCTACGGCGACGCCTCGTCGCTGTGCCAGTTCATCGGCGACGAGCCGCACCCGCTCTACGGCAACGGACTGCTGATCGTGCAGCGCTTTCCCTACCGCGCGCCCGACACCATCGCCGGCATCCGGCTGGCACTGGAACTCAACCGCGCCGACCTCACCGAGAACCCGGCCGGCTACGGATTCGGCAGCTACACCTACACCGACGACACGATCTGCTTCAACGGGTTCCTGCCCAACCTGCTGCTGCGCGACGGACTGTTGCCGAGCCTGTACTACTCGTGCGCCGGGCGTGCGATGTCGGTCGCGGCACGCCTGCAGCGCGGCGGGGCGGGTGACCCGAACCTCAACTGAGACACTGTGGTGTGCTCCGAAATCCCCGCCTCTGGATCTACCTGGTGGTCGGCCTGGTCGCCGCGGGCCTCATCGCCTACTCGCAGTGGCGTGACTCCGATGCGCAACGTCTGCAGCGCTGCGTCGATGCGTCGATTACTCAGATGAAGCAGGACACCCCGGCTCTGGAGGGTTTCGATAACGCGCAACCGGCGTTAGTCGCGATGGCGCGCTCAGCCTGTGTTCGCCAGCTCGGGATAGTCACGGAACCGGCAAGCACGGAGAAGAAGTGATGGCACACCCCCATGGATTGCGGGTGATGTCCGGCCGTGACCCGGCCGAACCCCACCGAGTGGCGACGCCGCTGGAGTTGCTCTTCGACCTGACCTTCGTTGTGGCATTCGGCGTCGCCGCGTCCGAACTGGCCCACCTGCTCGCCGAAGGGCATGTCCGAACGGGCCTCATCGGTTTCGGTTTCTCCATCATGCTGGTGTGCTGGGCATGGGTCGGCTTCAGCTGGTTCGCCTCGGCGTATGACACCGATGACTGGGTGTATCGCTTGTTGACGATGCTGCAGATGGTGGGTGTGATCATCCTGGCGCTGGGCCTGCCGCCGATGTACGCCTCGATCGACAAGGGCGCGCACATCGACAACCGGATGGTGGTCGCCGGCTACGTGGTGATGCGAATTGCTCTGGTGGCGCTGTGGATTCGCGCCGCGAGGCAGGATCCCGCCCGGCGTTCGATCTGCCTCACCTACGCCGTCACGCTCAGCGTCAGCCAAATCGGCTGGGTCGGCATCATGATCGTGAATGCGTCGCTGCCGGTCACCTTCCTGCTGGTCGGGGTGATGACCGTGGTGGAACTCTCGGGACCCTGGTATGTCGAGACCCGCAAGGGCAGCGCACCGTGGCACGCCCACCACATCGCCGAACGCTACGGGCTGCTGACGATCATCGCGCTCGGAGAAGGCATCGTCGGCACCGTCGCCTCACTCTCTGCGGAGGTCGCCGAAGGAGGGTGGAACGTCGATGCCGTCCTGGTGGCGGTGGCCGGCATCGGGTTGACCTTCGGTATGTGGTGGATCTACTTCGTGGTCCCGGCGTCGCACCTGCTGCATGCCGACCGCCGCAGGGCCATCCGGTTCGGCTACTCCCATATCCCGTTGTTCGGTGCGATCGTCGGCACCGGGGCCGGGTTGCATGCCGCCGCCTACTACATCGACCACCACTCCACGCTCAGTTCGGTCGGGACCGTCCTCGCGGTCGCCATCCCGGTCGGCGTCTACATCGGCTCGATCTACCTGCTCTTCACCCTGTTGGTCAGCGAATGGGACAGCTTCCACACCGTGCTGCTGGTGCTGACGGGTGCCGTGCTGGGAGGTGCGGTAGCTCTTGCGGCGGCGGGAGTGTCGATGCCGGTGTGCCTGGTGATCATCACCCTCGCGCCGATGGTGACCATCCTCGGCTTCGAGTTGATCGGCCACCGCCATGCAGTGGAAGTGGTCAATCGGCGCCTCGCCGAGGGCGCGCTCTGAGCTGGAGCGTCAGTACGTCTGCCGGCTCATGTTCGCCACCGGCTGGTCGAGCACTACTGCGTTGATGAGCATCGCGAAGCTGACCCACGTCTCGGGCTCGTGGAGCTCACCGTCGAAGTCGTGAAGGGAACTGCCCGGCGCGCCGCCGTCGACCCGGGCCCAGCCTTCCTCGTCGGCCAGCGGCCGCACGAAGGCGATCAGGGCGTCGTCGCCGTTGAGCCACGACGCCCAGCCGGTGACCGGGTCGCTGTTGAGCTCGACGCCGAACGTCGGTTCATCGGGGTTGTCCCACGAGTCCAGTTCGAACGAAGTCGCCGTGCCGCCGTCCCAATCGAAGCGCACCACCAGGGCATGGGCCGGCTCGTCGTCGTGGAGCTGGTGGTTGAACACAAGGGCGAAGCGTCCCGGCTCGATCTCCGAGGGGTTCAGATTCCTCACCCTTCCATCGCGTGCGTCAGTGC
>JBAXCK010000201.1:0-3124 GCA_037141465.1 Mycobacteriaceae bacterium | reverse complement strand
CGAGCCTTGGGGGGCCTGATCCGGCTCGCGTAGCGAGCCTGAGCAGGCCCGACGGACGCGATCGCCGCGTCACCTAGGATGGGGGGCACTCAAGCCTCCAACCCACAAGGGATATAACCGTGCTGTCCAAGTTGCTGCGCCTCGGTGAAGGGCGCATGGTGAAGCGCCTCGGCGGGGTCTCCGACTACGTCAACGCCCTCTCCGACGACGTCGAGAAGCTCACCGACGCCGAGTTGCGTGCCAAGACCGACGAGTTCCGCAAGCGGGTGGCCGACGGGGAGAAGCTCGACGAGCTGCTGCCCGAGGCCTTCGCCGTGGCCCGCGAGGCGGCCTGGCGGGTCCTGCAGCAGCGGCACTTCGACGTTCAGGTGATGGGCGGTGCAGCACTGCACTTCGGCAACGTCGCCGAGATGAAGACCGGCGAGGGAAAGACCCTGACGTGTGTGCTGCCGGCCTACCTCAACGCGCTCACCGGCAAGGGTGTGCACGTCGTCACGGTCAACGACTACCTCGCCAAACGCGACAGCGAGTGGATGGGCCGGGTGCACCGCTTCCTCGGCCTGGAAGTGGGCGTCATCCTGTCCGGCCTCAACGCCGACGAACGCCGGGCCGCCTACGCGGCCGACATCACCTACGGCACCAACAACGAGTTCGGATTCGACTACCTGCGCGACAACATGGCCCTGTCACTGGACGACCTGGTCCAGCGCGAACACCACTACGCGATCGTCGACGAGGTCGACTCGATCCTGATCGACGAGGCTCGCACCCCGCTGATCATCTCCGGCCCGTCCGACGGCGCCTCGCACTGGTACACCGAGTTCGCCCGGCTGGCTCCGATGATGGAGAAGGAAGTCCACTACGAGGTCGATCTGCGCAAGCGGACCATCGGTGTGCACGAACTGGGTGTGGAGTTCGTCGAGGATCAGCTGGGAATCGACAACCTCTATGAGGCCGCCAACTCGCCGCTGGTCAGCTACCTCAACAATTCGTTGAAGGCCAAGGAGCTCTTCCACATCGACAAGGACTACATCGTCCGCGACGGCGAGGTGTACATCGTCGATGAGTTCACCGGACGTGTGCTGATCGGCCGCCGTTACAACGACGGTATGCACCAGGCCATCGAGGCCAAGGAGAAGGTGGAGATCAAGGCCGAGAACCAGACCCTGGCCACCATCACCCTGCAGAACTACTTCCGCCTCTACGGCAAGCTCGCCGGAATGACCGGCACCGCCGAGACCGAGGCCGCCGAGCTGCATGAGATCTACAAGCTCGGCGTGGTGCCCATCCCCACCAACATGCCGATGGTTCGCAAGGATCAGACCGACCTCATCTACAAGACCGAAGAGGCCAAGTTCATCGCGGTGGCCGACGACATCGCCGAGCGTTACGAAAAGGGTCAGCCGGTGCTGATCGGCACCACCAGCGTCGAGCGTTCGGAGTATCTGTCGCGGATGCTGACCAAGCGCAAAGTGCCGCACAACGTGCTCAACGCCAAGCACCATGAGCAGGAGGCGAGCATCATCGCCGAGGCCGGCCGGCGCGGGGCCATCACGGTGGCCACCAACATGGCCGGCCGTGGCACCGACATCGTGCTCGGCGGCAACGTCGACTTCATGCTCGACCGGCGGTTGCGGGACCGGGAACTCGACCCCGTCGAGACCCCGGAGGAGTACGAGGCCGCATGGCAGCAGGAGCTGCCGAAGATCAAAGCGGAGGCGGCCGCCGAGGCCGAGCATGTGGTGTCGGTGGGCGGCCTGTACGTGCTCGGCACCGAACGGCACGAGTCGCGCCGCATCGACAACCAGCTCCGCGGCCGCTCCGGCCGCCAGGGCGACCCGGGTGAATCGCGGTTCTACCTGTCGCTGGGCGATGAGCTCATGCGGCGCTTCAACGGCGCCACCCTGGAATCCCTGCTGACCCGGCTCAATCTGCCCGATGACGTTCCCATCGAGGCCAACATGGTGACCCGCGCCATCAAGAGCGCGCAGACCCAGGTCGAGCAGCAGAACTTCGAGATCCGCAAGAACGTGCTCAAGTACGACGAGGTGATGAACCGTCAGCGCACGGTCATCTACTCCGAGCGCCGCCGCATCCTCGAAGGCGAGGACATGGAGGATCAGGCCCGCGCCATGCTCGCCGACGTCGTCACCGCCTACGTCAACGGGGCGACCGGCGACGGCTACGTCGAGGACTGGGACCTCGAGGAGTTGTGGGGCGCGCTGCGCACGCTCTATCCGGTCGGTATCGACTGGCACAACCTCGTCCACACCGACTCGGTCGGCGAGGCCGGCGAACTCAGTCGCGAGGAGCTTCTCGAGACCATTCTCGACGACGCCGAGAAGGCCTACGACAAGCGCGAGGCCGAGATCGAAGCCGTCGCCGGACCGGGTGCCATGCGACAGCTCGAACGCAACGTGCTGCTCAATGTGCTCGACCGCAAGTGGCGTGAGCACCTCTATGAGATGGACTACCTCAAGGAGGGCATCGGTCTTCGGGCCATGGCTCAGCGTGATCCTGTGGTCGAGTACCAGCGCGAGGGCTACGACATGTTCATGGGCATGCTCGACGGTCTGAAGGAGGAGTCGGTCGGCTTCCTGTTCAACGTCGTCGTCGAGGGTGTGCCGCAAGCCCAGGCGGTCACGCCGCAGGCGATGCCGGAGGGACTGCGGGCACGCGGCTTGGGCACCGAGGATTCCCGGCCGCTCACCTACGTCGGCCCGTCCGAGGACGGCAACGCCGAGATCCAGCAGCACGACGGACCGGTCAACGCGCGCGGGACCAGGGCCACCCGCAAGGAGCGCCGTGAGGCGGCCCGCGGTCAGGCCAAAGAACGCAAGCTGCTGCGCCGCCGTTAACCCAGGTGCAGCGCGACCACCTGCCAGCCCGTTCCGCCGGTCCCCGGCATGTGCGCAACCCGGCAGGCGATGGCGTGCAACCGATCACCGCGGGTGTAGTTGGCCGCGATCTCGGCGCCCTCGCCGATCGGCTGGGCGATCACCCGGCGCAGCCGGGCGGTTCCGGCCGGACGCACCGTCATCAGCGGCAGCAGTGAATCCACCAGGCCGCTGCTCAGCAGCGGCCGCAACTGGGCAAGTGGTCGGCGCCGGTCGATGACCTCCAG
>JBAXCK010000200.1:0-3133 GCA_037141465.1 Mycobacteriaceae bacterium | reverse complement strand
CAATCCGAACGGTGTGCCGATGGGCACGGTGCTGCGGCTGCGCGCCGACTTCGACGTCTCGTCCTATGACCCGGCGACCCAGGTGGTGCTCCGCGCGCTTCAGGAACACGGTGCGGTGATCTACGACTCCGGGAACCCCGGACAGGACGGAGCAACGCTGCTGGCGATGAGCAACGGCTGGAGCGGAACCGGCTACCTTACCGCGCAACGCGAACTGAGCACGGTTCCGCTGAGCGCATTCGAGGCGGTGGATGTGTTGAGCCTTGCGATGGATCCCAACATGGGATGGGTCATCCGGTAGGTCAGACCGGGTAGATCGACAGAGTGCCCTGCTGCCCGTTGTTGTAGGTGGCGACATAGATGGTGTTCGTGGTGGGTCCGGGATTGACCGCGATTCCGGTGAGCTGGCCGGGGCCGTAGATGGCCGGGCCGATGAAGACGGTGTCGATGACGGCCTTGGTGGCGGCGTCGATCACGTAGACGTCGCGGGCCTGAGGGTTCACTAGCGCTGTCGGGTAGCATCTGGGCGTTGCCGAAGCCCATATCCCTCAAGGTTCCTCACCACCATGACTTCCCGCACGAACGACGACGGTCCGATCCTGTCCATCTGCATCCCCACCCTGAATCGGGCCTCCCTACTTGAGGATCAGCTGTTCAGCCTGAAGGGCGAGGTCGCCTCGCTCGGGGACGCCGTCGAAGTGGTGGTGTCGGACAACTGCAGCTCCGATGACACCCCCGGGGTCCTCGAGCGCCATAGCGACTGGGTCCGGTCGATACGGAGCGATCGCACCACGGGCTTCTGCGCGAACATCATGCGGGTCACCTGCGATCTGGCGCGAGGGCGGTTCGTCTGGCTCGTGGGCGATGACGACCTGGTCATCCGCGGCGCGGTGACCCGGGTAGTGGAGTCACTCAAGGCCCACCCGGATGTGGCTTACCACTACCTCAACTTCGGATGGCTGGAGATCAAGCGACGACACGAGCTGATTCGCAAGAAGGACTCCAAACTGTGGTGGCGGCTGCGGCCAAAGGACTTTCAGGTCGCGCAATTCGACACGTTGCTTCTGCCTCGCGTCGAGGATCTTGCATTCCTGCCCGGCAGCAATCCGTCTGCTCTCTTCAGCGGGATCTTCTGCTTCGCGGCGCATCGCGAAGTGTTCCTCGCGGGCCGCGACCGACTGAATCCGAGCGACAGTCTCGACGGCTCCTCGACGCTGATGGACGACTGCTTCCCACACGCCGTCGTCACGCTGCCACCGTCCGCGGGCAAACCGGCGGTCTTCATCGGTGAACCGTGCTCGATGCAGGGAATCAGCGGTTGGGAATGGGGCGATTACGCCTACAAGAACATGATCTTCGGCACCCACCAGTTCTTCAATTGGCTGGAGAACGAGACACCCTTCGCCGACGACGCGATGCGTCATCTCTGGGACAGCTACTACACGATGGCAGGCCGGCTCTTCTTCCGAATGCTCTACTTCCCCGAGGAACACAAGGGGCTGGATCTCGTGCTCGAGCGGGCCATCCCGGGTTCCGCTGCGCACATGACGTTCTGGGATGCCTACATGGAGGAGTCCAAACTAAACTTAGACACCGACCATGATGCCCGGAATCTGTCCGAGTGGGTCAAACGCCTGCTCCTCGAAAATCCAGACGCGCGGGTGGGGCTCTGGGGGGTGTACGGTCGCGGGCACCGCTTCGTGAAACTCTCTCCACGAAGCCGCAGGAACCTGGTGTGGGTCACCGATAAGCAGGAGTCTCTACACGGCGCCCGATTGGACGGCACGCGATTGAAGATCACTCCTCCCGAGACATTGGCCGCAGCCGATCTCGACATCTTCGTGATCGGCGCGCGTCGCAAATTCATCCCAGAGATCACCGAATTCGCCGCGCCGTTGCTGAAGCCCGGTGCCGTGATCGTCAGTGTCGACGGCATTTCTGCGAACCCGTTTTCAGCAAGACCGACCGCCTGATTCGGCGGGTCCGGGTACCCGTTCCGATCCGCACTCTGTGGCGGCTATGCTCTTGTTGAAAAACATGACTTCTTCAACCACTTTCGACGAGGCGGCCGTAGCCGAGTGGGTCGCCGATCTTCTCGCGCAGGCGCCGGCCGCGCGGGTCGGCGTGTGGGGTTTGATCGGACGTGGCGAGCGGATCATCAACTCCTGCCCGTCAATGAAGAACAACCTCGTCTGGCTCGGCGACTCCAATCCTGCCCTTCTCGCCGATTACATTCCCGCCTCGGAACTGCCGATCTCTCGACCAGCGTCGCTCGGCCTCGCGGACATCGACGTCCTCGTGATCGCTATCCGTATGGAGTACCTCGACGATGTGATCGCCACGGCGCGAAAAGCTTTGAAGAGTGGCGCGTACATCGTCTCCCTGAAGGGCGTCGAGCAGATAAGGCACCGCGACTACGAGGGCGCGTCCCCGCAGGCGACCTACAGCCCATGGGGAGCCGACGACGACTTTCTGCGCGAGTACTCCGACATCGCCCCCAACACACTGGTCGACGTGTACCGGTGTTACGAGTTGTGGCAGTTGGTGGGTCAGGCGGCAAAACTCCAGGCGGGCGCGCTGTTGGAGGTCGGGGTATGGCGGGGCGGCACCGGGGCGCTAATCGCCCGTTGCGCGAAGCTCAACGGCCTAACCGATCCGGTGATTCTCTGCGATACCTTCACCGGAGTGGTAAAGACCGGTCCGCTCGATTCGGTGTACCAGGGCGGCGAACATCACGACTGCACCAAGGACGACGTCATCGCGCTCATCGAACGCTTGGACCTTGACAATGTGGAGATCCTCGAAGGTACCTTCCCTGACGAGAGCGGCACCGCACTCTCAGACCAGCAGTTCAGGTTCAGTCATGTCGACGTTGACACCTACGAATCCACCCGCGGTGTCGTCGAATGGCTTTGGCCGCGCTTGGTCCGCGGGGGCATCATGGTGTTCGACGACTACGGCTTCCAGACCTGCGACGGTGTGACGGTGTTCGTCAACGAGATGCGAACATGGCCCGGCTGCCACATCGTGCACAACCTCAACGGCCACGCCGTCGCCGTGAAGTTCTGAGCATCGGAACTCACAACCAGTCGCGTCGCCTGAACCCGATGTAGAGCGCCAACGACGTCAGGAC
>JBAXCK010000199.1:0-3144 GCA_037141465.1 Mycobacteriaceae bacterium | reverse complement strand
GTGCGCAGGTGCGCTGGGCGGTCGCCGGCCGGATGGCAGTCGCCTGGCTCATCACCCTGCCGGCCGCTGCTGCAGTGGGGGCGCTGTCGTTCTGGCTGTCCGACATCGTCAAAGCAATCACCGAGTCCAATCTCGCCGGCGATGGCGTGATCTTCTTGATCCTGGTCGGACTATCGGCCTATATGTGGTGGCGTGCCCAACAGCAGAAAGTCGACCACAACAACGTCAACGCCGACTGGGACGAGACGACGAATTCCGTCGTGCCTGCCGCAGGACGTGACGCGGAATCGGGCAGTGAAGAGACCCCCGCGACGGCATCCGCCTGACGTCGAAAGGACATCTGATGCACTACCTCGAATCCCTCCTCAATGTCCTGATCGTAGGATTGCTGCTCGGCGCTGGCCTGCCGGCGCTGTTCGCCACCGGACTGTTGGCCTACTCGCACGGCGCCGGTGGCGAGGAAGCCGACCACCTGGTCCACAAAGCGAATCCACCGCTGAAGTACCTGGGCATACTTTTGTTCCTGTTCGTCGGTCTCGTCATCGTCACCGCGGTGGCGTGGATCACCAGGGCGACGATCTTTCATCACTTCGGTGTCGACCTGTTCCCGATGTTCCCAAAGAAATGAGGGTGAAATGACCCAGGCCGAATCGACCTCGTCGAGTTACCTCCAGTCCGTCCTCAACTGGCTACACAAGGGGTATCCGGACGGCGTCCCGCCCACGGATTACTACCCGCTCATCGCACTGCTCGCACGCACACTCGATGAGGACGAGGTAGTCCAAGCGACCTGGGCCGTCCTCAAAGAAGGCCGTCCCGAGAGCCCTGTCACAGAAGACCAGATCCGGCAGGCCGTCCAGGCGGTCATCGCGAAGGAACCCAATATCAACGAGGTCAACCAGGTTGCTGCGCGACTGGCACTGGTGGGCTGGCCGTTAGCCGACCACTGCTAGGTCGACTCACCGCGTCCTGAAGCTCCGGGCCGTGTTTGCTGCCCGACTGCAGAAAGTCGTATCCCTACAGGCTGTCGCAGCGGATTCCAGCCTGTTGCGTTAACAACAAAATGGCGGTCTCTGCCAATTTGCCCATGCATGGTGCAGCGAGACGGACCGTCCGGTTTATGGGGCACAACCGGCGCCCTGGCCTATGCTCACGAGGTGATCGATGACCGCGACCGGGACCTGGGCACCGTGATGTCCTACCTCGTCGGGCGCCCGGTACGCACCGTCGAGCTGGCCAAAGCACTCGGAGTCGCCCGATCGAGCTACTACGCCGCCCGCGAAGAGGGACGGCTGATCAGCGCCGACAATCTGCTGCGACTAGCCGATGTTTTCGGACTCAATCCGGTGGATCTGCTGGTCCGGTACGGACTGGTGAGCCACGACGCGGCGATGGAGTACGCCCGAGACGCCGGCCCTGCACCGGCGAAGACGGCCGCCGCTGACACGGCGGGGCTTCGCCCGCGAATGGATCTGCCTCCGCTGTAACCGCTCACCGGCGGGGCAACAGAGCCCGGACCCTACGCCGCCACTGCAACACGAACGACAGCGTGGTTCCGATGAAGGCCGCATAGTTGATCAGCCACGCCACGACCCACACATTCACGTCACCCCTGTTCACCAACGCGAATCCGATGACCACAGCGGACAGTGCAGCGGGCACCAACGACAGCAACAGGAAACGGTGCATCACTGAGCGTGGATCCCTTCGCAACCTGGCAATCCCGTAACTGAGGATGAGTCCGAGCACCGCCAGGAACCCGAAGTACACGAGCCAGGAAACCGCCAGCCAGCCGTCCACCGCGGCGAACGACTGACGATCGACCGGCCTGTTCAAGGTCAGCGAACTCCCAACGAAGCAAATCACCAGAGCCACACTGGCAACGGCGACCAAAGGGGCGATCCGCCTCCTCATGAACGGATGCATTGCCTCATCAGATAGCAGTCGCATGTACACCGCTTTCATACCGAAGCCAATCGCGGCCAGGAAACAGAACTGACCGATGACGATCAGTGCGAGGTACATGCCGGTGAACGGGAACGGGACGCCGGCGACCACCGGCCACGGCGCGGTCAGCCCCACACCCGCACCGAACAGGACGGCCCCAATGGTGATCGGCGAATCGAAGCGGGACCCGAAGGTGAGGCGGCGTTCCCAGATCACCCACACCACGTACACGAGTAAAAGAATGTTTGCGGCGCCAACAGCGGTCATCGCGCCACCGAGGAATCGAGAAGCTTCATCTCTGATACACCGGACCCCTACAAGCCCGTCGACACACCTGATATCGGCCCCATGGCCCCGACGCGCTCATGATAGCGAAACGGCCTGGGCCACAGGCGACCCGCCGCCGGCGCCGAGGTGGTGCCGGCGATGCCTCCTGCTCGGGCCGGTGACCCGCCCTCGCCGCCCCAGGCCCGGGTGGCCCCTCAACGGTAGTTGGAAGGTCCGGAGACGAAAGTGCCGGAACTGCCAGTAGTGCCGACTTGGCCGGCCGGTCCAGTCTCTCCGATCGCACCGATGGCGCCGAGCGCCCCGACAGCTCCGGTTCCGGAGAATCCCGTGGTGTTGTTCGCAGGAGCTTGGTAGACGTCGGCCATTGCCGCCATTGCCGCCGGCCGCGGATGTTCCCGAGCGTGGGAAACGGTCACAACCTTTCCCCTTCCCGTCGTATCTATTACTGTCACGGGCTTGATGAACAGAATCCTCAGCCTGACCCGCTACGCCGTTGTCGTGCCCGCCTTGGCGTCTATCCTCGGAGCCTTACTTCTGATGGCTCAAGGCTCAATTTCGATGGTGATCACCACGATAGCTGCGGCCTCCAGGAAATCCACGCTGAAAGACACCATTGTCGAAGTGTTGACCGCCGTGGACGCGATACTCCTCGGCACAGTGCTGCTGGTTATCGGATATGGCCTTTACGAACTGTTCATTGATGCTGACGTGGACGTGCCTCTCTGGTTGAGAGTCCACGACCTAGATGACTTGAAGTCGAAACTAATCGGTGTGGTGGTCGCCATCATCGCAGTTGTTTTTGTGGGTGTCTTTGTGGATTCCAACAGAGCGGAAGATGTGATTGCCTACGGAGTCGGTGCCGGAGCGATAGTTTCAGGGCTGGCGATCTTTGCCTACGCCTCAAAAAAG
>JBAXCK010000198.1:0-3146 GCA_037141465.1 Mycobacteriaceae bacterium | reverse complement strand
CCCACCTGCCGACAGGGGGATGTCACCGCCGGCCACCGCATCGACAGCCTTGGGATCGAGTTCGAAGAGCTCCCGCAGAGCTTCGGCGTAGCCTTCGCCTCCCGGCGAGCCTGCGAGTTGCTTGACCCGCACGGTGGGCGCGTGCAGCAGCTTGTCCACCACGCGGCGCACCGCACGCGCCACCTCCTCGCGCTGGACGCCGTCGAGTCCAGGCAGCCGGTTGTGCAGCCGCAGCAGTTCGGCGTCGACGAGGTCGGCGGCGCGCTGACGAAGAGCGGTGACCGTGGGGGTCACCTCGGCGATCCGCTGGCTGGCCAGATAGGCCGCGACTTCCTGCGCCACGATCTCCCGGGCCGCCTCGGCGTCGTCGGCGGCGGCGCGGGCCGAGGGCTCGCGCTGCACACGCTCCATGTCCACGACCATCACCCCGGGCAGGCCGGATACGGCGGTGTCGATGTCGCGCGGCATGCCGAGGTCGCACAGAACCAGGGGCTGTGTGTGTTCGTCGCGGTGCGAATCGGCGAGCGCGTGATGGACGTCGGCGAGCGTGACGACGGGCCGCACCGCGCCGGTGCAACTGATCACCAGATCGGCGCCGGCGAGTGCGGCGGGAAGCTGATCGAGGGTCATGGCGCGCGTCCCGACACCCTGCTCGGCGAGGTGCTCGGCGAGGTGCTCGGCGCGCGGCAGCGAGCGGTTGACGACGTTGACGTGGCTGACGCCGGCGCGCACCAGATGAGCGGCGGCGAGGCTGCCCATCGAGCCGGCACCGATGACGGTGGCACTCCGCCCGGCCAGAGCGGTGTAGGACGGCCCCAACTCCGGCCGGTAGAGCCGTGCCGCGGCGATGTGCAACGCCACCGAGACCACGCTGGCTCCGGCGGCGTCGATCGCGGTCTCGTTGTGCACCCGCTTGCCCACCGCGAGCGCGCGCTGGGCGAGATCATGCAGGACCCGGCCGACGGCCTGATTGGATTCCGCGGCGGCGTAGGCGCGGCGCACCTGGCCGAGCACCTGCTGCTCGCCGACGACCGCGCTGTCCAGGCCGCTGGCCACAGCGAAGAGGTGCTCCACGGCTGCTTCGCTGTAGCGCACGTAGGCGTGTTTGGTCAGCTCGCCCATCGACAGGCCGGAGTGCTCGGCGAGCACCTGACCGATGGCCTGCAGACCGCCGTGGAACGCGTCGACGACCGCGTAGACCTCCACCCGGTTGCAGGTCGACAGCATCATCGCCTCGGTGACCAACGCCGACTCGAGGACCTCACCGATCAGCTTGGCCTGATCGGATTCGCCGGTCGACAGCCGCTCGAGCACGCTGACCGGTGCGCTTCGGTGAGACACCCCGAACAACAGGACGCTCACAGCCTGTTCACCTGACCTGCTCCCTTAACGACGGCGGCGCCAGAGTAACGCTGCGCAGAGGTTGAAAACTACTCCCAACGTTAGGCGTTTGGCGCTGGTGCGACCAAATTCACCGGTTAGCGATATCGGCCCGTAACCGGGGCTCGTCGACGTCCCAGTAGCTGTGCTCCCGGCCGTCGAGCAGGACCACCGGCAACCGGTCCCCGAACTGGCCGCGAAGGCCCGGATTGCCCGCCGCGGCTGCGGCGTCCACGTCGGTGGCCGACAGGTCGAAGTCCAGTTCGGCGGCCAGGGCCGTCAACCGTTCATGCACCCGGTGGCAGATTCCGCAGCCCTGCCGGGTCAGCAACTCGACATGTGCGCGATCCATGGCGCCTCAGTGTGGCAGCCGACCGATAGGCTGGAGGACATGGGTTCCGGGGATCAGGCCCGTAGCGGGGAGGATGCGCCGCTGGATCTGACCGCGGCGGCATTCTTCGACGTCGACAACACACTGGTTCAGGGATCGTCGCTGGTCCACTTCGGCCGTGGCCTGGCCGCCCGCAAATACTTCCGCTACGGCGACGTCTGGAAGTTCATCTACGCCCAGGCCAAGTTCCAACTGACCGGCAGGGAGAACAGCGCCGACGTCGCCGAAGGCCGGCGAAAAGCACTGGCGTTCATCGAGGGCCGCTCGGTCGAGGAACTCAGCACGCTGTGCGAGGAGATCTACGACGAGATCATCGCCGGGAAGATCTGGGACGGCACCCGCGCCATGGCGCAGATGCACCTCGATGCGGGCCAGCAGGTGTGGCTTGTGACCGCCACCCCCAAAAACCTCGCCGAGATCATCGCGCGGCGCCTGGGACTGACCGGAGCGCTGGGCACCGTCGCGGAGTCGGCGGACGGGGTGTTCACCGGTCGGTTGGTCGGCGACATCCTGCACGGATCAGGCAAGGCACATGCGGTGCGCGCACTGGCCGTGCGCGAAGGCCTCAACCTGAAACGGTGCACCGCATACTCCGACAGCATCAACGACGTACCGATGCTGTCGCTGGTTGGCACAGCCGTAGCCGTCAATCCGGACTCAGATCTTCGCGACGTCGCCCGCGAACGGGGTTGGGAGATCAAGGATTTCCGGACCGCGCGCAAAGCCGCCAAGATCGGCGTCCCCTCCGCGCTGGCGATCACCGCCGTCGGTGGAGCGCTGGCAGCGGCGGCGTCACGGCGCAACGACAGCGCCTGATCACATACGCGTGTTGGTAGGCTCGCCGAATGTCCTTCGCCAGCGACATCATCGGCACGCACTATCGCTACCCCGACTACTACCTGGTCGGGCGCGAGAAGATCCGTGAGTACGCCACGGCGATCCAGTCCGGCGATCAGATGCACTTCGACGAGCAGGCCGCCAAGGAAGCCGGCTACCCGGATGTCGTGGCGCCCCCGACGTTCATCGCGGTCCCGGGTCGGCAGGTGCAGCTGGACATCTTCCGCAACTTCGACGTCGGCATCAACATCGCCCGGGTGATCCACCGTGACCAGAAGATCACCTTCCATCGCCCGATCTGCGCCGGTGACCGGTTGTACTTCGATTCCTGGCTCGAGGACGTCATCGAATCCCACGGTGCGGTCATCAGCACGCTGCGAACCGAGATCACCGATGAGAACGGCGAGCCGGTGGTGACGACGCTGATCACGATGCTCGGCGAGTCCGGTGGCGCCGAGGAGGACAACGCACAGGTCGCCGCGATCGCGGCCGCAGCGCTGGGCCGAAAAAACTAGGGCCGAAAAAACTAGGGCCGAAA
>JBAXCK010000197.1:0-3153 GCA_037141465.1 Mycobacteriaceae bacterium | reverse complement strand
CACCAAGCCCTGTGCCCCCCAACACAACCGGGGGGCACAGGCATATCTACACCCGGGCGGTGATCTTGGCCTCGAGGCCGAGAAGTGTCCGCTTGCGGTCCAGTCCGCCGGCATACCCGGTCATCGCGCCCGCAGCTCCGATCACGCGGTGGCACGGCACGATGATCGCGATGGGGTTGCGACCGTTGGCCAGACCCACCGCCCGCGAGGCGCCCGGCGCCCCGATCTGCTCGGCGATCTGCCCGTAGGAGCGGGTCTGCCCGTAGGGGATCGTCTGCAGCGCCGACCACACCCGGCGCTGGAACTCGGTGCCGATCAGGCTCATCTCGACATCGAATTCCGTGCCCGCGCCGGCGAAGTACGCGTCGAGCTGCTCGGCGACGTCGCCGAATGCGTCCGGGTCGGACTCCCAGCCGGAGCGGTCCGGTTCATGGGTCTGATCGGCCATCCGCAGGTGCATGAGGATGGACCCCACACCGGCCAGGGTCAGCGGGCCGACCGGACTGGGCAGGGTGCGGAACCGGATCTTCTGCATACGTCGACCCTGGCACGGCGGAGGCGGCTGCGCCAGTCGGGTCACGGTCCGCCCACCAGGCTGGCGATCTGCACCTTCGTGTCATAGCCGCGCAATCGCACCGGATTGCCCAGCCGCCAAAAGCGTTGCTCCCGTTCGGATGCCGCGGCGATGGTCTCGGCCGACGCCAGCGCACGACTCGGTTCGGAACGGGCGAGTTCGGCCAGCCGCGCCGCCTCATTCACCGGTTCGCCGATCACGGTGTATTCGAAGCGCTCCCGTGCACCCACGTTGCCGGCGACCACCTCGCCGGCGGCCACTCCGATGCGAGCCGGGCATTCCGGCACCTCGTTCTTCAGCCGCCGGGCGATCGTTCTGGTGGCAGCCAGGGCCTGTTCCTCCGGATTCGCCAGGGCGACCGGCGCCCCGAAGATCGCCAGTGTGGCGTCGCCCTCGAACTTGTTGACCAGGCCGCCGTGGCGGTCGACCTCCTCGATGATCACCGCGAAGAAGCGGTTCAACAGGTCGACGACCTCCTTGGGTGGCCGCGAGCTGACGAGCCTGGTGGATCCGATGACGTCGACGAACACCACGGCGACGTGGCGTTCCTCGCCTCCCAGCGTCGGCTGCGCCAGTTCGGCCGCCGCGGCGACCTCGCGACCGACGTGCCGGCCGAACAGATCCCGGACCCGTTCGCGCTCACGAAGGCCGGCGACCATCGAGTTGAACCCGCGTTGCAGCTCGCCGAGTTCGGTGCCGTCGAAGACGATGACGTTGGCGTCGAGATCGCCGTCCTCGACCCGTTTGAGCGCCGCGCGCACCATCCGCACTGGGGTCGACTCGAGCCAGGCGTGCACCCATATCAACAGAAAACCGACGAACAGGCTGATGGCCGAGGCGATCAGCACCGCCACCTCGAGTTGGCGCTGGCTGAGGTTGCCCAGCAGCAGCGAGAACAGGGCGATGAGCCCGATGCCGATCACGGGCATGCCCGATCCCAGCATCCAGACCATCAGTGTCCGCCCCATGATGCCCGGTGCCAGCCGGTGCGGCGACGTTCCCGCCGCCAAGGCGACCGCCGCGACCGGGCGCAGCGCGAACTCAGCGGACAGGTAGCAGGCGGTCGCGACCAGCAGGCCCGAGAGCGTCAGCGTGACGGCGACCCGGGCAATGAAGTCGGTGTTGTAGACGCCGTAGAGCGTGGTGAGCAGCACGGTGCCCAGACCCCACAGCACGAGGTGTGACACCGCGATCCGCCACGGCGTGAGGAAGACGTCGCGCTGATTGGCCGACGTCGGACTGCGACCATCGGTGGCCCAGCGAAGCTCTCGCAGCGTGCGTGCTTCGATCCACCAGGTTCCCAGCACTCCCGCGCCGACGACGTAGAGCGGGCTGACCAACCCCGGCAGCCACCACGGCACACCGGTGAACACACTCGGTTCGGGGAACGCGACAGCCAGCAGCAGCAGGGCCAGCGAGATCCCGACCACGTTCACCGCGACCAGGATCACCGTTAGGATCACCTGCACCCGCGTCCGGCGCTGCTGCGGACTCTCCTGCGCCCGGCCCAGCAGCAGCGATCCGTACACCGGCGGCTGTGACAGCCGCCCGCTCTGCCTGGTGACCCGCTCCAGGACGCGGCCCAGCCGCTGCGCGACGGTTGGCGTGGACTTCATGGTGGCGTCAGCCTATTCGCCCGACCGCCGCCCTAAGCTGAACCGGTGCGCCTTGTGATCGCCCAGTGCACCGTCGACTACCTCGGCCGGCTCACCGCGCATCTCCCATCGGCTCGCCGCCTGCTGTTGATCAAGGCCGACGGGTCGGTCAGCGTGCACGCCGACGATCGGGCCTACAAGCCGCTGAACTGGATGAGCCCGCCGTGCCGGCTCACCGAGGACGCCGATGGCGGAGTCTGGGTGGTGGAGAACAAAGCCGGTGAACAGCTGCGGATCACCATCTCGGAGATCGAGCACGATTCCAGTCACGAGCTCGGCACCGACCCCGGCCTGGTGAAGGATGGAGTCGAGGCGCACCTGCAGGAGTTACTCGCCGAGCACATCGAGCTGCTCGGCGAGGGCTACATCCTGGTGCGCCGGGAGTACATGACCGCGATCGGGCCGGTGGACATCCTGTGCCGCGACGATCAGGGCCGCAGCGTCGCGGTGGAGATCAAGCGGCGCGGGGAGATCGACGGCGTCGAGCAGCTCACCCGCTATCTCGAATTGCTCAACCGGGATCCTCTGCTGGCGCCCGTCTCCGGTGTGTTCGCCGCCCAGCAGATCAAGCCGCAGGCCCGTACCCTGGCCGAGGACCGCGGAATCCGTTGCCTGACTTTGGATTACGATGTGATGCGCGGCATGGACAGCGATGAATTCCGGCTGTTCTGATGCGCCGCATAGAGGCGGGACCTGACGGATTCGACTATGAGGTGGTACCCATCCCGGGTGCTCGCGCGGTCAAGACCTACCGGTGCCCCGGATGCGACCATGAGATCCGCTCCGGTACAGCGCATGTGGCGGTCTGGCGGGTCGAGGATGTCAGCGGTGATGACCGCAGGCACTGGCACAACCCCTGCTGGCGCAACCGCAACACCCGCGGACCGACGCGGCGCCGGTCCTGAGGCGGCGCCGGTCCTGAGG
>JBAXCK010000196.1:0-3162 GCA_037141465.1 Mycobacteriaceae bacterium | reverse complement strand
GTCGGCCAGCCTCTGCCAGGTTTGCGGGTCCATGCCGAGGTCGATTTCGGCCTCCCGCGTCGCGCCCAGCGCATCGCCATGCGACAGTGGTCGGCGGCCACTCGCAGAAGAACGTACGCGGCGTACCGCGCATTGTGATCGAGCCGGGCGACTGAGTCGCGCACCCTATAGTTAGGGCCGTGACGGAGACGGCGCGCGAGGCAGCCAGTTGGCGGGCGTTGCTGGATCGTCAATATCGGGTTACCTGCGGCGTACTTGCCGGCGGTGTGGCCCTTCTTGCTGTCAATGAGACTATGACCGCCAGCGTGATGCCCACCGCGATCGCAGACGTCAACGGCGAGCGGCTCTACGCCTGGGTGGTCACGCTGTTCCTCGGGGGCTCTGTGTTGTCGGGGGCGACAGCCTTCTGGGTGCTGCGGCACAACGGCGCACGACGGTCCTATCTGATCGGATCGGCCATCATCGCCGTCGGCAGCATCATGTGCGCGGTTGCGCCGAACACAGCGTTCCTGGTGGCAGGCCGAGCGGTGCAGGGCGTGGCCGGCGGCCTGCTGGCAGGCATCGGATACGCCACGATCAGGGCCAGCCTGCCTAAGGTCCTCTGGGCTCGGATGGCGGCCCTGCTGTCGGTGATCGTCGGGCTCCAGGTATTCATCGCGCCGGCGATCGGCGGGCTATTCGTACGCTTCGCAGAGTGGCGGTGGGCGTACGCCGTAACGGTGGTGTTAGCCGGCGCACTGGCGATTTTGGTCCAGACCGCGTTTGACGGCACCAGCGTCGACGAAGGCATCATCGAGCACGAGAGTCGAATTCCGCTCAGGTCGTTGCTGCTGATCGCAGCTTCGATGGTGGCCGTGAATCTCGCCCATATCCCGGAAAACGGGATGATCCGAACGGCCTTTCTCCTCGCCGCAGCGGTCTTGGTCGTGGCGTTCGTCGCCGTCGACCGGCGGAGCGTGGAAACCGTATTACCGCCGAGCACGTTCAGCTCGCCATCCTTGAAATGGGCTTACATCACCATCGCCTTTCTGATGGCCGCCCTGATGGTCGACGCGTACGTGCCACTGTTCGGTCAGCGATTGTCAAATCTGACTCCCGCGACGGCCGGCATATTGGGCGGTGCGCTAACACTCGGCTGGGTTGGCAGCCAGGTTGTAAGCGCATCACTGATCAATCAACGAGCCATCACGTACGTGGTCGTCGCGGGACCCGTGACAATGCTGGCGGGCCTACTCCTGACCGCGGCCCACTGTGGTTGCTCCTCGGTCCGCGACACCACCCTCTGGGCGTTGGGGTTACTTCTTATCGGAGTCGGGTACGGCTCGGCCTATCCGCATCTGCTCGTCCAGGTGATGGCCGCTGTCGACGGCCCCGCCGAGAGCAGGCAGGCATCAATCGCGATCAACATCGTCGCGCAGTTCGCCGCCGCGCTCGCCGTCGGTGTGGCGGGGGTAGTGGATGTGACCACCGGTGATACTTTTGTCGCCGGGGATCTGAAGTCTGCGCCGTGGCTTTTCATTGTTTTCATTGTTCCCGCCATAGGAGCAGTGTTGGCCGCCTACCGAGCCACTCACCTCAAGCAGTGACGGGGCCGCGCGACCGTACCCCTCGACCGAACACACGGCCAATTACCGGCCTTCGAGCAGCCCGAGGAGTTGCAAGTCGGCGACGTATCTCAGGATGACCGGCGCTGAGATGTGCGGGATGTCGCTGTCGGGGCCCACTCCAGCCGCTCGCACCGCCGCGCGGAACCGGTCGACCGGAGCAAACGACCCAGCGGTCGGCGTGAACGGCGTCACATCGTTGGAATCGCCGGGGAGGGGAAGTAGCTGCAGCACGGAATGCTGACGCTGCCCATCCGGAAGAGCCCGAAGGCCAGCCTCAAACCGCTCAAACCACTCCGCGAAATCATCGATCCGTTGGATGGGATAACCGGCTTCAACCAGCCAGTCGACGAACTCATCCGGACCAATCCCGTCGTCGTGCGGGTTCATCACGTGATAGGTCTGGAAACCCTCGACCACACGGGGCCCTAGGGTGGAAATCGCCTCGGCGACGAATTTGGCTGGCAGCCCGTCGTAGTGGGACCGCTGCCGCGAACTGAGAGCGGTACCTTCTTTCAGCTCGTAGAACGAACTGGGCGCGAGACCGGTAGCTACCACGGAGAATATCGCGCGAGTGACCATGTCCGAGACATTGATCTGACCGGCGTATACGGGGTCGGCCATGATCATGCCGCAGCGGAACGCCGCTACCGGCAAGCCGCAGAGGTCATTAGCTTCGCGCAGCAGAACCTCGCTGGCCCACTTGCTGTTGGCGTAGCCATTGGCGAAGTCGTCGTTGATTTTTCGGGTCGGGCTGATCACCCTGATGTCAGCATCCTCGGTGAAGGCCGACGGTTCAATCTGGTCGCCCACGTTCGCAGTCGAGACGTAGGTGTAGAGCTTCAGCTTGCTGGTGAGGGCGATGCGAATCAGCTCCGCGGTGCCAGCGACGTTGGGCCCGAAGAGCGCGCTGTAGGGAAGAACGGCATTGACAAGCGCTGCCGCGTCGACGATCAGATCGACGGTATCGGCCAGCCGCTGCCAGGTCTGTTGGTCAAGGCCGAGGTTTGTTTCGGACTTGTCCCCAGCGATGACTTCCAAGTGATCGGCCGCAAGTTGCCGGAAGTGCAACGACAGTTCCGGATCGCCGCTGTCGAAAGTCTTCTCCAGCCTGAGCCGCGCTTCTGCGTCAGACGCCCCCCGCACCAGACAGATCAGCGTGCCATCGACTAGATCCATCTGCTCAAGCAATTCCAGAGCCAGATAACGGCCCAGGAACCCCGTTGCACCGGTCAGCAGGACCTTTCGCGCCTCCCCGCCCGGACGTGGCAGTGCCGGGGCGCCGGCGAGAATCGTCGGGTCTATGAATTTGTCAAGGGTGAGTTCACCCGCGCGCACTTCTGTGGAAGCGCCACCGTGAACCGACTGATACTTGTCCCCCTCCCCTCGGCCGAGTCGGGTTGCCAGCTGGGCGACCGAGGGTGCTTCGAAGACGGCGCGTACCGAAAGGGCGTCGTCCAGGCTGGTGTTGATGGTGGCGACGAGGCGCATCGCTGACAGTGAGTCCCCACCAAGATCGAAGAACGAGTCATCCACCCCGACCCGCTCCAACCCCAAC
>JBAXCK010000195.1:0-3198 GCA_037141465.1 Mycobacteriaceae bacterium | reverse complement strand
ACTCGATGAGGGATCAGGGGACGACGGTGGAGCCGATCGTCGGCAGGAAGGTGCACTGCTTGTCCAGTGTGGTCACCTGGCCGAAGATCGTCGACATGATGCTGCCCGAACCGGTGTCCACGATCGCGGTGAGCGTGGTCGGGCCATTCGGGTTGATCGCCGGGTTGGGCTGCAGGGTCGCGCTGCCGGAACGGCCGGTGGTCAGGTTGACCCAGGTGACGTTCAGCGGCAGTTTCTGCTCGGCGGCCGGGGCGGGAGTGCCGACCGCTGTGAACACGTAGGCCGTCTGTCCCGGGCCGGGGCCGGGTGCGGGGATCTTCGCCGGGCCGGCCACCGAGATGGCGGTGGCGATCGCGTTGCCGCCGTCGGACAGACAGCCGTTGCTCAGCGACGGGTACATGAAGTCCTGCGTCGGCGGAGTCGCCGGGTCATACACCGGAGCGGCCGCGGCCGCGGGCACGATGGGGGCGGCGACCGGAGCAGCGACTGGTGCGGCGACGGGTGCCGCGACCGGAGCGGCGGCGGGCGCGGGAACCTCGGGCAGGGCCTCGGCCACCGGGCCGACGGCGTGCTCGGGGTTGATGCCCGAGGGCAGGTGCGCCTCGGTGCCCGGGATCGCGCCCGGGGCCGGCACGTGCTGCTGCAGTGCGACGGGGCCGTTACCGGTGCCGGGTGTCATCAGCGGGGTCGTCCCGTGCGCGGTGCCGGCCTGCTGGGTGACCGCGGCAGCGGGCGCGGGCGCAACGAGCCCTGCCACCCCGCCCTCCTGCACGAACCGGGTGACGGCTTCGGCCAGCGACAGCGAGCCCTCCGGAGTGGTGGCGTTGCCCGCCAGCTGCGAGGCCGCCGCCAGCAGCAGCGACTGTGCCGAACCGGGATTGGCCGCCGCCTGCTGCACCACCGGGCTCAGGCTCTGCACCGCCTGCATGCCCGGCAGCTGGACCGGATCCAGCGGAATGCTCGGGTCCGCTGCGGCCAGCGGGCACGCCGCCAGAGCGAGGGCCGCGGTGCTCAGACCGGCGACCAGCTTGACCGACAGCATCAGGGCAGCGCGTTCAGCAGACCGCCGGCCGGCAGCAGCGGCACGGCCGCAGCGGCCGGGGCCAACGGTGCCACGGCCGGGGCGGCGGCGATGGGGGCGAGGGGGGCCAGGGGAGCGACGGCGGCGGGGGCCACCGGTGTGGCGGCCGGCGCCAGGTTGATCAGGTTGGCCGGAATGCCCATTTGATTGAGCAGCGGAACCAGACCGGAGGCCGGACCGAGCAGCGCCGACGCCGGCGTGGGCACGGCGGCCGCGGGGGCCAGCGCGGGCGACAGTGCCGGGGACATCGCGGGCGACAGTGCAGGCGGCATCGCGGGCGAGAGCGGCGCGGTGCCGGTCACGTCGATCGGGGAGACCGGCAGCGTCTGCGACGGGCTGATGACCTGCGAGGCGCCGTTGAGTGCACTCGCGGCTGACTGCAGGATCGCACCCATACCGGCCGGGTTGGTGGCCAGCTGCTGGATCGCGCTCAGCGCCGGCACATCCGGCACGGCCGGCGGCAGGACCGGCTCGGCGGACGCGGTCGCACTCAACGCCAGTGCGGCGCCGAGTCCGGCGACAATGGGGCTGGCGGCGGCAATTGCGTTGGCCGCGAACGACTTTGCGAAGCGTGACATGGTGTTCCCATCGGTAGCGGTGCAGGTCTGATCCGACCGTATGGTGTGGCGCAGGGAACCCCGCGTGACACAAGTTGCGGTTATTCAACCGTTACGACAGCGATGCATGACCGACTCCGCCGTACAGTCGCTCTGGTGAACAGCACCAGGGCCGCGGCGGTGGTGATGGCTCTGAGTATCGCCGCCCGGCTGGCCTGGACCTACCTGCTGCCCAACGGCGCCAACTTCGTGGACCTGCACGTCTACCTCGGCGGCGCGGCCGCCCTGGAGCATCCGGGCACGCTGTACTCCTACGTCTACGCCGACCAGACGCCGGACTTCCCGCTGCCGTTCACCTATCCGCCGTTCGCAGCGCTGGTGTTCTACCCGTTGAGCAGGCTGCCGTTCGCCGTTGTCGCGTTCGCCTGGCAGGTCGGCATCGTCGCCGCGCTCTACGGTGTGGTGCGCATCAGCCAGAAGCTGATCGGCCGCGGCACCGCGGCCGCCGCCATGGTGTGGACCGCCGTCGGCATCTGGATCGAACCGCTGCGCAGCACCTTCGACTACGGACAGATCAACGTCGTCCTGGTTGTGGCCATGCTCTGGGCGGCCTACACCAGCCGGTGGTGGCTCTCGGGTCTGCTGGTGGGCCTGGCCGCCGGCATCAAACTCACCCCCGCGATCACCGGTCTCTATTTCCTCGGCATGCGGCGCTGGCGGGCCGCGGTGTTCTCCGCGGCGGTGTTCGCCGCGACGGTGGCGGCGTCGATCGGCGTCATCGGCGATCAGGCCCGCTACTACTTCACCGATCTGCTCGGCGACGCCGGCCGTATCGGCCCGATAGGCACGTCGTTCAACCAGTCGTGGCGGGGCGCGGTGTCGCGCATCCTCGGCCACGACGCAGGCTACGGCCCGGCGGTGCTCGCCGCGATCGCGGCAACCGGGGTGCTGGCACTGCTGGCGTGGCGCGCGCTGGACGACGACGACCGGCTGGGCCGTCTGCTGGTGGTGCAACTCTTCGGGCTGCTGCTCTCACCGATCTCCTGGACGCACCACTGGGTGTGGCTTCTGCCGCTGATGATCTGGCTGCTGGACTCACGTTCGGGCGCACTCGCAGGGGGTTGGCTGGCGCTGACGCTCATCGGGGTGCCCTGGCTGCTGAGCTTCGCGCAGCCGAACATCTGGGAGATCAGCCGACCCTGGTATCTGGCGTGGGCCGGGCTGGTCTATCCGGTGGCCACCTGCGCGACGCTGGCGTGGATCGCGTTCAGCGGGCGAGCATCGCGTCGATCTGACGCGCCAGTTCTACATCCTTCTCGGTGATGCCACCCTCGGAGTGGGTGGCCAGCGCCAGGTGCACTGTGCGCCAACGGATGTCGATGTCAGGGTGGTGATCGGCACGTTCGGCCAGCTCGGCAACCTTGCGCACCCCCTCGATGCCGTCGAGGAAGGATCCGAACGTCACCGATCGCCGAAGCGCTCCCTCGGAGCGTGTCCACCCGTCGAGGGTGGCAGCGGCGGCGTCGACCTGCTCATCGCTCAATACGGTCATGACTCACC
>JBAXCK010000194.1:0-3205 GCA_037141465.1 Mycobacteriaceae bacterium | reverse complement strand
GCATCGTCTCCGCGACGCTGATGTGGTGGAAACGTCGCCCCACGGGCAGTGTCGGGTTGCCGGGCGCGACCAGCGATACGATGCGGTCGAACACCCCACGCGGCGCGGTTGTCGCCGTGGGCGCGATTGCCGCAGGGCTGGCCGTGGTGTACCCGTCGTTCGGTATGACGCTGGTGGTGGTTCTCATTGCCGAGGTGATCCTGGCCGCGCGGCGAAAGAGAGTGACGCAACCGTCAGACTGAGGGCATCACCAACCCCGCTCGCGCCACTCCTCCAGATGCGGGCGCTCCGCGCCCAGCGTGGTGTCATCGCTGTTGCCCGGATACACATGAGTGTCATCGCCGTAGACGCCGAACCGTTGACTGCTTGCGAGGCCGTGGAATAGTCCGGCTATGAATGATCCGGTTGGCTGGCCGTCCGTGCGGATGGCCTTCTGGTCTGATGAGCCGGTGGACTTTGGCAGCTGCGCCCGCTGTCGGCTTCGTCGCTATCGCTGCTTCGGGATTTGCGGCACTGGCCAGTCTGAGGACCGCCACACGCACCCGCTGGGCAGGCAGCCTGGGAGCGGGACTGCTCGGAGCTCTCCTCGGCTGGCGGACCGCAAACCGGACCATGTCCCGCACGAGTGCCGCGATCTTGGCCGGCAACAAAACGGTGATCGACGATCTCGGGCGGCAGAGCGCGCGCTTTGTCTGCGCGTTCGCCCGCGAACGGGACCGCACGCCCGAAGGTCTCGAGTTGTTCATGTCGGGACTCTCCACCAAGCCGTCATCACAGGGTGGTCAGAGCCTGCTGCGCGATGCCTACCACCAGTTCTTCAACGCTGCAGGAGAGTCAGACCCGGACCGCCGCGATGAAGCGATGTTGTTGGGCAGCATGTCTGCGCTCGTCCATGAGCACTGGCGTCTGCAGCCACGGATCGCTGATTCGATCCCGTGGCCCTTTGGTCGATTGGTAACCGCGCGCGCATTGACCTTCCAAGTGGGGGAAGAGGTACACAACGTCGGCCGCGATGTCACGCAGCCCTTGGGCCGACCTGTGTTTCCCGAGACGTTGGCAACGATTGAATCTCCTGATTTGCGGGCTTTCCTCGCGACCTGGGATCGCACCCCGCACGACACACGCGGCAGCGCCGCCACGGATTGGAACAACATCGGTGACCGGATCAATTTCATTGTTGATCTATTCCGAACCCGCCACCATGACCCCAATCTGCTCCGTCCGCCATTCACTGCAGCCGAACAGATGCGCATCCTCAGCCTCGGATCTCAGCCGGTTTGACGAGCGTGTAATCGTCACGTGGTGTCGCGGGTGGATCGGACGGGCGCTAACGCGAGGGCCAACCCAACACACAGCAGGATCACAGTGAGCACCGGCACCACCCGGTGGCCGGGGTCACCTGCGGCGGCTGACTGACGGACAAAGTTTGACTCGACTCCCAATGCGAGGAGCACGACCGCAACGATGCTCACCATTTCAGAGAAGTAGTTGGCGGAGATTTCGTCGGCCACCCCGGGTCGAATGTCCACCGACCGCCAGCACCGCCGTGCCGGAGGTCGAACCCCTTTTACCGGGCTCGGTCGGTCACGATGCGGGACGAAGCCGACCTGGGCGCCTTTTGACGCGCGGGGGCATCCGCCGCCGGCGTAATTGTCGGTTGGTCGAACGCGGCCCGCGTGTCGTTACCCGACGATGCTGGCGCTTTTGCCTCAGTGACCGCCGCCGCGCGCGACAATGCTCCTCTCGTGCGTCCAGGCCGCGAGGGGGTGGGCCGTGCGGTTTGTGCAGTGGCCGACGATTCCGTTGCCGGCGGATCTACAGGTTCGGACAGCGTGGCCGTGGCCGCGGCGCTTGACCGTCGCGCCGCCGCAGCCGACTGGGCCGGATCGCTCGACTGGTAAGGGCCGAAGAACGCAACCACTTTCACGACAATTGCCGCGACTGCGCAGACGGCGCCGTTGATGTTTCCCCCCTGGCAGGCGAAGTCGATGGTCGATGCCAGCGCGCCGATCGGCACGAGTATCGGCGAGAGCACCGTTCCGATCGCCCTCCTGATGAAGACCAACAGATCATCAATCGGACTAGTAGCCGCGGCAGCATTGGCTTCCGCGTGGGTTGAGACCAGTCCTGTGCCCGCGGCCGCCGCGGACTCCGTCGCGACAACCGCAGCGGACGATGACGAGTTTGCAACAGCACTGATCAGTGGCGCAGCGATAGATTGAAGTTGCACCGCGGCGAACTCTGCTCCAGGGATCACCGAGTCGTATCGCGCCGGTGGCGCGGCCAACGTTCCCAGTGCAACTATCGCGGTCGCTGCCACACCCGTAACGCCACGCCGCGCGCGAATGTACCCGTTCATGGAACCCCCTTGACTAGCTCAATTGATTGTTTCTGTCGTTCACGGTTTCGTCGGCTGACCGTAGCAGACGGAGTGTTCGGATATCGGGATACTATGTGCGGATATACGGAGATATCGCCGATGCCCCTCGGAGTGTGTGCCGGCCGTGCGAAGAAGCTGTTGGGGAGAAGGGTGACGATCGTCGCAAGGCCTCTTATGGTGAGTGCGGGAAGACTGTTGCTGGCCGCCTGGGCCGTGCTGGCGCCGTGTGCGGGGATGGGATTGCTCGAGGGACACGCGTGCGGGCGTGGCTTGTGGTGTGAACGGCGCCACAGTAGTGTCGGACACTGCGTCAGGTAAGCAAGACATTTCGTTATGCCGATGGCGTTCGCGAAGAACTCGGGGATTGGTATGTCGTTCAAAGTGGTCAGTGGCGCCGGGGTCGGTGCGGCGGCGGTAGTTGTCGGCCTGTGGTTGGCGGGTCCGCAGGCGGCTGGTGTGGCCAACGCCGATACCTCGGCGGCCGATTCGACGTCGGTGTCGGCGGGTCCGGCGGAGCCCGGTGCTGCGTCCGGCGATGGGGGTTCTGCGTCTCGTGCGGCGGTTGGTCGTGGTGGGCGGGGTGTGAAGCCCTCTGGGTCGATCGGTTCCCGAATCGGGCCGCGGGCTTCAGCCGATGTCACCTCCGCGCGGCAGACGCCAGCTGTTGAGGCCACTCGTCGGTCGGTTCGTGGGTCGGTGTCGGTGGGATCGGTTGCTGCTGTTGCTGATCGGCGGGAATCGGTTGCGGTGACGCCCCCGGGGTTGGGTGGATCGGTGCCGTCGGTGCCGGTCGTGGTGTCTGGTGTTTCGGAGGTGGCGGTGGCT
>JBAXCK010000193.1:0-3237 GCA_037141465.1 Mycobacteriaceae bacterium | reverse complement strand
GCGCCGCCGGGCGGAGGCGGCCGATGAGTCCGCGACGCAGGGTCGACACCGAGAAGGCCCAACCCGTTGAGATGCCCGCCGAGGGCGACCGGCGCCGGTCACTGATGCGGACCGCCGCGGCGGCCGCGGTGGTGGTGCTCGCGGCGCTCAGTGTCAGCGCGTTCATTTTCGCGCACAGCCGAAACGAGCAGCGCGCCATGGTCAAGCAGGCCGCCGTCCTGAGTTTCGTCCGGTCGTTCGTCTCGCAGTACACCTCGCTGGACCCGTTCAACGCCAACGCCTATGCCGAGCGGGTGGAGAAGCTCGGCACCGGGGAGTTCGCGAAGATGTACAGCGAGAAGATGAACGAGATCGTCGTGGCGGTGGCCCGCGCCGAACCCAGCACGGGAACCGTCGCCGAACTCGGCATCCAGCGCTGGAATGACGACGGCAGCGCAGACGTCATCGCCGTCGCGGACATGACCACGACCCTGCCCGACGGCAAGAAGATTCAGAGCAACAGCCGGTGGGTCGTCACCACGATCAAGGAAGGGGACCAGTGGAAGGTCAGGAACCTGATCCAGGTGATCTGAGCGAGGACGCCGCCGCACCGGAGGCGGATGCCGCGAGCCCGAAGAAGCCCTCCGCGCCGCGGAAGTGGTTCACCCGCAACAGAACACCGGTCACCGTGATTGCCTCGGTCGGATTCTTCGTTGCGGCCGGCGCGTTCGCCGGTGCGACGGTGCAGCCCTATCTGGTGGACCGCGCCGACGTCGCGATGAAGCTGCGAATCGCCCAGACGGCAGCGAACGCCATCACCACGCTGTGGAGCTACACCCCGGAGAACATGGACACGTTGTCCGATCGCGCGGCCAGATATCTCGGGGGTGACTTCGAAGAGCAGTACCGCAAGTACGTCGACGCCATCGCCACCACCAATAAACAGGCCAAGGTCACCAGTAACACCCAGGTCGTGGGCACGGCGGTGGAGTCGCTGTACGGGTCGCCGCAACCGACGGCGGCCACGGCGATCGTCTACACCAACACCACGTCCAGCACCCCGCAGGCCGGAAACCTGCCGTCGCTGAAGTACCTCGCCTACCGGCTTGAACTCAAGCGCCAGGGCCGGGACTGGCACGTCACGAAGATGACCACCGTCACCTCACTGGACCTCACGCCCAAAATCGGCCCCTAGTTGAACGCGAGCCAGGCGGGCAGAGCGCGTTCGTGAGCGTCGCAGAGCACCGCCATGGTGTCGCAGGAGCCCCGGGGTGAGCCGGCGCCGGCCCACATTCCGCCGGTGTCCCGGCGCAGCACGACGGCCGAGGAGCCACCGCCGTCGAGTAGCACGGCCGTGTCGCTGCCCAGCCCACGGAACAGGTCCTGGATCTGATCCGGCGTGTAGTTGCCGCCCTGGAACACATACATCTCGTCCCTGTCCCGCGCGTAGCCGACCGCTGTGCGCGCCGCACTCGGACCCCCGTCGTTCAACTGTCCGGTGTCCCCGGGTGCGAGCAGCTGGATTCCGCTGACCGCCACGAAGCGCGTCCCGTTGGCGATCAATGATGCGACCACCGGTTCGGCGGCGCCGTAGTCGGTGGGGGTCTTGGGTGTCACGATGGTCGGCACGCCGCGGACCGGCAGGATCAGTGTGCTCAGCGCGGTCCACACCTCGTCGCCCCCGGACAGTGCCTGCTTGCCCGCGTAGGCCAGCGTTCCGGTCACGGCGAGGTTGGTCTTGCCGAACGCGCCGGTGTTGTCCACATAGGCGCCCAGCGGCGAGCTGCAGCCGGTGGTCTTCCACCCGCCGGCAGCCTGGGAACGCACGTCGAAGAAGTTCGCGTTGATCGCGATGGTGGGCTGGCCGAGTACCTGCCAGGCCTGCAGGGGGGTGTAGGTCTCCGACGCCTGCGGCAGGCCCTCGCGCGTGCGGGCGCCCGGCGTCGATTCGCACCGTGCCTGTGCACCCTGATGTGTGTCGACCAGGAGACGGGGTGCCAGCCGACCGGATGCGGCTTTGATGATCATGAGATGGCCGCCGTTGGTCATCTCGTACCAGTCGCCCGCAGCGTTGAGCATGGGGGCGGGGAAGCCGGCGCCGAAGTTGTACACGAGATAACTGCCACGGGTGTTCGCGATGGCGGCCGCGAGCTGATCGCGTGCGGCGGCCTGCGCGGGTGCGGCGGGCGTCACCGTCAGCAGCGTCAGAATGGCGACCGCCAGGCGGGCGCCGCCGCGGCACAGACGTCGCAGTGAGCTCGGCACGGAATAACGATAGCCACACTGGTATCACTGTCAACAAAAGTCACAGCACGGTGACCGTGCGGACGCGGCGGCATCACATACCTGCGGGACCCGGCCGTTACCCTCACCTGGATGACGACTCAGCGCGAGGAGCGGACGTTCAGCGGTGTCGGCGCAGTCCGCATCGTTTACGACGTGTGGACACCGGAGACCGAACCGCGCGGCGTGGTGGTGCTGGCGCACGGATACGGCGAGCACGCGCGGCGCTACGACCATGTGGCACAGCGGTTCGGCGACGCGGGACTGGCCATGTATGCGCTCGATCACCGTGGGCACGGACGCGCCGGCGGCAAGCGGGTGCGGGTGCGGCAGATGTCGGAATTCGTATCGGACTACGCGCAGCTGGTCGAGATCGCGCGTGCCGAGAATCCGGGCCGCCCGCTGATCGTCCTGGGTCACAGCATGGGCGGCGGCATCGTGTTCGCCTACGGCGTCCAGCATCCCGGCGCCTACGACCTGATGGTGCTCTCCGGCCCGGCCATCGCGGCCCACACCGGTGTGTCGAAGCTCAAAGCCGTCGTCGGTAAGGCGGTCGGATCGATCCTGCCCGATCTCCCGATCGAATCCATCGACGCCAACCTCGTCTCACGCGACCCCGCGGTCGTGGCCGAGTACATCGCCGATCCCCTGGTGTACCGGGGCAAGATCCCGGCCGGTATCGGCAAGGCGCTGCTGCTGGTGGGCGAAACGATGCCGCAGCGCGCCCCGGCGATCACCGCGCCGCTGTTGGTCGTGCACGGTGAGAACGATCAGCTGGTCTCCGCCCACGGCAGCCGGCGCCTGGTGGAATGCATCGGTTCCCAAGACGTCGAGCTCAAGGTGTACCCCCGGCTCTATCACGAGGTGTTCAACGAGCCGGAGCGCGATCAGGTGCTCGACGACGTCGTCGGCTGGATACAGGCACGGCTGTGACCATCAGGCCGCTGTTCGCGGCAGGGACCATCAGGCCGCTGT
>JBAXCK010000192.1:0-3249 GCA_037141465.1 Mycobacteriaceae bacterium | reverse complement strand
CACTACTGAACGCCACTACTGAACGGTCGCCCCAGCGCTGATCAATTCGGCCGCCTTCTCGCCGATCACCACCGCCGGAGCGTGGGTGTGACCACGCACCAGGTTCGGCATCACCGACGCGTCGGCGACACGCAGTCCGCGCACGCCGCGGACCCGTAACTGCGGATCCACCACGCTGTGCTCGTCTCGTCCCATGCGACAGGTGCCCACCGGGTGATACAGCGTGTGCGAGAGGCTGTCGAGCGCATGCTCGAGAGTCTCCTCATCGAACGCCGTCGCGTTCACCGGTCGCACGATCCCGCCGAGGATGTCCTGCAGTGCGGGGGACTGGGCGATCCGGACGGTGATGCGCAGGCCCTCCATCATCGCGGCGCGGTCGACGCCACCGGGGTCGGACAGGTACTTCGGGTCGATGACCGGCTTGGCGCTGGGATCCGCTGACCGCAACCTGACGGTGCCGGTGCTCAGAGGCCGCAGCAGGACGGGACCGGTGGCGATGCCGTGGCCGTGCACCTCGCCGATGCCCTCCTCGTAGAACGGCGCCGGCGCCCAGATCAGTTCGAGGTCCGGCCACTGCAGATCGGCGCGGCTGCGCACGAAGCCGTAAGCCTCGCCGACGTTGGAGGTCAGCATGCCGCGGCGACGAAGGAGATAGTTCGCCAGTTGCTTCGGCTTCTCCGCGTCGAACAGGCTGTCGTCGCGGACCGCGAACCCCAGCGGAGTGATCAAGTGGTCCAGGAGATTTCGGCCCACCTCGGGTGACTCATGCACGACCGGGATACCGAACTCACCGAGTTCCTTCGAATCCCCGATTCCGGACAGCATCAGCAGTTGCGGAGTGTTGACCGCGCCGGCGCACAGGATCACCTCACGGGCGGCGCGCACGACCTGACGGTGGCCGTTCGCGTCGTCGAACTCGACACCCACCGCGCGGTCGCCCTCGAAGAGGATCCGGCGCACGGTCGCCTCGGTCTGCAGCGTCAGGTTGCTCCGGTACAGCACCGGCTTGAGGTAGGCGTCCGCGCTACTCCATCGCGCACCGCGGCGCTGGGTGACGGCGGTCTCGCAGAAACCGTCGAGCACCGGATTGTCCGGGGTGGTGATCCGGTAGCCCGCCTGCTCGGCGGCCTTGAGCCACGCCGAAGTCGATGAACGGGGGCTGCGCTGCTTGGAGATCACCAGCGCGCTGTCCTCGACCCGGTCGAAGATCGGCCGCAGGCTCGCATAACTCCACTCGTCACCGGCGGCCTGCGCCCACTCGTCGTAATCGGCGGGGAAGCCGGGAACCCACATCATGGCGTTCATCGACGAGGATCCGCCGAGCACCTTGCCGCGCGGCCAGTAGATCTCGCGGCCGCCGACATCCTTCTGCGGTTCGGTCAGGTAGTCCCAGTCCAGCGGACTGCGGAACAACTTGGAGAACGCCGCGGGGATGTGGACGAACTTGTCGGAGTCCATCGGCCCGGCTTCCAGGACGACGACGTTGGCGGACGAATCGGCGCTGAGCCGACTGGCGACCACCGACCCGGCAGACCCGGTACCGACGACGACGTAATCCGCGTGCAAATCACTGAGCATCGGCGAAGTATAGGGAGGGCGCCCCGCTACGGGGTGAGCCGGATGGGCAGTCGCTTGAGACCGTTGTTCAGATTCGACCGAATACGCACCGGATCACCGGTCAGTTCGATGCCCGAGAACGCGTCCAGGAGTTCGTCGAAGAACACCCGGCCCTCCAGGCGGGCGAGGTGGGCTCCGAGGCAGAAGTGGATCCCCATCCCGAACGAGAGGTGCGGATTGCGGTCGCGACGAATATCGAACGTGTGCGGATCGTCGAAGACGTCCTCGTCGCGATTGGCCGAGGTGTAGTACATCGCGACCTTGTCGCCCGCCCGGATCGGAGTCCCGGACAACTCGGTGTCGACAGTCGCAGTGCGGCGGAAGTAGTGCAGCGGGTTGTCGTAGCGCACGATCTCCTCCACCGCGGCGGCAAGCAGCGAGCGGTCCGCGCGGAGTTCGGCGAGTTGCGCGGGATGGCGCAGCAGCGTCAGCAGTCCAGAGGACAGCAGACTGCGGGTGGTGTCGTTGCCCGCGGTGACAAGCTGGACGAAGAACCCGCCGAAGTCCATATCGTTCATCGGCCGGTCACCGAACTGAGCGGACAGGATTGCGCTGGTGAGGTCGTCGCCGAGACCGTCACGGCGCCGGGCCGCAGCGAGTTCCACGGCGTAGCCGGCCATTTCGACGCCGCCGGGCACGGTCGCGTCGTCGGGTTCACCGATGTCGGGATCCTGACCCGCTGCGATGCGTTCGGTGAGCTTGCGCAGGTACTCCCAGTCCCGGCGGGGCAGCCCGAACAGTTCGCCGATGACCCGGTTCGGCAATTGCGCCGCCACCTCTCCGACGAACTCGACGTCGCCGCGTTCGGCGGCCTCGGCCATGATCTGGCGGCAGATGGTGCGGACCCGCTCCTGCAGGGCCGCGATCATGCGCGGCCGGAAGTGCGCCGACACCGGTCCGCGGTGCGTGGTGTGCCGCGGGGGGTCCATCGCCAGCAGCATGGTGCGCACCCGGCCCAGCGTCTCGTCGTCGGCGTCCTCGACGGTGATACCGCCGGCGCTTGAGGAGAAGACCTCCGGATTGCGTGCCACGCGCACCACGTCGGCGTGACGCAGCACCGCCCAGAATCCCGGTTCGCCGTCCATGGGCTGCCAGTGCACGGGATCGGCGGCACGCAACCGGGCCAGCGCCGCGTGCGGGACGCCCGCGGTGAAGGTGTCCGGATCGGACAGGTCGACCGGCCCGGCCAGCGTGCTGGTCACGTCAGGGCGCCGAGACCGAGGCGGAGAGGGTGGGCGTGAGGACGTTGGGCCGCGGCAGACCTGCCTCCTCGCAGAGCTTCAGATAGACGGCCAGAGCACTGGCCCCGTCGGAGATGCTGTCCACCTCGTCGGAATCGTCGAGGTTGAGGTTCGACCCGTAGATCTGGAACCAGACGTGGGTGTTGTCCTCGAGCACCTGCAGCGAGTGCACAGAGTTCGCCGGCTCGAAGAGGAACGACCCCGCACGATTGACGTACTCGTACTCCTTGTAGCGCCACGCGCCGGAGGTCGTGTAGGCGTAGACAGGGCCGGTGTGGCGGTGCCGCTGGACCTCGTAGCCGCCGACGAAGATGTTCTCGATGATCCACAGCTCCTGAGCCGGGTCGACCATGATCACCTTCAGCTTGGAGCCGTCACCGAGGTCGACGAA
>JBAXCK010000191.1:0-3264 GCA_037141465.1 Mycobacteriaceae bacterium | reverse complement strand
AGCAGGAACCGCGGGCTCGCCCCGGTGAAGGAGTAGATGGTCTGGTTGGCGTCGCCGACGACGGTGAGATCGTCACGGTCGCCGAGCCACGCGTCGAGGACGCGCTGCTGCAGCGGGGTGACGTCCTGGTACTCGTCGACGACGAAGCAGCGGTAGCGGTCGCGGAACTCACCGGCGATGACGGCGTCGTTCTCGATGGCGCCGGCGGTGTGCAACAGCAGATCGTCGAAGTCGAGCAGGGCGATGCCGTCGCGGTTGGCTTTGAGTTTCTCGTAGCCGGCGTAGACCGCGGCGACCTTCTCGGCGTCCAGCGGGATGTCGCGGGACACCTCGGCGACGGCCTTGCCGTAGCCCTCGGGAGAGATGAGCGAGGCCTTGGCCCACTCGATCTCACCGGCGAGGTCGCGGACGTCGTCGGTGGAGACCTGAAGTTTGGCGCGGTTGGCGGCCTGGGCGACGACGGCGAACTTGCTGTCGAGCAGTTGCCAGCCGGTGTCGCCGACGACGCGCGGCCAGAAGTACTGCAGCTGCCGCCGCGCCGCGGCGTGGAAGGTGAGCGCCTGCACCCCGCCGACCTCCATGGATCGCAGCCGGGTGCGCATCTCCCCGGCGGCGCGGGAGGTGAAGGTGACCGCGAGCACCTGGCCGGCGGCGACGTGGCCGCCGGAGATGAGGTGGGCGATGCGGTGGGTGATGGTGCGGGTCTTGCCGGTGCCCGCCCCGGCCAGCACGCAGACCGGGCCGCGGGGGGCAAGCACGGCCTCCCGCTGCTCCTCATCCAGGGAAGCGTCGGGGCCCTCGGTCACGGCGTCCATCTTGGCAGGGCATCCGGACAGTCCTATAGGTTGACACCCATGCCTGACGTGACCATGTTCACCACCGAGTGGTGCGGCTACTGCAAGCGGCTCAAGGTCGCGATGAAGGCCGCCGGTATCACGTTCGACGAGGTGGACATCGAGCAGGATCCGGCGGCGGCGGAATTCGTCAGGGGCGTCAACGGCGGCAATCAGACCGTGCCCACTTTGAAGTTCGCCGACGGGTCGGCGCTGACCAATCCCTCGATCAAGGACGTCAAGGCCAAACTGGGGCTGTAAAGCGTCGAGTCGGGCTAATCGATGAACAGTGATCGATGCCCGCCTTTGAGCGACAACACCTCCTCGCGCAGGGCCGCGACCCGCTTCCTGATCCGGTAGTCAGTGCCCCGGGGCATTTCGCCGGCCCGGTATAGGCCACGGCCGATCCGCCAGACCCGGCCGTATCCCATCTCCCAACGCAATGCGTCCGACACGGTTTTCGACGGCCGGCCCTCGACGGTGAAGTCCCAGTGAGCCAACCCGCCGATCAGCTGCTGGATCGTGGCGGGGCCGCTCAACTCCAGCAATCGGGTCAGGACATAGCGCAGATCGGTTCCTCGCAGCAGTAGCAGAGGTGGTTCGGACATACGGGCACGGTGGCACAGCACTCCGACAGTCCGGAGTTTGTCGCTGCAAGGCGGGCAACAGTGTTAGTGGTTCGCCGCCATGACACGCCGCAGGAAGTCCACCTGATCGTCGATGATCTGATCGAGCACCGGCGGGGCGAACACGGTGAAGTGATCGGCGTCGTAGCGCACCAGGGTGGCGTCGGGCGCGCGGTCGACGAACTTGCCGATGCCCTTCGCGGACACGGTGATATCGCGCTCCCCCATGCCGACGAACACCGGCATGGTGGCCGACGCGGCTTTGGCCCACGGCCGGTGCAGTGCCACGGTCAGGAACACCGCCGGCGAGATCTCGTTGCGCCACGGCGAACCCTCGCCGACGGCGACGGCGAACCCCGCCTCTTCACCTTCCAGTGGCATGGCGGCCCGGGAGCCGACCGGCCCAGTCACCGGAATCGTCGTATGCCGGCCGGCCATATCGGCGATCGCGCGCGGGGTGATCCAGGCGATGAGCCCGGGTCGGGTGACGCGGACCCGATCGAGCCCGTCGAGGAACGGACACAGCAGCATCACCGCGTCGGGCCTGACGTCACCGGTGGCCAGGGTGGCGCAGTGACCGCCGGAGAAGGAATAGCCCCACAGCACGATGCGCGTGACGCCGTCGAGGCCGCGGGCGTAGTCGATGGCGGCGCGCCAGTCGGCGAGCTGATCGGCGGCGCGGAAACGCTGACGCGGTTGACCGCCCGAATCGCCGAGATAGCGGTGATCGAAGCAGACCACGTTCGCACCAGCGCCGGCGAACGCCTCGGCGAAGGGTTCGAGTCCGTCGTGGCGGGTGAGTGAGAAACCGTGCGCCATCACCACGCAGGTGTCCGACGCGGCCGCGGGCCGGTACACCCAGGCCGCGAGTTCGCCGATGCGGACGTCGTCGCGGTTCATCAGGACTGTGTCCGGGTACCGAGAACGTCGCGGAACAGCGCCTGGCGCACGGCGAGTTCGCGCGGATCGCTGAGCAGATGGAAGCCGATCCGGTTCATCACGTAGGCGAACCCCGTTCCGGTCTCAGGGTCGGCGAAGCCGAATGATCCGCCGAATCCCGGTGTGCCGAAGGCGTGCCCGGAGGATCCGAATACGAACTGCGGCATGGGTTTCGCCATGCCGAGGGAGAACGCCGTATCGATACCGAGGACTCTGTCGCGCCCCGGCCCGCTGGGCGGAGTCGCCGGCGCACACAGGGCCTCGATGGTGGCGGGGGTCAAACCTAGTTCGGCTCCCCCGGTGGCCGCGCTCCCGTACATGCGAGCCACCGACCGCGCGGTACCGATCCCGTTGGCCGATGGGATCTCAACCGCGCGAACATCGTCGCGGTTGTAGCCGCCCTCCCACACGTTGACGTCGCGCGGAGCGGCGGTACTGCGTGCGGTGAGACCGAACGGGCTGAGCGCGAGCGCGGCGAAGCCGAGCGGCATCTCGTGTAGATGCAGCAACGACTCCGCGCGCTTCCAGTGGTGCAGATGGGCGATGCGGTCGCGGTCGATGTGGCCGGGCAGTCCGATGTGCACGTCGAGGCCGAGTGGACCGGTGATCTCCTCGGCGAGATAGCGACCCACGGTGCGGCCGGTGACCCGCCGCAGCAGTTCGGACTGATACCAGCCCAGCGTGATGGCGTGGTAGCCGTTCCGAGTGCCCGGCGTCCACGCGGGCGCCTGGGCGGCCAGCATCGGGGCGAGACGGTCCGGGTCAGCGACGTCGCTCAGTGTCGGCAATGGCCAGACGACGGGCAACCCGGCCTGGTGGGCAAGCAGTTGACGGACCGTCACCTCGCCCTTGCCGGCCTGTGCGAA
>JBAXCK010000190.1:0-3272 GCA_037141465.1 Mycobacteriaceae bacterium | reverse complement strand
CTCGCCTTCGAGCACGAGCGTGACCAGGCTGTCGGAGTCGTACTCGCCGAACACCTGGCCCACTCGCTTGGCCGCGATCAGCGACGGCGCGTCTTTGGCGCTCTGAGCCACATTGTGGATCCGCCCGACCTCTTCCAGCGGCGGGATCAGGGCGTTGCTCGTTGCGGCCAGCGCCAGCCAGAAGATAGCGATTGGGATGCAGAGTTTGCGGATCAGCGCCGGGATGCGAGGCGTGCCCTCCGATCGCGCGCTCATCCGGATTTGTCCAAGCAGAAGGTGTAGGCGCTGGGGTCGTTCGCGATGCGCTCGGTTTTGACCAGACCGTCGACGGTGATGCGGCAGCCGAGGGTGCTGCCGTCACCCTGGGCGGAGATGTTGACCACCACTGCGGGGGTTGTCGTGGTCTCGTCATAGGTCCATGGCAGCGGCGCGTTGTCCACGCGCTGCGGCTGGGAGTTGACGTCCAGGTAACTGATCGTCGCGGTCGCGCCCGGCTCACCGAACACCTCGAGCACGACACGCTTGGGGTTGAACGGAACGATCTCGTCGGCGCCGCCGCCGGGAGTCTTGGGGGTGTAGCCGGACCCGAAGTACCCGTGCAACCGATAGACGGCGAAACCAGCCAGTCCGATCACGACGGCGGCGACCAACACCATCCAGTTTCGCGCCAGCACCCGACCCACGATCAGAACAGTACTGGTCAGTACCGCTTGCCGCACGCTTTACGTGCCAGGCTGGGCAAGATCACATCGTCGACAAGGGCGACCACCGTCCGGCGGGTGGGCGGACGGTTCTGGATCACGGCCCTGAAGACCAGGTATCCGGGTAGCAGGTCCCACAGATCGTCGTGGATGGCCTCGGGGCTGATCTCACCGCGCTCGACGGCCTGGTGTAGCACGCGGGTGATCACCTTCTTGCGCTGATCGAAGATCTGACGCTGCATGGCCTCGTTGAGGGCGGGGTTGCGGGTGGTCTCGGTGAGCACCGCCCGCATGGTCGCGGCATGCTCACGGACCTGCTTGGTGACCTTGTCGCCGATCTCGAGCAGGTCGGTGCGCAGGGATCCGGTCTCCGGAGCGACCGCGGTGTCCTTCATTCCCTCCACCACCGCGGCGAGCACCAACTCGGCTTTGGTGGGCCAGCGCCGGTACACGGTGGCCTTGCTGGCGCGCGCGGTCGCGACCACGTCGTCGATGGTCAGACCCTCGTAGCCGTGCTGCTGGAGCAGTTGCAGTGTGACCGAGAGCAGTTCAGACTCCCGGGAGGTCATGCTCACCCGGTCACGATAGCTAATCGCGCAGGATTACGAGGCCGGCCATGACGGCGGTCGCGAAGGCGAAGATCAGCGCCGAGGCGGTCCAGGCCAGTGCCTGGCCGCTCTGGCCGTAGAGCGACGGTGCGAATCCGATCGCCAACGAGTCGAAGCTCATGGCGCCGGCGATGGCCCAGAAGAAAGTCCGCCGCTGCTCGAGATTACGCAGCCGCGCGATCCACTGCAGCAGCCACACGGTGGGCGGGGCGGCCAGGGCACACACCACGTACACCGCGACGCGCTTGGGGGTGTCGAGGAACCACGAGGCGGGCAGCAGGCTGATGAGGACGGCGAAGCCCAGCGCCACCGCGAGCCCGACGATGAACCCTGTCACACGTGCCGACATCAGCTGCTCCTAGCGTTTGTAGTATTTACTACAAACTATACGATCGCCGTGTGGGGTACAAGCATTCTCGGGAGGATCTACTGGCGGCAGCCACCGAGATCGCAGCCGACTCCGGTATCGGCTCGCTGACCTTCGCCGCGGTCGCGACATCGCTGGGGATCAGCGACCGGACCGTCGTCTACTACTTCTCCACCAAGGCCGATCTGATCACCGCCGCGATCGGCGCACTCGGTGAGCGGTTGCAGGCCACCCTCGCCGGGGCGTTCGGCGACTCTCCGCAGCCGGCGCGGGAACTGCAGCGGCAGGCCTGGCCGGTGCTGGCCTCCTCGGCGGCCGACCCGATCTTTGCGGTGTACTTCGAGATCGTCGGATTGGCCAGCGCGCACCGCGAACCCTATGCGTCGCTGGCGCCTGCGCTCATCGGCGGATGGGTGGATTGGATCGAGCCGCGGATCGCCGCGCCCACGGCCGCCCAGCGCCGCCGTCAAGCCCTGGCCTCGGTGGCCGTGCTCGACGGGCTGCTGCTGCTGCGTCGGATGTCGGGGGCGCGTGCGGCCAACACCGCGGCCCGAGAACTCGGCCTGGCCTGACTCAGCCCCGGGCGCGCACCAGCCCAAGGACATCGGCGCCGAACTGTTCGAGCTTGCGGGCGCCGATGCCGGGGATCGCGACCAGCGCGGCGTCGTCGGCCGGCAGTGACTCGGCGATGGCGATCAGGGTGTTGTCGGTGAACACGACGTAGGCCGGCACGCCCATCTCCTTGGAGATCTTCAGCCGCCATTCCTTGAGTTGGGCGAGTAGTTCGTCGTCGATGTCGACCGAGCAGGTCTCGCAGCGGCGCAGCATGATCGACGGCGCGGAGGTCAGCACGGCGTTGCACACCCGGCAGCGCGGGGTGGCGCCGCGCTGGCGACGCGGCTTGTTCGGGGCCGCTTCCGCGCTGGCCTGCGGGGCGATGCCGCCCAGGAAACGCGACGGACGTCTGCCTTGGCGGCCGCCGGGCGCGCGGGCCAGCGCCCAGGACAACTCGAGATGCTTTCTGGCCCTGGTGATTCCGACGTAGAGCAGCCGGCGTTCCTCCTCGACGGCCTCACTGTCGGGGCCGTGCGCCAGCGCGTGGCTGATGGGCAGGGTGTTGTCGGCCAGTCCGACGAGGTACACCGCGTCCCACTCCAGCCCCTTGGCGGCGTGCAGGGAGGCGAGCGTGACGCCCTGCACGGTCGGGGGGTGCCGCGAGTCGGCGCGCACCTTGAGTTCGGCGACGAGTGAGGCGAGGTCGAGGTCGGGTCGCAGCGCGACCTCCTCGTCGACGAGGTCGGCGAGCGCGGTCAGCGCCTCCCAGCGTTCGCGAGCGCGCACACCGGTGGGCGCCTCGGGCGTCAGGCCGAGCGGTTCGAGCAGTGCTCTGACGGTCTCTGGGAGCGGCCCCTCCGTGCCGCGGTCGGCGGCGCGCTGCAGCGCCACCAGTGACTGGCGGATCTCCTGGCGGGAGAAGAAGCCCTCGCCGCCGCGCAGCTGGAACGGGATGCCGGCCTCGGTGAGCGCCTCCTCGTACACCTCGGACTGCGCGTTGATCCGGTAGAGCACCGCGATCTCGGCGGCGGGTGTGCCGGC
>JBAXCK010000189.1:0-3323 GCA_037141465.1 Mycobacteriaceae bacterium | reverse complement strand
TTGATCCATTCGGCCACGGTGGTCTCCTTCAGGCGGTGGGTTCGGCGGGAGCGGGCGCGGCGGGAGCGGGTGCGGCGGGAGCGGGTGCGGCAGTGGTCGGTTCGCCGCCGGCTGCGGGCTGCTCGTGCTGGAACGGATGCACCCACCCCAAAAGGCCCGCTGCGGTGATGTCGGCGATCGGCGTAATCCGGTTGTCCAGCAGAGCCTTACCGTTGCCCAGCGCGAGCGCGTACCGGTCGGGAAGGACGCCGACATCACCGGCGATCAGATGTGCCGGGTCGATCGGGGCGATCACCGGCGACCCGACCGGCGGAAGGGTGATCCCCTGTTGCGCGAAGGCCTCAGGGATCGGTGTCCCGGCCACCGCCGCCGCGATCACCGCCCCGACGATCACCGTGGCGGGTTGCGGCCTGTCCGCGGGATCGGTCTCGCCGTCGGGCGCGCCATCCCCGTCGCGGCGATCGGACTCACCCCGCAGTTCCGGTCTCTCGGGTCTGTCGCCGAGGCGATCGGCCAGGGCACCGATGTCCCCGAACCCGCCCGTGGTGGGCAACGCGCTTCCGGCGGCGGGTGCGCCTCCCCAGGACGGGACAGAACCCAGCGGTGTGTTCACGGCGGGCGTGGTCATCGCGGCCGGCGACGCCGGCGTTTCCGCTGCGGCCGGTGCGGCGGTGGGTGCATCACTGACGGGTTCGTCGGGGATTCCGAGATTGCTGAGCGGCTCGGCGGGATCGGAATCCAGCCGGCTTTGCACCGGCTCTTTCCCCGGAGTCGCATTCGCATACAGCGATGCGAGTGCGGCCGAGAGGGCCGCCTTGGAGGTGGCGTCGAGTTCGGCGGTCTCAACAACGGCACGGATGTCGCGCAGCAGGCTTAGCAGGTAACGCTGGAAGGACCGCGCGCCCGCCGGGGTGTCGAGGTCGGTGCGGGTGACCACGGCGGACTCCACATCGGACTGCAGCCGGGCGAGGTCTCCCACACCATCGGATCGGGCGGAGTGGGCGTTGAGGATCGCGATCACCACTTGGAGGTCCACCTGAGCCGCAGCGGAGTTCTGGCGCGCCAACGCCACCTCGGCCGCTTGGATCGCCTCGGCCGCCGCGCCGCGTTGATCAGACATCGCGGGGAACGCTATTGAGCCGCCGTCGCAGCGGCAATTCACCCGATCAGCTCAGGGCCGGCGGATCGCGATGCAATCCCCGAGCCGGCTGATCTGCACGCGCGAACCCGGCTGCGGAGCCTCGACCACAAGATCATGACCGATCGCCATCTGGACGTGCCCGGCGTGCGGGAACACCAGATCACCCGGACGGACCTGGGACCGGGCTACCGGCATCCCCTCGTTGATCTGGTCGTAGGTGGTGCGGTGCAACGGGATCCCCGCCTGCTCGTAGGCCCACTTCACAAGTCCCGAACAGTCGAAGCGATCCGGTCCGGTCGCTCCCCAGACATACGGGCAGCCCAGTCGGCTCAGAGCGGCGCGGACGGCGCGGCGCGCCCGGGGATCGGCAACGCCGGACTGATGGCGTCGGGCATAACGAAGCGCCCGCAGTGCGCGGCGCGCGCGGCGGGCACGCCGCTGCGCGGCCTGCACATGTCCCCGCTGCGCACGTAAGCGGGCAAGCCTGCGGCGCAAGAGCTCACGCATCGCGATCGGGTTGTCGACGCGCGGTTCATCGGCACGTGCCGCGGCGAGAACCGCGGCGGTGTCCCGGGCGGCCCGACGGTGTCCATCCACGGCCGATGCCAGCATCCGCGCGGCTTGGGCGTCGACGTGGAGCGAGTCGCCGAGTTCGGCGTCGCGCATACGCGAGGCGGACCGATAGGCGGCGTCCAGATCGCCCGCCCACTGCGCCGACCGGGTTTCCCCGGTGCCCGCCGGCGCCGCGAGCGCGGCGTGCGCTGGCTCACCGCGGAACAGGTCGCGGGCGCGAGCCAGCAGCTCGAGGTCGTTGGACGCCACGAGCGGTCCTAGGACTCGGAAGAGGTTTGGGCTTCGACGAAGGCCCGGACCCGTGCCAACGCGCCGGGGGGGATCAGTCCGCGATTGCGGATGTCCCACATGTCCTCGCCGGTGATCCCGATCAGGGCCGCGATCACCGGCTCCGGCAGACCAGACCGGGCACATGCCCGGTCGAACCGCGCGGCCAGGCTCTCCGGCATCCGGTCCAGCAGACCGGCCCGGATCGTTTCGATGGCCTGAAGGTGCACCATCAGCCGATCCGCCGATTCGGCACCGGCGTTGACGGCGACCCGCCAGGAGTTGGCGGCGAGCATCTCGGCCTTGACGCACTGCGCGATCACGGTATGAATATACGTCTCATATTCGTTTGATGTCTCCGCTGGCAGACGGTCTATCAGGGCTCGGAGCGACTCGAGGTGGGCTTCGGCGTGGCCCTCGAGCACCTCGGAGTCGCTGTGCCGGCTGACGGCCGACGCGCCCGGGGCGGCGGGCGGCGCGGACTGCGTCAGCTGCGCGAGTTCGCCGGCCGGATCCTCGGCGACCAGCAGTCGCGCATAGGTGCCCGGGGGCAGGCCGAGGCCGTTCTCAATCTTCTGAACTGTGCCTTTGTGCGGTTTCCGAGCACCACGCTCCAGGTAGCTCAGCCCCATGATGCTCACCCCGGTCGCCGCGGCGAGATCGGCCAGCGACCAGTCCCGGGCCTCCCGCAACGCCCGGATCGCGGCACCGGCGGCTTCCCGGGTCACAGCCGGACTCCGGCGGAACACCACTGGCGGCAGGTCACGGCGAAATCGTACACAATGTAGATCCGCTATCTGTTTTTGTGTACGTTTTACTTGCGGGTTCTCGGTTATGGATATACGGTTTCGTCATCGAATTTCGCCTCACATCCGAAGGAGACCGCCATGGACCATCGCCCCTGCTCCAGCGACCCGGACCTGTGGTTCGGCTATGCCGACGACGACGCCAGTGACGGCGCCGCCAAGGCCCGCGTCTACGAACAATCGGCGACCCGGGCACGCACGATCTGTCTGCGCCGCTGCCCGCTGTCGGCACAGCGCCAGTGCGCCCGTCGCGCGGTCGACGGCGGCGAAGAGTACGGGGTGTGGGCGGCGGTCAAACTTCCCGGCGGGCAGTACCGCAAACGCCACGAGTTGGCCCGCGCCCACGAACTGCTCCGACGAATCGCCGACGGGTCGGTCAATCCGCGGGAACTCCCCGAAAGCGCGGAACTGCTGTCCCGCACCGACGACCTCATGGCCTCCCTGTCCGCCGTTGTCGTCCACGGACCGCTGACTCGGCCCCCCACAGCGGCCTGAGAGGCGAACACGCCCGGCGGAAGGCAGCCATGGAGGACACT
>JBAXCK010000188.1:0-3386 GCA_037141465.1 Mycobacteriaceae bacterium | reverse complement strand
CGGCCCTCGAGTTCACCGCGGCCCTCGAGTTCGCGCACCTTCGCCGCGGCCTCGGCGTGGGTGAACCTGCCCGGCACCCTGGTGCCGTCGACGTACACCCCGCAGTCGACGATGGCGCGGGCCGCCGGAACCCGGATGCGCCGCGGCTCGGGCGCGGCCGGTCCGCGCAGCGAGGGGCTCACCCCGCCAAACGTCGACATATCACCACCAGCTTTACCTTGTCGGCCACCTTTTGCGGTGCGGGAGGCAATGCTACGCGGGTGACCGTCGCCCGGGACCGGCGATTTCCCGACCGCCGGGGTGCGCTAAATTTCTAAGCCGCCCCCTCCCTGCCCTAAGGAGCACCCGCACGTGAGTCCAACTCCCTTCAAGGTCGCCGTCACCGGTGCCGCCGGCCAGATCGGCTACAGCCTGCTGTTCCGTCTGGCGAGTGGTGCGCTGCTGGGCGCCGACCGGCCCGTCGAGCTTCGCCTGCTCGAGATCGAACCCGCACTCAAGGCTCTCGAGGGTGTGGTGATGGAACTCGACGACTGCGCGTTCCCGACTCTGGCCGGTGTGCAGATCGGCGCCGACCCGAACAAGATCTTCGATGGGGTGAACCTGGCGCTGCTGGTCGGCGCTCGCCCGCGCGGGCCGGGCATGGAGCGCAGCGACCTGCTGGAGGCCAACGGCGCGATCTTCACCGCCCAGGGCAAGGCCCTGAACAGCGTTGCCGCCGCCGATGTGCGGATCGGGGTCACCGGCAACCCGGCCAACACCAACGCGCTGATCGCGATGACCAACGCCCCGGACATCCCGCGCAGCAGGTTCTCGGCGCTGACCCGCCTGGATCACAACCGCGCCATCTCCCAGGTGGCGATGAAGACCGGTGCGCCGGTGACCGAGATCACGAAGATGACGATCTGGGGCAACCACTCGGCGACCCAGTACCCGGATGTGTTCCATGCCGAGGTGCGCGGGCGCAACGCCGCCGAGGTGATCAACGACCAGGCCTGGATCGAGGATTACTTCATTCCGACTGTCGCCAAACGCGGCGCGGCCATCATCGACGCTCGCGGCGCGTCCTCGGCGGCGTCGGCCGCCTCGGCGACCATCGACGCCGCCCGGGACTGGCTGCTGGGCACACCGAAGGGCGATTGGGTTTCCATGGCGGTGGCCTCCGACGGCTCCTACGGCGTTCCGGAGGGGCTGATCTCGTCGTTCCCGGTGACCACCAAGGGCGGCGACTGGTCGATCGTCGAGGGCCTGAGCATCGATGAGTTCTCCCGCGGCCGCATCGACGCCTCCACCGCCGAACTCGCCGAGGAGCGCGAGGCCGTCACCACGCTCGGCCTGATCTGAGCCGAGGGACTGCGGTGGATCCCGGTATCCCGGTGACGGACGAGGCCGTCTTCGCCGCCCATCTGGGCGGCAAGCTGTCGGTGCGGTCGCGGGTGCCGCTGGACACCCAGCACGCACTGTCGGTGGTCTACACACCCGGGGTGGCGGAGGTCAGCCGCGCGATCGCCGCCGACCCGTCTCTGGCCGCCCGCTACACCTGGGCGCACCGGCTGGTGGCCGTGGTCAGCGACGGAAGCGCGGTCCTCGGACTCGGCGACATCGGCCCGGCCGCGGCGCTGCCCGTCATGGAGGGGAAGAGCCTGCTGCTCAAGGAGTTCGGCGGCCTGAATTCGATCCCGATCGTGCTGGACACCAAGGATCCCGACGAGATCGTCGAAACACTCGTCCGGTTGCGGCCCACGTTCGGCGCGGTGATCCTCGAGGACATCTCCGCCCCCCGCTGTTTTGAGATCGAACGGCGCGCCATCGAGGCGCTCGACTGCCCGGTCATGCACGACGACCAGCACGGCACCGCGATCGTCGTACTGGCCGCACTGCTGGGCGCCAGTGCAGTGCTCGGGCGCGACCTGGGTTCGCTGAAGATGGTGGTGTCCGGAGCCGGTGCGGCGGGTATCGCGTGCACCAACATCCTGCTGGGCAGCGGACTCAAGGACATCACCGTCCTGGACTCCCGGGGAATCGTGCACACCGGCCGCAACGACCTGAACCCGGTCAAGGCCGAGCTTGCCGAGCGCACCAACATCGAGAGCCGCACCGGCGGCCCGGCCGAGGCGCTGCGCGGCGCCGACGTCTTCCTCGGAGTCTCGGCGGGACTGGTGCCCGAGGATCTGATCGCATCCATGGCACCCGACGGGATCGTGCTGGCGCTGTCGAATCCGACGCCGGAGATCGACCCGGAGGTGGCCAAGCGGTACGCCGCGGTGGTGGCCACCGGTCGCAGCGATTTCCCGAACCAGATCAACAACGTGCTCGCCTTCCCGGGCGTGTTCCGCGGCGCCCTGGACGCCAATGCCCGCCGCATCACCGAAGCGATGAAAGTGGCGGCCGCCGAGGCGATCTTCTCCGTCGTCGGCGACGATCTCGCGCCGGATCACATCGTCCCCAGCCCACTGGACCCGCGGGTGGGTCCGGCGGTGGCGGCGGCGGTGGCCGCGGCGTCGGAGGAGTGATCCTGCTGCGCCGGCTGCTGCCGGTGCTGTTGGCCGCCGTCCTCTGTGCGTGCGCGTCCCCCGGTGGTGGGCCTTCGCTGACGGTGGCGGCGTCGTCGGATCCCGAGAACGTCCTGCTGGCCAACGTGTATGCGGCTGGTCTGAGGTACTACGGCACGGCTGCACGGGTGGAGGTCGTCGATGACGCGCTGGCCGCGCTGGATGCCGGAAAAGCCGGCGTGACAACCGGTTTCACCGGTGGGATTCTGGCGCGTTTCGACCCGGACTCGCAGGCGCGATCTCCGGAGAGCGTGTATCGCGCGATGGTCGGTGCGCTGCCCGAGGGCATTGCCGCCGGCGACTACGCGGTGGCCGCCGAGGACAAGCCTGCGCTGGCGGTCACCGAGGCCACCGCGAGCAGATGGGGTGGATCGGACCTGACCGCGCTGGTGCGCAACTGTGCGACGGTGCGCACGGGCGCCCGCACCGGTGTCGCGGTGCCGGGGGCGGTGGGGGACTGCACGCTGCCCGCAACCCGGGAGTTCGGTGGTGACGCTGAACTGTTCGAGGCTCTGCGTGGTGGTGCGATCACCGCGGCGTGGACCACCAGCGCCGACACCAACGTGCCGGACGGTGTGGTCGTGCTCGCTGATCGCAAGCCGGCGCTGATCCCGGCGCGCAACGCCGTCGCGATCTACCGGCGCAACGAACTGGGCCCGATGCAGTTGCGCGCCATCAACGAGATCGCCGGAGTGCTCGACACCGCGGCGCTGACCGACATGCTGCGCAAGATCGGCGGCGGCGCAGATCCGCAATCGGTGGCGCAGGATTGGCTGACTGCCAATCCGCTGGGTCGCTAGGTGGCTTGGGTCGCTAGGTGGCTTGGGTCGCTAGGTG
>JBAXCK010000187.1:0-3466 GCA_037141465.1 Mycobacteriaceae bacterium | reverse complement strand
GCGACAGCCGGTCCGTGCAACCGAACCCCTCCCATCGACCCCTTCCATTCAACTCCCCCGAGCCGCCGCTATAAAAGGAGTTGCTATGAGGCAACCGATCCAGCTTTCCGCCGCTTTCTCCGTTCTGGCCCTCTCCGCCGTGGCCGTACTGGGCGGATGTGCGAGCACCGCCACAGCGCCCTCGCCGACATCGGCTACCTCGACGGCCACGTCGCCCAGCGAACCCACCACGGCAGCACCGCCCCCGACCAGCACACCGGCGCCCACCACAGCGGCGCGGGTGCAGACCTGGTCGGCGCTGCAGCCCGGCGACTGCGTGGCCGAGCCGCCGCCCACCGACCCGGCTGTCGTGACGGTCACCGTCGTGGACTGCGCCGGACCGCATCTCGCAGAAACCTTCACGCGGGTGGGGATTCCGGTCGACGCCGCCCTGTCAGAGAACGCCACCGCCCAGTGCGAGGCGGGTTTCCTCACCTACACCGGCAGGCCCTCAGCCGGCAGCGGCTACACGATCAGCTACCTGATCGACTCCGAGCAGGACAGGACCTCCAACAATCCGCTGCCCAGCAGCGTGATCTGCCTGCTACAGAGCGCCGCAGGTCAGGCCCTGACCGGCTCCGCGCGCAGCTGACCGGCTACGCAAAGCCGGAATGGCACTGCCAGCAAACTCAAATAGTTTGCGGGGCGGTTTCCGATGGTTTATCCTTCTCAGGTCTCTATTAACTATCGACCAGGTTAATTTTAAGGAGCGCCTGCCATGGCCACCCTCAACCGGACTTTGCTCACCAGCGGAGCTGCCCTCGTCACAGCCTCTGCGATTGTCGCTGCGCCGATCATGGCGCCCGGCGCCGGCATGCTCGCAGGTGCCCCGACGCCCGCCGCGCTGTCGACCGCGCAGTACGAGTTGACCGCCCTGGCCGACATCACTCTGCAAGGCATCAACGACGCCATCGCGAACGGCTACGGCGGCAACCTGGGACCCAATGACCCCTACTACCCGGGTGTCTTCGACAACGCCACCAAGGTGTCCGGCCTGAGCGGTGCCCTGTACTACGTCCTCGACAAGTCCGGCGTGGTGCCCTTCAACCTTCAGGACTACTACTTCGAGGCCGGCGGCGTGAAGGCCGTCGCCTACGTCGGCGTCACCAACCTCTTCGGCGCCAACTCCCTGGCCGGCCAGCTGGCCAAGTCGGTGTTCGTCGACGGCACCGTCACCCTGCAGGACGCCATCGTCACGCTGACCGCAGGCATCCCGGTCCTCGGCGAGCTCACCAGCGTGTACGTCAACGGCACGGTGGCCGGTGACACCACCGACTACGGCACCGGTTTCGCCGGCGTCGCGGCCTACGTCGAGGCCAAGTACCCGGCGATCGCGAGCCTCATCGGCAGCCTCGACCTCGGCAAGATCGGTTCGGGCGGTCGCGACGAGAGCGATGACAACGAGTCTGAGGACGACTCCGATTCCGAGGATTCCGAGGACGATGACTCGGGCAGCCGCAGCAACGGCAACGGCAACGGCAACGGCCGGTGGGATGACCGCGTCGCGGCTCCTGCGGCCACGGCACCGGCGATCGCCGTCAGTCTGCCGCGCCCGGCGGCCGCGGCGGCGAGCGTCGCCGCGGTTCCCTCGCTGGCCTCTGTCTCCGACAACGCGCCCGCTGAGGTGAGCGCACCGACGGTGACGCTGCGCAGCACAGCGCAGGACAGCCCGGCAGCCGCCGCGCCGAAGCGTGAGAGCGCTCGCGGCGCGCGCGCAGGATCGGCTGACCGGCCGGGTGCGGCAGCGGTTCGCGGCGCGAGTGCCCGCGCGGCCGCCGCGACCGGCTAGAAACGCACGACCGACGCCGTCGTCGCCTCCGGGCGGCGGCGGTTTCGGCGTTTGCGGGGCGGTAGGGTCGCGACCATGTCCAAGCCGCACGAGTACCGCGTCATCTCCTGGGGCACCGGCGCCATCGGCACCGAACTGCTGACCGCGATCATCGACCACCGCCGGGATCTGCGGCTGGTCGGCGCGCGGGTCTACTCCGAGGACAAGAACAATGCCGACGTCGGCAGCCTGGTCGGGCGGCCAACCGTCGGAGTGACCGCAACCACCGACGCCGACGCGATCCTGGCACTGGACGCGGACTGCGTGCTCTACACGCCGCGCAACACCAGCATCGAAGAGGTGTGCGCCATCCTGGCCAGCGGCAAGAACGTCGTCACGACGGCCTTCCTGTTCCACCCCCGGCGCATCGACGCGAGCGACCGTGATCGCGTCCTGGCGGCGTGCCGGGCAGGTGGCACCTCCGTGCACGGCAGCGGACTCAACCCCGGCAACCTCTCCGGCGTGTTACCCCTGGCGCTGACGGGCATGAGCCGGCGCATCGACAAGGTCACCCTGCAGGAGCGTGCCGACTGGTCGGTCTACGACAGCACCGCGATCACCTTCGACAACATGGCATTCGGCCAGCCGGTCGATTCCATCACCCCGACCGGTAACGACTTTCTGGCGTTCAACAGCGGCATCTTCACCGAGGAGGTGTGGCTGCTCGCCGACGCCCTCAACGCCGGCATCGACGAGGTGACCGCCACCGTCGACGCCGTCGCCGCACGCGAGGATCATCAGATCTTCGATCACCTGTTACGTGCGGGCACCACCGCCGGACAGCGGTGGACGTGGTCGGGACGCCGCGACGGCGAGACGCTCGTGGAGATCGAAGCGCTATGGACCGTCGGCGGCGAGTACCCGCCGCATTGGCCCAAACCTCCGCACGGGTGGACGCTCACCATCGAGGGCGACCCGTCGATGCGCACCCATTTCCTGGTGATGGCCGGCGGGGCGGACGCGACGATGGCCGATCATGTGCGCGCGTCCAACGTCGCCACCGCGATGCAGATCCTCAACGCCGTGCCCGCGGTGTGCGCGGCCGAACCGGGTTTCGCGACGATGGCCGATCTTCCGCTGGTCCGGAGCGTGACGGGCTTCGGCAACAGCTAGAGGGTGCCGAGGATCTGGTTCATGGTGTCGATCTCCTTCTGCTGACTCTCGATGATCGACGTGGCCAGTGCGAGGGCGTCGGGATTCTTGCCGTTCTTGATCTCGTCCTGCGACATGGTGATCGCGCTCTGATGGTGCTTGATCATGCCGGTGAGGAACAGCTTGGCGGCGTCGACGCCCTGGGCATTCTTCAGCGCGTCCATCTCAGCCGGCGACATCATCCCGTCCATGCCGCCCACGCCGCCCATGTCGCCGTGATCCATCCCGGGCATACCGGCCATGCCGCCCATGCCCCAGGCGGTCAGCCAGCCCTGCATCGTCTCGGTCTCAGGGCCCTGGGCGGCTTTGATCTGCGTGGCCAGGTCGACCACTCGCGGGTCGATGCCCTGCTTGGCCACGATGATGTCGCTCATCTCGATCGCCTGCTGGTGGTGCGGGATCATCATGGTCGCGAACATCCCGTCCGCCTGGTTGTGCGGCGAGTCA
>JBAXCK010000186.1:0-3514 GCA_037141465.1 Mycobacteriaceae bacterium | reverse complement strand
TCGGCGGACAGCCGCCCCGGCCGGGTGCCCTCTGGGGCGTCCTCCTCGACGAAGGCCTCCCACTGAAGTTGTGGGTTACGTGCGGCGGCCTGGTCGAGGACTTCGCGGTAGATCAGCAAATCCGGCCGACGCACGCCGTAGAGGAGGCGGACCGGCCCGCCGAAGGCGAGGTCGGATGTGGCCAGCGAGATGAATGGGGCGACGCCGGTGCCGCCCGCCACCAGGATCGCCGGCTCGGACTCACTGCTGTGCACTACGAACTCGCCGTAAGGCAACTTGAGCCACACGGTGTCGCCTTCGGAGGCCGCCATGATGCGGGCGGTGAAGCGGCCGACCTCGGACACCGTGACGCGCACGGAATCCCGCGATTCTGGCGAGCTGGCCACCGACAGCGGTCGGGAGTCGGGCCAGTGTGCGGAGGGATCCCACTTATCGACCGCCAGATGCAGGAACTGGCCGGGCCGGAAGCGGGGCACTGGCCGCTCCGGTTTCAGGATCAGGCTCCGTAGGCCGGGCGCGTGGTCGATGAGTTCGGCAACCTGCGCCCGGATCCGGACGGGTTGCGGCATCAGTGCGCCCGAAGGAAGGAGTCGAAGGTCTCCACCATGTAGGAGAGTTGGGCGTCGTCGAGTCCCGGATACACACCGACGAAGAAGCTGTCGGTCGTCACTCGATCGCTGTTGGGAAGATCGCCGATGACCCGGTGCTCGATGTTGTCGAAGCCCGGATGTCGCAGGAGGTTTCCCGAGAAGACGTTTCGGGTCTCCACCTTCTTCTCGTCAAGATGCCGCAGAAGTTCCGCGCGGGTGAAGCCGGCGTCCTCGCGAACCGTGACGACGAAACCGAACCACGACGGGTCGGACCCGGGTGTCGCGGTGGGGAGGATCAGCTTGTCCTCCCAGCGGCTGAGTTCCTTGGATAGGAATGCGTGATTTCGCCGGCGTGCCTCGATGAAGCCGTCCAGTCTGTCGAACTGCGCACACCCGATGGCGGCCTGCAGATCGGTCGCCTTGAGGTTGTAGCCGACATGTGAGTAGACGTACTTGTGGTCGTAGCCGTAGGGCAGGGTGCCGAACTGCTGCGAGAAGCGTCGACCGCAGGTGTTGTTCTCGCCGCCGGCGCAGTAGCAGTCGCGTCCCCAGTCCCGCATCGACTGTGCGATGCGGGCCAGTTCGGGATCGTTGGTGACGACAGCGCCGCCCTCGCCCGTCGTCATGTGATGGGCGGGATAGAAGGAGTGCGTCGCCAGGTGCCCGAAGCTTCCGGTCGGCCGTCCCTCCCAAAGGGACCCCAAGGCGTCGCAGTTGTCCTCGACCAGCCACAGGTCGTTGGCCTTGGCGATCTCGGAGATCGCCGAGACGTCCCATGGGTTGCCGAGCGTGTGAGCCAGCATGATGGCGCGCGTCCGAGGTCCTACCGCCGCGGCGATCTGTTCCGGGATCGCGTTGTAGCCGCCGAGATCGACATCCACGAACACCGGCGTGACTCCGTACAGGATCATCGGGGCGACGGTGGTGGGGAAGCCGGCGGCGACGGTGATGACTTCGTCGCCAGCCTTCAGGCGCCGATCGCCGAGTTTCGGTGAGGTCAGTGTCGCGACCGCGAGCAGGTTGGCCGACGATCCGGAGTTGACCATCAGGGCGTCGCCGACGCCGATGAAATCGGCGAGACGGCTCTCGAATTCCTCTGTGAAACGTCCCGAGGTCAGCCAGAAGTCGAGGACCGCATCGGTGGCCATCACCAATTCTTCCGGGCCGAAGACGCGACCGGCGTAGCGGACCATGGACTCGCCGGGAACGAAGCGCTGATCCGCCGAACGGAGGCGCTGGTACTGCGCCACCTTGTCGAGGATGTCCCGCCGCAGTCCGTCCAGATCGTCGCTGCTCACAAACGCCCAAGCTAGGCGAGTGTCTCGGCCCTAGTCAATTTCAGCCCTACTGGATCCCAGCGAAGTCGACCCACAGGTGCCGCGGACCGCGGAACACCTGGTTATGCCGGTATGGGGGAGGGTCGACCACCAATCGTGGCGATTTCACCCGGCGTAGAAAAACCTCCAGCGCCAGGTTGACCTCCAGGCGCGCCAGCGGCCCGCCGAAGCAGGTGTGGATACCGCTGCCGAAGCCGAGGTGTTCGTTGTCCTCCCGGGTCGGGTCGAAACGGTCCGGGTCGGGGAACCGGCGCGGATCGCGATTGGCGGCCGCCCACACCAGGAACACCGCGGACCCGGCCGGAATCCGGGTTCCGCCGATCTCGATATCGGCGGTCGCCCAGCGGCTGGGGAAGAACTGCACCGAGCCCTGCAGTCGCTGCACCTCCTCGACGGTGCGGGGGATCAGATCGGGGTTGTCGCGCACGAGATCCCAGGACCCGGGATTGCGCAGTAGCGTCATCACGCAGTTGCTGATGGTGTTGACCGTCGAGTCGTGTCCGGCGATCAGCAGCAGCAGCGTGTTGTTCGTCGCCACGTCCACCGAGACCGGACCGTCGGGTCCGTCATCGTGCAGCGCCGCTGAGATCAGGCCGGGTCCAGGCTCACGGGCGAAACGCTCGACCAGGGTCCGGGCGTAGGCGCCGAGTTCGGCGGTGCTCTCGGCTGCCTTCTTCAGCGCCGCCTGACCCTCCGGGGTGTCGCGTTCGGGTCCGACGTCGGCGCCCTGCATGAAGTCGGTCACCCAGGCGTGGAACTTCGGTTCGTCCTCGATCGGTGCGCCGAGCACCCGGAAGATCACCGAGACCGGAATCGGGTAGGAGAAGTCCTCGACGACATCCATCCGGGTGCCGCCGCGGGCCTTGACCTTGTCCAGCATTCCGTTGGCGAGATCCACCACATACCCGGCCATGCTGGGGATCAGGTCCGGAGTGTGCGGCGGCCCGAAGTGCCGCATGAACTGCCGGCGCATGGTGTCGTGCTCGGGTGGATCAGCGACCAGCATGCTGGCGTCGGCGGCTTGCTCGGCCTCCCCGGCCTCCAGCTTGGCTGGAGTTTCACCGAACAGACCCGACGGACTGCGGCTGATGTCGGAGCTGATCCGCGGATCATGCGCGAGTGCGAGCGCTTCGGGATATCCGGTGACCACGTAGGTGTGTTCGGAGACCTTGGCCACCGGCGTCTTGCGCAGTTCCTCGAAGAAGGGGTAGGGGTTCGGACGGTTCTCGAACTTCATCGCCTCGGCCCAGGCGGTTGCGGCATCCATCGTCGTACTCCTCGTCAGTGGCTTCGCTGGTGCGCCGACGGCCGGAACTCAGCGCTGCGATCGGTCGGGTCGTGTCCGGTGAGCACCACGTCGGGGTTGCCGGAGGGCTCGCGTGGATCGGGGAATCGGGCCGGCATGACCTCGTTGTCCACCGGGCGGTCATAACCGGGCGGCGGCGGCGGGAACGGCGCGGAACGTTCGATGAGTTCGGCATAGTACGGCAGCCACTTGCCGTGGTTGAAGGTCACCGCACCGACGATGCGGCCGTCCTTGCCGTAGGCCGCGGCGAACCGGCGGTCCTTCGGCGATCCCTGGGTGAA
>JBAXCK010000185.1:0-3592 GCA_037141465.1 Mycobacteriaceae bacterium | reverse complement strand
TGTGCCAGGGGTTCGTGTACTCACCCGTCAGGCGCGCAGTTGGCCCTTGGCCGGATCGCCGGCCGGCACGGGCTCGAGCATCTTGATGTCCGGATTGCCGGCGAGGTGGTCGCCGATCGCGGCGAACAGCGTCCCGAACGCCGGGGCCTTGCTGTGTGCCTGCAGCGCATCCGGGTCGGCCCACTGCTCGATGAACACGAAGGTGTCGCCGGTCTGATGCAGCGAGTACAGCTCACAGCCCGGCTCGTCGTGAACCTGTGCGATCGCCGTCTCGCACGCGGCGCGAACGGTGTCCACTGACTCGGGCTTGGCGGTGAACGATGCGACGACGACCACGGGCATGTCGGACTCCTGATTTCTGCGGTTGGGTGTGCGACTTCACCGTAGATTGCCTCGTCATGGAGCAGGGTGCGAAAGACCGCAAGTCGCTGTACATGACGGTGCTGATGACACCGGACATGGCCAACTTCTCCGGCAAGGTCCACGGTGGGACCCTGCTCAAACTGCTCGACCAGGTCGCCTACTCGTGTGCCAGCCGGTATGCGGGCACCTACGTCGTCACGCTGTCGGTGGACCGGGTGCTCTTCCGCGACGCCATCGCGGTCGGTGAACTGGTGTCCTTCGAGGCGAAGGTGAACTACACCGGCCGGACATCGCTGGAGGTGGGCATCGACGTGTTCACCGAGAACATCCGCGACGGCGGCCGCCGGCACACCAACAGCTCCTATTTCACGTTGGTGGCCGTCGACGATTCCGGGCAGCCGGTGGCGGTTCCGCCGCTGATCCCGGGGACACCGGATGAGCAGGAGCGACACCGCGCCGCCACGGCCCGGCGGGCTGCGCTGCGGGCGGCATTCGCGGATTAGATTTCGTTCTGGCAACGGCCCGCTCACAGCCCGTGTTACATATGGTGCCAGTGAGACTCGTGGGACTAATCTTCCCAGCATGGCGAATTCGACGGCCGCTCGCTCGCGCGCGCGAACGACCAGCTCACAGGGATCCTCACGACCGGCGGCCCGATCGGCCCCGAAGAAAGCCCCGAAGAGCTCGCCCGCCAAGAAGTCCGCCGCCGCGGCGGCGCCCCGGCGTACTCCCGCCGCCACGACCACACCCTCCACGCTGGTGCGCACCACCGAGGCGGGGGGCCGGGCCGCGCGGGCAGCGTGGCTGGCGGCCGCCCGCGGCGTGGGTTCGGCCGTCCGCTCGGTCGGCCCGGCACGCGATATCGACCCCGACAACCGCCGTGACGGCGTCGCGCTCGGTCTGGCGGTGCTGGCCGCTGTCATCGCCGCGGCCTCGTGGTTTCACGCCGTGCCGCCGCTGGGCGCATGGATCGACGAGGGGCTGCGCGGTGTCGTCGGCTCCGCGGTCACCGTTGTGCCGTTGCTTTTGGCGGGCGTGGCGGTCGGTCTCATGCGCACCGAACCCGACTCGCAGACCCGCCCGCGTCTGGTGCTGGGCGCGACGATGGTCGCACTCCCGGTGCTCGGGCTGTGTCACCTGTGGGGCGGATCGCCGGCGGTCCCCGCTGCACGCCGGCACGCCGGCGGCTTCGTCGGCTTCGCGATGAGCGGTCCGCTCTCGGACGGACTCACCGTCTGGCTGGCCACCCCACTGCTGATCGTCGCGGCACTCTTCGGCGTGCTGCTGCTGACCGGCACGACGGTCCGGGAGATCCCCGACGCGGTGTATCAGCTGTTCGGCTCCCGCTACGGCCGCCGCTACGCGGAGTACTACGACGACGAGGACGCCGAGGGCGCGTTCGGCACGCACGCGGGTTTCACCGCCGGCGGCGCCGACGACGACTTCTCCGACGGGTATTACGACGACCCGCGTGCCTACACCGACGAACCGCAGGCCTGGCCGGCCGCCGCCGGTCCCGGCGGCAGCCCGTATGACAACTATCCGCTGGAGGAGGGCCGGGGGAAGGGTGCGGCGCCGAACGCCACCCGCCCGATCTCGCCGCGCCGCACGAAGACGGTGCCGGCCGGGAAGTCCGCCCCCAAACCCCAGCATGCCGACCGTGTTGTCGAAGGTCCCTACGTGCTGCCGTCGCTGGATCTACTGCTGCCCGGCGATCCGCCGAGACGCCGAACGCCCGCCAACGAGCAGATGGCGGATGCGATCACCTCGGTGCTGCAGCAGTTCAAGGTCGACGCGACCGTTACCGGCTGCACGCGCGGACCGACGGTCACCCGTTACGAGGTCGCGCTCGGACCGGGCGTGAAGGTGGAGAAGATCACCGCGCTGCAGCGCAACATCGCCTACGCGGTGGCCACCGAGAGCGTGCGACTGTTGGCCCCCATCCCCGGCAAGTCCGCGGTCGGTATCGAGGTGCCCAACACCGACCGCGAAATGGTAAGGCTCGCCGACGTTCTCACCGCCGCGTCCACCCGTCGTGATCACCATCCACTGGTGATCGGTCTCGGCAAGGACATCGAGGGCGACTTCATCTCGGCCAACCTCGCCAAGATGCCGCACCTGCTGGTGGCCGGCTCGACCGGTTCGGGTAAGTCCAGCTTCGTCAATGCCATGCTGATCTCCATCCTCGCGCGGTCGACGCCTGAGGAGGTGCGGATGATCCTGATCGACCCGAAGATGGTCGAACTGACGCCGTATGAGGGCATTCCGCACCTGATCACCCCGATCATCACCCAGCCCAAGAAGGCCGCCGCCGCGCTGGCCTGGCTGGTCGAGGAGATGGAGCAGCGTTACCAGGACATGCAGGCCTCCCGGGTCCGCCACATCGACGACTTCAATCAGAAGGTGCGCTCCGGCGCGATCACCACTCCGCTCGGCAGTCAGCGCGAGTACAAGCCCTACCCCTACATCGTGGCGATCGTCGACGAGCTGGCCGACCTGATGATGACCGCGCCGCGCGATGTCGAGGACGCGATCGTGCGCATCACGCAGAAGGCGCGCGCCGCGGGAATCCATCTCGTGCTCGCCACCCAGCGGCCGTCGGTCGATGTGGTGACCGGTCTGATCAAGACCAACGTGCCGTCGCGGCTGGCGTTCGCCACCTCGTCGCTGACCGACAGCCGGGTGATCCTCGATCAGCCGGGTGCCGAGAAGCTGATCGGTATGGGCGACGCCCTGTTCCTTCCGATGGGCACGAACAAGACGATCAGGTTGCAGGGCGCCTATATCTCCGACGATGAGATCCACGCGGTCGTGGCGGCCTGCAAGGACCAGGCCGAGCCCGACTACACCGAGGGCGTCACCGCGGCCAAGCCGACCGGTGAGCGGGCCGAGGTCGACCCCGACATCGGCGACGACATGGACGTCTTCCTGCAGGCCGTCGAACTCGTGGTGTCGAGCCAGTTCGGGTCCACCTCGATGCTGCAGCGCAAACTGCGCGTCGGCTTCGCCAAGGCCGGCCGGTTGATGGATCTCATGGAGACCCGGGGCATCGTCGGACCTTCCGAGGGGTCCAAGGCGCGCGACGTCTTGGTCAAGCCCGACGAACTCGCCGTGACGCTGACCGCGATCCGCGGCGGTGACTGCGGCGACGACGGCGTGCCCGAGGACTTCTGATGCCGGATTGTCACGCTCCTCAACGCGGCCGGGGCCGCTTGATCGTCGCGTGACT
>JBAXCK010000184.1:0-3760 GCA_037141465.1 Mycobacteriaceae bacterium | reverse complement strand
TCGCCGAGATGCTGGGCGGATATGACATCGCGGTGGACAAGATGAACGCCAAAGCTGCGTCGATCGGTGCCACCAACACCCACGCCGCGAGTCCCTCGGGTCTCGACGGCCCCGACGGTCCGGGGTGGACGACGCCGCACGATCTGGCCGTGATTTTCCGAGCCGCGATGGCCAACCCGGTGTTCGCCGCCTTGTTGCTCGACTGGGGCTTCGCCCATAACGGTGCGCAGGGCGTCGCCACGCTGTGAGCGGGGCCGTCAAACGGCTCCGCCGCGGCGGTCTTACGTTTAGTACTGATTGTCGGACATTGCGTCCGGTTTTTGCTTTAATCGCAGGCATGAGAACTGCGAATACTGCTCGTGGTCGTGCCCGTACCCCGTACGGCTGGTTGGGTGCTGGTGCGCGTGGTGTGGGGGTGTGGGCCGCACCGGATCAGCGACCAAGGCCACCAGCGTCGCCACGCAGCGTCCCAGGGCCGCAGCCGCACGGGCGGTGTCGGCTCCCCGGCCCCGCAGCGGCCACCCCGGCGCGCACCACTGCCGCCCAGATCGGCGCTAATCCAGCCCCAGCGGCATTCCGGGTCGCCACGGCGAACGCCTCGGCATTGACATCCTGGCAGCCGCTGAGCTGTCTGCGCATGTTCGTCGGCGACGGCACCGCCGGTCGACCCACCGCCGGGGTGCTGTTAAATTCTGGCCCTGTAGGTCCGTACCGTTGGAGGGCTCATCAACACCAATCCGTTTGACGACGAAAACGGCAGCTTCTTCGTGTTGATCAACGACGAGGATCAACACAGTCTCTGGCCGACTTTCGCCGACATCCCAGCAGGCTGGCGGGTTGTCTACGGTGAGTCCGACCGCGCTGCCTGTCTGGGCTACATCGACCAAAACTGGACGGATATCCGGCCGAAAAGTCTGCGTGACAGGCTGGCTGACATCGACCCATGACGGCTCAGTGCGATGTCTGACACATCGGCGGCGGTCCGTGCACACGCCTACCGGGGCGCTCTCCTGACAGATCCGATTGGGCCCGGCGCCGGCATCCTCGACCGTCTCGACGATTGGGCAGGAGACCGCCCGGAAGAGCTGTGGCTCACCGTCGTCGATGAGAGCGGAGACACAACCGAACTGACCTTCGGTCACGCCGCGGACCTGGTTGGTCGGCTCACGGCGTGGCTCCTCGACAGCCTCGCGCTCAAGCCCGGGGATGTAGTCGGCATTCTCCCGGCCAACGACTCGCGATCGGTTCTCACCATCCTCGCTCTCATCCGCGCGGGTTGTACTTCCTTCTTCCTTCGACCCGACGAGCCGCAACAGCGTCGGGCGGAACTTCTCGCAGCGGTGGATGCGCGCGCTGTGCTGGCCCCGGCATCTTGGATTGCCGAGCGCTGTCCCGGCTCGATGGTTATCCCTGAACCATCCCAACTGCCTCCTTCCGAATACCTTCCGCCGATCCCAGCAGGGGAGTTGGTTTTCGCCACCTCTGGGTCCACGGCCGCGTCAAAGCTGGCGGCGCAGTCGCATTACGCCGCAATCGTGAACGCTGAGGCACTCACCCGTCACCACGGTCTGGGACCTGGCGAACGTGTCCTCGGCTGCCTGCCGATCTGCCATGTCAACGGCCTCCACTTCACAGTGCTTGCCACGCTGTGGTCGGGTGCGGAGGCCGTTCTTCTGCCGTCATTTCAGCCGCTCGGGTACCGCGATGCCGTGCAGCGTTTCGAGCCCACGATAGCCAGTGTCGTACCCACCATCCTGGATCAGCTGGCGGCCGCACCGCCGATCGCATTCGGCAGAGGATTCCGCTACTTCGTCTCCGCGGCGGCACCGCTTACATCTCGCACCGTACAAAGGGTCGTCGACCGCCTCGGAGTTCGGGTGATTCAAGGATACGGACTCACGGAGACCACTAACTTCTCTACCACACTGCCCACGGATCTCAACGAGGCCGATTACCGTTCGCTGATGATCGACGCTGAAGTTCCCACGGTCGGTGCTGCGCTCTTTGGCAACGAAGTGGTCGTTCTGCGCGACGATGGATCCATCGCGGCCCCAGGCGAAACTGGTGAGGTGTGCGTGCGCGGACACAATGTCATGCACGGCTATCTCGGTAACCCGGAAGCAAACGACGCAGCGTTCTCAGGCGGCTGGTTTCACACGGGCGACCTTGGCCACACAATCTCCGGACCGGGGGATCAAATGCTGTTCGTGCTTACTGGTCGTCGACGGAATATGGCGAAGGTGCTCGGGACCGCAATCTCGTTCGAGGAGATGGAACGGCGGTTGTGTGAGCTGGATACGGTCCGCGACGCGGCATGCTTCGCCGAATCGGACCGACTACGCGGCGAGGCGATCGTCGCCGCGGTCGTCCCAGCTCCCGGATTTGACGACGATGACGCCGATGAGCATCTCAGCCGCTGGTTTTCAGCGGCTGCACTTCCCGTTCGCTACATCCATGTCGACACTGTGCCCCGAACGCCGACGGGGAAAATTCTTCGTCCAGAGCTCAGCCGCATCTTCGCGACGCACGAATCCCCGTTCCAGGAGGAGCCGCGGTCGCGCATGAGAACGGGTGCAGCGCCCTCCGCAGGGGAGGTCGGACAGTGACCGAATCCGCCCTCTTGCGCGTTATCAGCGAGATTCTGGGCATTTCGGAGGTCGATGTAAATGCAAGTTTCATCGCGCTCGGCGGTGACTCCATCGCTGCTATCAATGTAGTGAGGCGGTTGCACCGCGCGACCGGGGTCGAGCTGGATGCCCTGGACGTACTCAGCTGCGACTCACTCGAGGAACTGTCTGACGAATTCCTCGAAGTGGCCGAATTCGCCGACGTCGCGGACCCCGACGCTTCTGAGAAAGGTTGATCAATGTCTGATCGTATAAAAGTCGAAGCCGACGACGAGAACGAGATCCACGACGTAGTGAGCTTCCAGGATGGAGTGTGCAACCGTGTTACCCCCGTTGTCCAGTTCCCGGCCGAGATTGCTCTGGCCGTCGTCGAGGCACTGGCTGGGATAGTGCGCAGGGCCCATGCCTCGAAGATCGCCACCACCGCCGATCGTGACGGCATCGTCCGCGCCCAGTCGTTTGAGGAGGGCGAGGTCTACATGCTCGAATCGCCTTTCGAGGAGTACTTTGCTGATCGCTACCTGATGGACTTCTACGATGTAGAAGATCGCGGTATCTGTTCCCGGATGCATCTGCATACCGGTCTGCGATTCGTTCGAATGATGACTGGACCTAATACAGTCATCAGGGTTTCGAGTCTGTCTCCCTTCGAGCTAACCCGTATCGAGGGAATCACCCCGTTCTTGCCGGAAGTTTTCGAGGACACCCTGCCGGACACGCCTGAGAATGTCTCCCGCACCCGGTACAACCTTGTCGTTCCGGAGAATTCCTGGGTCGATATGCAGATCCCGCGTGGGACATCGCATCAGTTCAACGCTATCGGTCCGCACGCGGTAATCGATTCCGTACATCCAGAGGAGTCGATCGAGACCTTCCGGGAAAAGATGTCCGGCTACAAGATGATGGCGCAGACCGTTTTCCTTGCCGAGGAGCGGCCGGCGGCCGAGAGCTGCAGTTCCGTGCCCGCCGATGCTCGGGCGGCGAACTGATCGCCATGCGGCTTTCTTGTCGGTCGCCTCGACCAATACCTGCCGGGGCACTGATTAAGCGTTGCGGGCGGTGGCCCATTTGGTAAAGCGTCGGTTTGCGCCGTTGGTGGTGGTGGGGCGTCCGGGTGTGGTGCCGTTGTCGTT
>JBAXCK010000183.1:0-3816 GCA_037141465.1 Mycobacteriaceae bacterium | reverse complement strand
GTCGAAGTCGGCGCGCAGCCGCAGCACCGTGCCCATCGGCACACCGTTCGGATTGGTGCCAGTGCCGTCGCCCGCCCGGGCCGGCCACGTGTAGCCCGTGCCGCGGTCCTTGGCGATCGTGATGCCGAGCATGTGGTCGATGGAACCGCTTGCCAGATCGTCGGGTCGCAGGATCAGCGGGAGGTAGGGGAGTTGTGAGGCGTTGGCCCAGCCCTGGGCCGGGTACAGCGGCGAGTTCATGTCGTAGTGCACGCCCGATTCGGCGATCCAGGCCGGGCCGTAGGCGGCGGCGTAGGCGACGTTGGCCAGCGCGTCGCCCACGCCGTTGGCCGGCAGTTCGACGCCATTGGCGACGTTGTAGAGCTCCTGGGACACGCACGTCCCGGTCTGCAGCACCAGAAGGTGACGGTCCCAGGCCGGAACATCGGGCATGCCCTCGACCAGCGGGCGATCCGGAATCGCGTACGGCCGGTTGTCGATGCTGGGTCCGCTGCTGCTCAGGCCGCGGTTGAAGATCACCGTCTCGGTGGGCTGGGTATCAGCGACGGTGTTGACCGGCATACCGGCGGTGTTGCCTAGCCACGGCGCCCCGCCCCACACCGCACGCAGCGTGCCCCCGAGCAGCGACGTCCATGTCGCTGACTGCGCCAGAACCGGCAGCGCTGACACGTCGGCATGGAAGACGGTGTTCGCCGGCATCAGGGTGCACCCACAGAACGTGGACAGCGGCGGCGCCGGGGCGGGCTGGCCGATCGGGACGATCACCGCAACCGCCGTCGTGCCGCCGTAGCCGTCGTCGACGGTGACGGTGAAGGTGTCCTGTTTGTCCGCTGCGGTGGCGCTGGGATCGGTGGCGGCGGTGAGCGCCCCACTGGTGGGGGTGTAGCTGAACTCGCCGGTATTCGAAACGGTGACAGAACCCTTCGCCGTGGCGCCCGAGCCGGTGTAAGTGACGGCGTCGCCGTTGACGTCCTGACCGCTGACCCGTCCGGTGACCAGGCCGCTGCTCAGGTCGACGGCGGTGATCCGGGTGGTCGCGGTCGGGGCGTTGTTGAACGCCGTGACGTTGACGGTCACATTCGCGGTACTGCGGTGCCCGCTCTCGCCGAGCAGTCCCAGGGTCAGCATGTTGATCAGACCGAGAAGACCGTGGATGTGGAACCCGTCGCCGCTGTCGTCGACGGTCACGGCGAAGCTGTCGATGTAACCGGTGTGGGCGAGCAGTGGATCGGCGGTGTAGGTGTACTGCCCGCCGCTGAGCGTCACCGTGCCGTGCGCCGGTGCGCGAGTGACGACGGAGCCGACGGCGCTGCTGTCGGGATCGACGACGGTGACGGTCCCGGTGAGCACCCCGGTGGGAGACTGCGACTCCTGAGCGGAGGTGGAGTACGGGGTCGTGTTGCCGAAGAATGCGGTAACCGGGTTCACGCTCTGCCTGCCGGTCTGCGCGGCGACTCGGGAGCCCGGGGAGTCGGATGGCGGCGTCGCCGAGGCGGGGAGTGCGCGCGCGGGTGCGATGCTGCGACGCGCGTTCGCCGGTTTTACCGCGGCCGGCCGTGGGAGTCCGTGGACCTGGGGATGACCCGGTCCGCGCACCGTCGTGGGACGTTCGGGCGCCTGTGCGGGGCCGGTCGTCATCTCGCCCGAATCGGCCACAGCTGAGCCCGGCACCGCGGCGGCAATGGCGGCACCGACCCCGAGTGCGATAGCCAACAGCCCTATCCGGCCGATATGCGCTGCGGAATCCACAGGAGCCCCCTTTGCTCGGGGTTACTTTAGACGACACGTCCGCAAACATCCAGCGGGCAGGTCAGCGCCCGGTCACGCCCCTGTTCTGGCCGGATAGGCGTGGACCAGGGCGCTGGACAGCTTCGGCACGGCGTGGGTGAGGGTGTGCTCGGCCTCGTGCGCGATCCGGTGCGCGTCGGCGAGGCTGACGGCGGGGTCGATGTCGAGTTCGGCCTCGGCATGCAACCGGTGGCCGATCCAGCGCATCTTCACACTGCGCACTCCCGTGACGCCAGGCTCCGCGGCGAGTGCGGACTCGGCGGCATCGACCAGCGTGGGATCCACCCCGTCCATCAGCCGGCGGAACACGTCGCGTGCGGCGGTGCGCAGCACCGCCAGGATGGCGACCGTGATCAGCAGTCCGACGATCGGATCGGCCAGTGGAAAGCCCAGTGCGACACCGCCGGCGCCGAGCAGCACCGCCAGGGAGGTGAATCCGTCTGTGCGCGCGTGTAATCCGTCGGCGACGAGTGCGGCAGACCCGATTCGCCGGCCAACCCGGATTCGATAGACGGCGACGAGTTCGTTGCCGAGGAATCCGACCAGGCCCGCCGCTGCGACCCAGCCGACATGGCTGATCGGTACCGGGTTGGCCAGCCGTCGAACCGACTCGACTCCCGCCACGACCGCGGACAGGGCGATCATGGCGACGACGAAGAGCCCGGCGACATCCTCGGCTCGCCCGAAGCCGTAGGTGTAGCGCCGGGTGGCTGCCTTGGTGCCGAGCGCGAACGCCACCCACAGCGGGACCGCGGTGAGCGCGTCGGCGAAGTTGTGGATGGTGTCGGCCAGCAGGGCGACCGACCCGGAGACGTAGACGATCATCAACTGGGCCGCCGCGGTGACCGCGAGGGCCAGCAGGCTGATCTTCACCGCACGGATCCCGGCGGCGCTGGACTCCAGGGCGCCGTCGATGCTGTCGGATGCGTCATGGCTGTGCGGTACGAACAGTTCCCGCAGTCCCGCCCTCAGACCGCGGTGGTCATGGCCGTGGTCGTGCCCGTGCTCATGGTCATGGTCATGCAGGCTCTTGGTTTCGTGTGTCATCGTCGGCGTTCTTTGATTACCTTTGCCCTGAAACGATCGCCATGCCTGCAATCTTGCCCCATCTAGTGGAAGTAGCCGATGAATCCACGCCCAAGGCCCGCCCCGACCACTTCGATGACGTACGACGACGTCGTTCTGGGGCGGCGGAGCATCCGCGGGTTCGCCGACAAGCCGGTCCCCAGGGAGCTGATCCGCGAGGTGCTCGAACTCGCGATGCGCGCGCCGTCCTCGCTCAACACCCAGCCGTGGAACTTCTACGTCGTGACCGGTGAGCCGCTGGACCGCATCCGGGCCGGTAACACCGAGCGCAATCTGGCCGGGGTGCCGGACTCGCGTGAGTTCCGGGACCACGGTGGCTACGCGGGCGTGCACCGGGAGCGTCAGATCGGGATCGCCAAGCAACTGTTCGGCGCCATGGGTATCGAGCGTCACGACCAGGAAGCGCGGATGGACTGGGTGCTGCGCGGTTTCCGCCAGTTCGACGCCCCGGTCTCGGTCGTGGTGACCTACGACCGCTCGATCCACGGCGGGGACATCGCCCCGTTCGACTGCGGTGGGGTCACCAACTCTCTCGTGAATGCTGCATGGTCGCGGGGACTGGGATGTGTGATCAACAGTCAGGGGATCATGCAGTCCCCGGTGGTGCGCGAGCACGCCGGCATCGCCGACGATCAGGTCATCATGATCTGCGTCGCGATGGGCTTCCCGGATGACACGTTCCCGGCGAACACGGTCGTGTCACAGCGCAAATCGGTCGACGAGGCGGCGACGTTTGTCGGCTTCGAGGGGTAACCTTCCGGATCGCGGCTACGGCATCGGGACGGAGTGTCACCAACCCCGCTCACGCCACTGCACCAGATGCGGTCTTTCGGCACTCAGCGTCGTGTCGTCGCCGTGGCCGGGATAGACCACGGTGTCCTCGGCGTAGGCATCGAACAGCCGACTCGTCACGTCGCCCATGAGTTCCTCGAACGCGCCGGG
>JBAXCK010000182.1:0-3881 GCA_037141465.1 Mycobacteriaceae bacterium | reverse complement strand
CAGAGCTCCCGACTGTTAATCGGGCGGTTGATGGTTCGAGTCCATCCGGGGGAGCAAGTGCTTCCTGAAAGCGCCGACTCACGACTGGCTAAAGATGTAACTTCCGACCGGGAAATTTTTTCGGGAGGGCATCACCATGGTTACGGGCGCACACCACTGGCGTAAACGGCTGACTGTGGTCGCGTTGACGACGATTTTGTTCGTCCTGTCGCCGATCACGGCCTGGGCGGCGACGTCGATCACCCTCACCTGGGTTCGTCACGGACAGTCGGTGGACAACGTGTACCACTACCTCGGCACCGTCGCGCCGGGACCGGTCCTCAGTAGTTGCGAGGTGGGTCCGACCGCCTGTGTCGACCAACTCGGCGCTATACCTGGGCCCAGCATCCTGCCGGGATACACGCAGGAGGCGCCGGGCGGTCAGCAACAGGCACAGGCACTGTTGCAACGACTCATTGCCACCGGCACCGCCTATGACGCCATTTATGCGTCGACACTTGTCCGCACGCAGCTGACCGCGCAGCCGTATGCCGATTACCGCGGGCTATCCATAACAGTCCTCGATGGTCTCCGTGAGGTGCGGGCCGGTGCCGACGAGGGAGCCGTTACAACCCCACCCGACGCCAGAATGCAGAACTACATCGACGTTCAGAATGCGTGGCGGCAGGGGTGGGTGCTCACTCCGATGCCGCAGAGCCCCACCCCCAGTGACGCCAACGGCGATCTCAACGGCATCGTCTTCAATGACCGGACCAACGCGGCGGTCGAGAAGATCTATTGGGACGAGATCAACAAGTACCCGACATTCACTGCCGATGCCGTCAATCCGGATGCGAACCCGCTGGTGTTCTCGCACTTCGGGACGATCAGCACGTGGGTGCTCATGAATGTCAAGAATCCGGACTTCGAGGTGATCTCCAACAATCCGTTGGACAACACTTCCACGGCCGTGGTGGTGGGTAACCCGATCGACGGCTGGACGCTGGTCAGTTGGGCCGGCCAAGCCGTGAGCCCGACACCGTCGTTGGGCGCTGCACTGTTCGTAGACGTGCGCGATTACGGGGTCGTCTGGCAGCGCGCGATCTGGAACGTCGCCGTCGCCCAACAGAGCGGTGACCCTGTGAAGGTGTTGCAAGCTTTGGGCAGCGGCGTCGGCGAGATTGCGCAAGCCACGATCGGGCTTCCCGGTAACGTGCTCGGCAGCGTCGCCGGTTCGTTGTTCACGGCGGTGCAGCCGACTCCCGGCGCGGCGGTGCAGCCCGGCCCCACCTCGGCGAAGGCTTCTACGCCCGCCTCGCTGTCCGTCACGCCATCGCGTCGGGCAGCCGCCGCCACTCCTGCCGCTGCCGCGTCAGGAAGACCGCAGTCAACGGCGGCGGTCAAATCTCTGAGCGCCGCCCGTCCGGTCGCTGGACAGCCATCATCGGCGGCCGCGAGCATTCGCGGTACTCAGCAGGGCGTCGGCGGCAGAAGTATCCCCGCGACCGTCGGCAGAAGGGCTGCTTAAAGGGTCCTTGTCACAACAATCTGAGCGCAGGCGCGCCAGTCACTGTGGCGGGCCTGTCATCGACCGCAGCGCTTCCTCGTAGTGAACCGGGGAGAGGACGATGTCGCCGCGGAAGGGTTGATTCACTTCGATCAGGAGAAACAGCACCAACCCCAACATGGCTGACGTGATGCCGACTGCCAGCAGGTGCATGGTGCGGCTCTCCATGCTCAGCAGAGCCAGAAGCGAGACGGTGAGGAATCCGCCGGCGAAGAGGAGGAACCAATAGACCGGCTCAGGGCCTGCCGACTGTCGTCGATTCGCTCATTGCGAAGTTTGAGTACCTCGTTGAGTTGATCGACGGAAGCGCTGTACTGATCGCTCCACTGGCCGGTGGGCTCCATCGGCGCCCACACCGAGTAGATGTGGTCGAGTGCAGCGCTGGTCTTCGGGCTGCCCTCACTATCGGCTAGCGCGGGCCAGTCGTCTTCGATGACCGATCGGGTGTAGCCGACGATCGCTTGCTGCGCCTGTTCACGGTACGGCTGAGGGAATGCAAGCGCCTTCTTGTGCATCAGGATCAGATTGGAGGCCTCGTTAGCCGACGCCTGTTGGGCGTTCTCGAAGGTCGTGTACACCCCGAAGACAAGCAGGCCGGCGACGATCGCGTACATCGTGCCGACCGCGGAAAAATAGACGTCGAAAACAGCGTTGTGTTCATCGGCGTAGTGCCGTCGCACAAAGGGGCGCAAGGCAAGGGTCAATCCGAGACTCAGCGCGACGAATCCGCCGATGAAGATGATCCCGAACAACCAGGTCGGCAGATCGAGGATTTTAGCTATCAAGGCATTCACCACCTTCACTTCTGATGCGGGAGCACACGAGGTGCGCGCACTAGATTTTCATATCCGACCACCCAGATGGAGCAGAATCGGTGGCTAGGGATCAGGAGCCCATCTGCTTATCCAGGTCCTGACTCAGCTCCTGATCGGTGCCCGCGTACGTGTTCCCGGCGTTATCGAGATCGTCGGCGAGCTTGTCCGAAAGCATTGCCATAGCCTCGCTGGCAGCTTCGAGCGCGCTGACGGCGACTCCGATGGCATGATTGCCGAAACCGGTGTAGACGCCGTGCGTTTTCCATATCTCTTTCCGCAAGCCGGCGGTCGGCGTGACCGCGCTTCGCGTACCCGTCGAGGCGTCCCGTTGTGTTTTAGCCAGACCGTGCAGGTAGTCGGTGTCGGCCGTCAGATCACTCATTGCGACTCTCCTCTGCGGACTGTCGGCATGGTTGGCCTAGGCATTCGACGCGTTCCGTGCGGCGGACGCGCTTCGGGCGACCTCGTTGAGGACATCTTTGGCCGCTTCCGCGGACTCCTTGGTTAAAAAACCCATCGTCGCTGATGCGGTCAAAACCCCTAATGAACCGAGCAATGCGGCCAGGCCGACACTACGCAGGTAGATCGTCAAACTCCGCAAGATTGCGTTGACTGCCTCGACGGTGAGCGGGTTGCCCTCGTCGAACCGCAACATTTCGGCCAGCAGGGGTTGGCACCGATAGCTGTAGATAACCGCTGCAGGTCCTAGAGCCAGCTTCAGCGACGCGAGAGTTGTTCGCGTCACGTCGACCTGTTGAGCCTGGTTCTCTAAAAGGTCCGCCAGTTGGCGGTTAGCGTTCGCCACCGAATCTGCTAAGACCTGCTGATCGGAGTTCTTCAGGATGTAGTTGTCTGCAGCTGGACCCGACCACTTCTTCGGGTCGGCAGCAGCCGAGCGCAACGTCGTTTGAACCTGGTCGAATTGCGAAGCACTGTCTGTAAAAGCCCTCCCCGTCACGGGCGAGCCGAAGCCATTGGCGGCTTCGACCGCACTGATGAAAGTGGCCAGCAGGAAGAGGTACTTGTTTCCCAAGTTCAACATGTAGAGGTATAGGTTCTGACCCCTCACCACCTGCACCTGCCGTGCCCTCCTCACGAACAGCACTACTTGGTGGAGCTCCGCGCCGATCATCGACACGTCGGCGGCGAGGTCGATTGCCCCAGAGATCGTGAAACCTTCCTCAGCCATCGCTAACGCATTTTTCACCCCGTCGCCCAAGGCGACAATGTTGTAAATGACCAAGAGCAGCCAGGTCCATCGATCCGGGCTTTTCCTGGTTCCCCTGATTCTTCTGATTTCCGCGTTTTTCATCTGCCCGAAAAGACCCGATTCGTCGTCGCCGACCGTTTCTTCTATCAGGTCTCCGACGAACGATCCTTGCGATGAGAGGTCATCCTCAATCAGTTCCGCTTTTATCTTCTGCTCTTCTTGCTGAAGTTGCTGCTCAAGTTCCTGGAAATAGTCAGCAGAAGAGAAGGAGCTGAGGGCTGGTGATGTCAAAGTTTTGCCTCCTGGAGGA
>JBAXCK010000181.1:0-3996 GCA_037141465.1 Mycobacteriaceae bacterium | reverse complement strand
ACCTTCGAAACGCTGGCACCGATGAAGCCGATCCTGGCCGCCGGGGCCGGCGAACTCGCCGAATCGGGAGCTGCGACCAGGGTCCGAGGCTCGGCCCGGCAAGCCTCTGCGACCGACGGGGAAGACCAAACCGACCCGAACCCCGACGACGGAACGCCCGATGCCGACCACATCACCGAGCGCCTTGCCCAGATCGCACTGATCAGTGCGCCGGTGCAGCAGATGATGCAGCAGATGACCCAGCCGTTGCAGCAGTTGGCGTCGCTGGCGCACCACGCTGGAGGCGTGAGCGGCGCGGCGGCCGGCGGGCCGCTGTCCCGCGGTCCCGGCGGACTGGGAGGTGCTGCGGGCGCGCACGCTGGTCTGGTCGGGGCGGCCGCGTTCTCCCGCCATCCGCTGGCAGGCGGTACCGGCCGCAGCGTCGGAAAGGGCTTGATGTTCGCCCAGGCACTGCCCGGCTCAGGCGGATCGGCAGCCCGCACGCCGATGATGGCCGGGCTGCTGGATAGGACCGGCCCAGGCGGCGCGCCCGCGGCCGCCGGCGCGGGAAACGCGGCGATGAGTGGTGCCGCCCCGGTGGGCGCGATGGGCGCCGGCGGCGGCGCGCCGGCCGGTGCCGCCGGCGCCCGAGCCGGGCTGGCGGCGCCGACCGTCCTGGCCCGTTCCGACGAGGAAGCTGTTCATGACGAATTCGGTCAAGAGGACGACTGGTGAGCGTCGCCGCTGATAATCTGGCGGCGTCAACGCCGCGAGGCGGTGCAGCGACAACGAGAGGATGCAATCCCCCATGGCAGAGATGAGAACAGATGCCGCAACCCTGTCGGCCGAGGCTGCCAGCTTCGACCGCATCGCGGGCCAACTCCAGCAGGTGATGAGCCAGGTGGAGTCGACGGGATCTGAACTGACCAGTCACATGACCGGCGCCGCCGGCACCGCCGCTCAGCAAGCGCTGGCCCGGTTCCACGAGAAGGCCCAGGCACAGACGCAGGTGCTCAACGACATCGTCACCAACATCAACCAGGCCGGTATCCAGTACTCCAAGGCAGACGACGAGGCACAGTCCTCGTTGGGCTCGCAGATGAACATCTGATCTCACCCACCCACCAACACGAACCATCAAGGACGGGGAATCACCACATGTCAGACATGAAATACAACTTCGCCGGAATCGAGGCTCAGTCCGGCGCGCTGTTGGGCGCGGTCAACTCCACCCACGGACTGCTCGACGAGGGCAAGCAGTCGCTGACCAAGCTTGCGGCCGCTTGGGGCGGCAGCGGCTCGGAGGCTTATCAGGCCGTGCAGGCCCGGTGGGACCAGGCATCGCTGGAACTCAACCAGGCACTGCAGAACCTGGCCCAGAAGATCAGCGAGGCCGGCCAGACGATGTCGCAGACCGAATCCGGCGTCGCCGGGATGTTCTCCTGACCCACGCCCAGTCGCCTGGGTGAACGTTAGACGCGGGGCTGCGCCGGCGTGGTACGCCGGCCCAGTCCTGCTTCACCGCGACGACTAGAAGGAGATGCGATGGCAGACCGCCAGGACGACCTCGGTGCGCTGGACTTCTCTTACGGCGGCCCCACAGACGTCGACGACTCCGACCCCCTGAGCTTCACCGAGGCCGAGAGCGAGGCGCACGACGACCTCGATGCGCTCGCTGACTACGTCCCGCCCTCGACCGAGGACCCCGCTGCCGATCTTGACGCCATCGATTCGGCGGCTGAGGCCACCGAGGAGTCCGAGGACGCGGACGCCGTCCCGCTGTTCACGGTGATCAACCCGCCGGAGACGGTGTCGGTGTCGGCGAGCATGGATGGCTCCATCCAGCGGGTGGACCTCTCACCGAAGGCGACTGCCATGACCGAGGAGGAGCTGGCCGCCGAGATCATCGTCCTCGCCGAGCTGGCCCGACAGAAAGGGCTGGCCGGCCAGCACGCGTTCATCATGGAGCAGGCAGCCGAGATGGATATCGTCCAGGAGCTGGGGCAGGGCGACACCGATGGACTGAGCAATTTCCTGTCCAATGCCGGCGGATTGAACCTTCCGACTTCAAAGCAGGCCGCGGCGGCCGAGGCCGAAGTGTTCGCCACCCGGTACACAGCCTCCGACTGATCGCCGCACCCGCGGCCCGCAGCACTTCATTTCGTGTACCGCCGCTGTGAACGGGGAGGTTTGGGCTAGTGCCAAGTATCTGGGAATGGCTGGAGAGAGCTACCGGAGCGACCGCGGGGCGCGGGAGCTGGCACGTCTTCGAGACTTTATCGTCTGGTTCCGTCGCCGCTGCTGCCGCCGGCGAGGCGGCAACGAATTTCTCCAAGGGTGATATCGACAAGGAATCCTGGACGGAACTAGGCGCCTCCATCGGTAACGCCCTGCATGTGGCGGGCAAGACCGGTGGCATGGACTGGGCGTTCGGGAACGTGATGATACGACGCCAATCCCTCGCTGATGCGGCCGCGACGCGTCTGGAGTTCGAAAAAATTCGATTAGAAACCAACTTGGAGGGAAAAGTAGGCGACGCGGTCGATTTCGGCAAAGACAAAATCGCCCAGGGGGCCGCGAAAGTCGAGGAACACCTGCTTGATCCGGCCAAGGACCTGCTGCGGGGAGCAAAGGACGCCGTGGCTGACGGGTTGTGGTTCCCCACGGGAGAAAACGCAAACGCGTTTCCCAAAATAAAAGGTTTGGAGCACGACGAAGCAAGGGTTGTTCATGAATGGAATCGCCCCCCGGGCGGCGACCAGTGGTACCCCAAATACGATAAAACTGACGAGAAAAATCCGGTAGAGAGAGCGTATCGGCGGCTGACCGATGACGACAAAATTCCCGCCGGCCCGGGCGAACTGAACCAAGAAAAGTCAGTCATCACGAGACCGCCGGCCACCGTGACTGAGGGCGACAGGGAGATCACGTCCTTTCGGATTAAGACCGATCTGGGCCAAAAAAATTATGTTATCGACGAGATCAAAGAAGTGAGTGTGAACGGCAACGTCACCGAACGCAGCATGATACGAAACTTCGAAGAGCTAACACGACCCCCGGACCCGGCTGCGCAGGCAGAGCAATGGCGGACGTGGGGAAGGGCGGAAGGCGAAAGCGGCTGGGACGCAGCTAAAAGGTGGTATCAGGACCCGATCGGCTTAGGTAAGCCCGGCGAGAAGATGACGTTTTCGGAGAGAATCAGGTGGAAAAAGCCCGAGGTCGACGAACAGTTACGCCGATTCAACGCCGAAGAGCAGGCGAAGATCGCGCGGCGAAACGCGCCAGATATAGTCAAAAAAACGGATACGTACGTCGTTACGGAGAAATTCGATTCTGAGGGCAGGTGCGTCCAGCGAGTTCTGGTGAGCGAGAGGGGAAGCATCACCGAAACGCTGAAGTACGGGGAGCAGGAAAGGGGCCTGGGTGGCCGCCTCATTGAGCTCGGCAGTCATGGTGAGATCTCCAGCACTCGTGTTTTGAGGCGAGCCGACGGCACTACCGTGTTCACGACCTCCCGAGACGCCGAGGGCGTCACAAGCCTGATACCCGAAGGGCGGTCCGAGGTCCTGAAGCAGAAGGTCTATTTCAAGGCCCCGGACAAGGGCGAGTATTTAACGAAGGTAGCGGAGGATCGGAACGCTGAATTCGTAGCGGCGCAGGAGAAAGCGAGGCTGGAAGAGCTCGCCCGCGCCGAGCAGGCTGCTCTTGAGGAAGCCGCCCGCACTGAGAAGCTTGCACTTCAGGCGGAGAGGGAGGCTAGGGCAGGGTTCCTAGAAGACCTCCTCGATCGTCCCAAAGCCCCCCTGCGGGAGGTCAACAGGGAATTCAACAAAGAAACCATGAAGGAGTCTGTCGATCCTTCCGTGTGGCTTCTCACCTGGTGCCAGAACATTCTTCTCGTCCTGCTGGGCCTCTCGGGGTTCGGCGAGCCCGAGGAAGGCCATGAGGAACTTCAGGCGAGCAGGGACGCCTTGGCCGCCGCCTACGCCGACCTGAAGAGCGCCGTCGCGAAAGCGG
>JBAXCK010000180.1:0-4094 GCA_037141465.1 Mycobacteriaceae bacterium | reverse complement strand
CGGCGGCCACGGGCATCACGGTCACGCCCACTAGCCGGACCGGCCGGGGCCGCAACCAGTAAGGTGCCCTCGTGGCCATCAAGCGACCGGGCGGTATCTGGTGGGCGGCTCTGGCGTCCGTCGCCGTCTCGGCGGTGATGTTCAACGCCCAGGTCACCCACCCACCGCGCTCAGCGCCACAGCCCTCACCGGTGGCGGCAGCCGACGTCCTCACGCCGCCGCCGGCGGGCCCTGCCGATGCGGCGCCGTCGGTTGCGAGTGCGGCCGAAGCCAGAATGCTGACCAAGAACGCTCCGGTGGCGGCCCAGAACTTCGACTTCCCGATCCCGCGCGGTGTCGCACCGGAGGAGGGCCTGCAGCTCCACACCATCTGGGCGGCGCGGACCATCAGCATGATGTTCCTGGAGATCAAGACGATCGGCGGCTTCCGTCAGGACGCGTTGCGATGGCATCCAGAAGGCCTGGCGATCGACGTGATGATCCCCAACTACCACTCGCCCGAGGGCATCGAGCTCGGTAACCAGATCGCCGGTTTCGCCTTGGCCAACGCCAAGCGGTGGGGCGTGTTGCACGTGATCTGGCGGCAGGGGTTCTACCCGGGTATCGGTGCGCCGAGCTGGACGGCGGACTACGGAAACGAGACCGCCAACCACTTCGATCATGTTCACATCGCGACCGACGGCGGTGGGTATCCCACCGGGCGTGAGACGTATTACCTGCAGTCCATCAATCCCGGGTGACCACACCGGGCATGGTGTCGTTCGAATGGAAGCGTCCGCACCACACGCGGTGGCTGGCGGCATGTCTGGCCGGACTCGTGCTCGCCGCGCTGGCCGGCGGCTTCAACCTCGGGCTGGCCGCCGTCTTCGTGATCGTCTTCGCCGTCGGTGCGGTGGTGCTCTCACTCGACGGCCTGGGCGCACCCCGGATTGCTGACCCCGAACCGGAACTCGCGGATGAGATCACGCCGAGCGACGACCCGGCCCCCGCCTGATCAGCGTCTCGCGCTCGGTCTCGCTCAGCCCGCCCCAAATGCCGTAGGGCTCACCCACCTGCAGCGCGTGCGTGCGGCACTGGGTGATCACCGGACAGCTGTGGCACATCTGCTTAGCCCGCATCTCGCGTTGCGCCCGAGCGCGGCCACGCTCCCCGTCGGGGTGGAAGAAGATCGACGAGTCGGCGCCTCGGCACAGGCCGTGGATCTGCCAATCCCACAGGTCGGAGTTGGGGCCTGGGAGTTGTTGCGGCTGAAGCATCGTGAAATCCTTTCTCCGCGTGCTGTTCTCGCACGTTTCAATATCGGATAATCGTCGAGCGCTGTCGCCGGTGACCACGCGTATCGCCCACGCTAGAAGGGGGGTGAAACACCGTCAAGCGACCCGATCAGTACGCGTCTGCATCACAGCAGCACCGGAATTTACGTCCCGTTCATCTGCAACGGCACCTGGGCCGGCGTTTACCCAGAGCACTCCGGGCACCGTCTACCCACTACCGTCGTTCACAACCTGTTTGGACACACGGCCGTAACGTGGCCACCACAAACTCTTAATGGCGCTTTTCTCTCCCGATGGTGGTCCTGTGATGGTGGTCCCGGCGATCGGCACACTGGCCGAGGGGGCGTTCGGCGCCCATCCCGGCCGATGGCCGCTGCCGACGGCGAGGACGGGTGAAGAGCTGTGGCTTCGCGCGGTCGCAGCCGGCGGCCAGGGCCGCTACGGCAGCGCCCGGGCCGATCTCGGCGCCGTTCTGCGCGACGGCGGTCCGCTGTCCGCCCTCGCGTGCGCGACGCTGGGATCGTTCCTGCGCCAGCAGGGCTGGCATGAACAGGCCGCGCGGTGGGACGGCCGGGCGTTCACTGCGGCCGCCGGCGACGTCGAGGCCGCCGTCGACGCGCTCGTGGGCCTGGCCGCCGACTCACTCGGCGTGGGCCGGCTCGCCCGATCGTCGGCGCTGCTGGACCGCGCCGAGCGGCTGCATGACGACGCCGACGCTGTGCCGCCCCGGCTGGCGGTTCGGCTGGCCTGGGTGCGGGCCGAACTGGCCATGGTCGCCGGACAGGGTGAATCCGCCGTGGCGCATGCCCGCGAGGCACGTGAACTGCTCGCCCGGCAGGAGTCTTCGCTGCGCCGTCACGCCGTCAAGAGCCGGGTCGTCCTGGCCGCCGCCCTGTGCAGCCTCGGCGAGGTTGAGGAATCCCGGGCGGTAGCCGACGCCGCGCTCATCGAGGCGGGTGAGCACGGGCTGGTGCCGCTGCGCTGGGCCCTGGCCTGCCTGCTGGCAGACATCGGCAGCGACCGGCTGCCCCCCGCCGAGGTGGGCCGGATCAGGACGGCCGACGCCGCGTTCGTCGTGCGCCACGGGGGGCGCTGGAACAGCAGGTAACGGCCTGATACCAGTTCCGGCCGATATTGTTTCCTCTCGAGCCGGGCTGCCGGTGGAGTCCCGCCTGCGTAACGTTGGAGAAGCCTTCGTCGATGACCATTCCAGGAGAACGTCTCGACGCCGCCGTTGCTGAGGCAGTGGCCGGCAGTCGCGATGCCCTCCGGGAAGTAGTGGAGACCATCCGCCCCATCGTGGTGCGTTACGTCAGGGCCCGCATCGGGTCCGCGGAGCGGGTCGGTCTCTCCGCCGACGACGTTGCTCAGGAGGTTTGCTTGGCCGCCATCCAGGCGCTGCCGCGCTACCAGGATCAGGGACGCCCCTTCCTGGCCTTCGTCTACGGCATCGCGTCACACAAGGTCGCCGACGCCCACCGCGCGGCGGCCCGGAACAAGTCCGACCCCACCGACGTGGTGCCGGAGCGGTTCTCGCTGGCCGACGGTCCCGAGCAGATGGCGCTCAACTCAGACTCCGCCGCCCGGATGAACCGGCTGCTCTCGGTGCTGCCCGAGAAGCAGCGCGAGATCCTGACCCTGCGCATCGTGGTGGGAATGTCCGCCGAGGAGACTGCCGAAGCGGTCGGCAGCACTCCGGGTGCGGTGCGGGTGGCCCAGCATCGTGCGCTGGCGCGACTGAAGGCCGAGATCGCCGGAACGGGGCATGAATATGTCTGACGTCCGCCGGCCTGATCCCGGACCCGAGCCCACGCTGGAGGAGATCCGGCGCACCGACGACTTCCTCGACGCGCTCGCCGCCGGGCAGCCGGCCGCGACCCAGGACTCCGCCGACGCCGCACTCGCCGCGATGCTCGGTGGCTGGCGCGACGAGATGCGCTGGCCGCCCGATGCCGGATTGATCTCGGAGTCCCAGGCGCTTGCCGCGCTCGACGCCGGACTCGCTGAGAAACCGCGTGGACGTGTCCGCGACAAATCGGACAAATCGGACACATCGAACGTGCGGCAGATCGACGGCGCCACCTCGCGGCGCAACCGCCGCGGCCTGAGCGTGGTCGGTGCCGTCGCTGCCGCAGCGCTGTGCATCGGCGGCTTCGGTGCCGTCGTCGCCGGTGCCGGTCCGGGTGACGCGCTCTACGGGTTGCGCACCATGTTGTTCGGCACGCCCAAGCAGGTGCGTGACGATCAGGTGGCGTTGGCCGCGCGCACCGAGATGCAGCAGGTGCAGCAGTTGATCTCCCAGGGTGATTGGGAGCAGGCGCAGCAGAAGCTGGTCGCCGTCAGCACGCAGGTCGCCTCGGTCGGCGATGAGGAGCAGAAGCAGCAGCTGCTCGATCAGTTCAACGATCTCTCGGCCAAGGTCGTCGACCGCAACCCGGAGGCGACCGCCGCACCCGGCATCGTCTACACCGTGCCGCCGTCGGCCACCGACCTGGTGCCGGTCCTCGCCCCGACGACCACGTCCGGTGCTTCGCCGACCAGCGTGCCGTCGCTGAGCGAGTCCACGACCGCGCCGGCGACGACCACACCGCCGTCATCGGGCGCGGTGAGCACGACTGCGCCGGCATCCGCCGCGACCTCTTCCCCGACGACGGCGTCCCCCACGACTGCGTCCCCCACGACGGCGTCGTCGGCGCAGAGTAGTGCCGAAGCCACCACGTCGGCCGCCCCGCGCACATCGACCACCTCGGCGACCACGGCTGCGACTCCGACGACGACGCCGACCTCGGCGGCGCCCACGACGACAGCCGCGACGACAGC
>JBAXCK010000179.1:0-4161 GCA_037141465.1 Mycobacteriaceae bacterium | reverse complement strand
GGGTACCCCCTACGGGATTCGAACCCGCGCTACCGCCTTGAAAGGGCGGCGTCCTAGGCCGCTAGACGAAGGGGGCCTGGCCGAATCTCTCCGGGGTACTCACAACGCGTCAACGATGGAGCGGACGCCAGCTTAAGGCACAACGAAGGCATTCCCCAAACCATCGGTGACCGGGAAGTATCCTTGAGCCCGCGCAAGCCCCTATAGCTCAGTTGGTAGAGCTACGGACTTTTAATCCGCAGGTCCTAGGTTCGAGTCCTAGTGGGGGCACCCTCGTAGTGAATCCCCTTGCCCCGCTCACCCACCGGGGGCAGGTTGCGGGCCGGGGTTTCCGGCAGCGGTGCGTCGGCCGGCAGTCTGCCTTCGGCGCGGTCCCAGCCGGCGCGAGCCCGCGGATGCATACGAAGGCGACGGGGAACGAATGTGAAGATCAGGTTCACCGCCCTGCCGAACAGGCGGTGCAGCTTCGCGTCGCGCGCCGACCACGAGTAGCCCATCAGCGCCCGGACCGGCTCGTCGTATAGCCCGACGGTCACCCACACGACCAGCGGCCCCGTTACGGCCAGCAACGCCGACCACAACCGGTCCGGAAGCCACCGCGCGGTGGGAGGTTTCGGCACGGTCGACAGGTTCAGCACCTCCCGCGCCGCCCACGTGTTCTCCAAAACCTCGGAGCACATGCGAGCCCAGTACGCCTGAAACTCCTCCCAGGTCTGCGGGACCGGTCGCATGCTCATCCCGTACAGGCGATACCAGGCGATGTGCTCGTCGAACAGCTTCCGCTTGTCGGCCTCGGTCAGCCCGCCCCCGAAATGCTCGGCGGTCAGGACGGTGCCCATGAAGAACGTGGCATGCGCCCAGTAGAAGACGTCGGGGTTCAGGGCGCTGTAGGGGCGGCCACGCTCGTCGACGCCCCTGATCGAGACGTGGTAACCGCGGACCTCGGCCGCTGTCTGCGCGGCACGATCGGTGTCGAACACCACCCCGCCGATGGGGTACAGCGAACGCAGCAGCCGCGGGATCCGTTCGGTGAAGAAGATCGAGTGATCCTTGACCGCCGCGCCGAGTTGCGGGTGCATGTTCTGCATCGAACCGGCCCACGGCCCCTGCAGTAGACCTCGCCAGTCGCCGAAGAGTTTCCAGGTCAGCGAGTCGGGGCCGAGCGGAGTCGGCGCGCCGTTCCCGCAGCCGCTCACCGCAGCGCCCCCGGCCACTACGGCGCTAGCCCCCGCTGGCTGCGCTGCCGCCGGCAGCTGCCGCAGCGGCCTCCTCCTGCTGCTGTTGCTGCTGCTGTGCCGCCTCAAGGGCTTGCTGATAGGCCGCGCCGCCTTCTTGACTCTGCCGCGAGAACCCCGGCTTGCCGTTGTAGGCGAACGGGTAGCCGCAATTGATGTCCAGCAGGACGGTGCTGCCGCCCGCCTGGCCGCTGGAGTTCAGGAAGCCGGTGCTCCGCGATCCGGTGACCAGGCATTGAGCCAGCGGAAGGTACTCGCCGACCCGGGTGGCGATCACCGGCCGGGCGCCGGAGCCGCTGATCGACGAGGCCGCATCCCCGTAGGTCTGCCCCTCGTATTCGTTGACCGCGCCCGCCGAGCCGGAACCGAACAGGGCCAGCAACGCAGCCGCGCCGAGGGTGGCCGCACCGCCGCGGGCCAGGAGCTTGTTCACCACGCCCCCCACGATACCGTCGCGGGCAAGGGGGCGCAGCAGCGCAGACATGCCGGAAGGGCGACTTGAATGTCACCCGCCGACACAGATATATTGGTGCAACTGGCCGGAACAGATAACTGAAGGGCTGACCATGGAGAAGGAACCGAGCAACGTCGACCTGCTTCGCGAACTCGAACCCGTCGCCGAGAAGCTGATCAACCGGCATGTGTCGATGTTCAAGGAGTGGGCTCCGCACGACTACATCCCGTGGTCGGACGGCAAGAACTACTACGCCCTCGGCGGCCAGGACTGGCATCCCGAGCAGGCACAGCTCTCCGAGGTCGCACGGACCGCTCTGGTGCAGAACCTGCTCACCGAGGACAACCTGCCGGCCTATCACCGCGAGATCGCGATGAATTTCTCGATGGACGGCCCGTGGGGTTACTGGGTGAACCGCTGGACGGCCGAGGAGAACCGTCACGGCATCTCCATCCGCGATTACCTGGTGGTCTCCCGCAACGCCGATCCGGTCGAACTTGAGGAGCTGCGCGTCGAGCAGATGACGCGAGGCTTCTCACCGGGGCAGAACCAGCAGGGCGATCTCTTCGCCGACACCCTGTTCGACTCGGTGATGTACGTCAGCTTCCAGGAACTGGCCACCCGGGTGTCGCACCGCAACACCGGCAAGGCGTGCAACGATCCGGTCGCCGAGCAACTACTGGCGCGGATCTCCAATGACGAGAACCTGCACATGATCTTCTACCGCGACGTCAGCGCGGCAGGTCTGGACCTCGCACCCAACATGGCGATGAAGTCCCTCTATCGGATCCTGAAGAACTTCAAGATGCCCGGTTACACGGTGCCCGAGTTCCGTCGTAAGGCGGTCATCATCGCCACCGGCGGGGTGTACGACCCGCGCATCCACCTCGAGGACGTCGTCATGCCGGTGTTGAAGAAGTGGCGGATCTTCGAGCGCGAGGACTTCTCCGGCGAGGGCGCGCATCTGCGCGACGAGTTGGGCAAGCTGATCGACGAACTGCGGGAGACCTGCGACAAGTTCGACGAGGCGAAGGCCCGCAAGCTCGAACGCGATGCGAAGCTGGCCGAAAAACGCGCCGCCAAAGCACAACTCGCGGGAGCCGCGTCATAGGCGCAGACGGTCTGACGGCCACCGGGCTGCGGATAGGAACACTGGCCCTCCGTAGCCCGGTCGTCTTGGCGCCGATGGCGGGCGTGACGAACGTCGCCTTCCGCACACTGTGCCGGGAGTTGGAGATGGAGCGTGCCGGAACCGTCAGCGGTCTTTACGTCTGCGAGATGGTCACCGCACGCGCGCTGGTGGAACGGCACCCGGTCACCATGCACATGACGACCTTCGGCCCCGACGAATCGCCGAGATCGTTGCAGTTGTACGCCGTGGATCCCGCCACGACCTACGCAGCGGCGAAGATGATCGTCGAGGGGAACCTCGCCGATCACATCGACATGAACTTCGGCTGCCCGGTCCCCAAGGTCACCCGGCGCGGCGGCGGAGCAGCACTGCCCTACAAACGCCGCCTGTTCGGACAGATCGTCGCAGCCGCGGTACGGGCGTGCGAGGGCACACCGATTCCGGTGACGGTGAAGTTCCGGGTCGGCATCGACGACACCCATCGCACCTTCCTCGACGCGGGGCGCATCGCCGAAACCGAAGGTGCGGCGGCGGTCGCACTGCATGCCCGCACCGCCGCACAGCGGTACTCCGGCGCGGCCGACTGGGAACAGATCAGCAGACTCAAGGAGGCGGTCACCTCCATACCGGTATTGGGCAACGGTGACATCTTCGAGGCCGGCGATGCACTGGCGATGATGGCCACTACCGGTTGCGACGGAGTGGTGATCGGCCGTGGCTGCTTGGGACGGCCCTGGCTGTTCGCCGAACTCTCCTCCGCCTTCTCCGGGGCGCCTTCACCCGAACCGCCGAACCTGGGCGAGGTCGCCGACATCATCCGCCGCCACGGCGAACTGCTGGCAGTTCACTTCGGCGAGGACAAAGGCATGCGCGACATCCGCAAGCATGTCGCGTGGTATCTGCACGGATTCCAGGCCGGATCGGACCTGCGACGGGCGCTGGCGTTGGTGACGACGATCGGCGAACTGGATTCTCTGCTGTCCCAACTCGATCCCGACGTCCCGTTCCCCATTGCGGCGCGGGGTGCGCGTGGGCGTCAGGGGTCCCCGGCGGCCGTCAGCCTGCCGGACGGCTGGCTGGATGATCCGGACGACGCGACGGTGCCGGTGGCGGCGGATGTGATGAATTCCGGGGGTTAGCAACTCTCAGGTTTGCCCATTACGATGACGATCCTGAGATGGACTAACAGTCTCACGTCCGGGCGTCGCATTCGGTGGCGCATCTCTTGTCGGGGTGCGGTGTACGCGCCCGCGGCGTCTCAGGCGACACGGAGGCTTTCTGGAACATGAGTGACGGCGGCGGCGCCACTCCAGGCCAGAACGATCCGGGGGGCCAGAACG
>JBAXCK010000178.1:0-4173 GCA_037141465.1 Mycobacteriaceae bacterium | reverse complement strand
TGTTCGCCCGTGGACATTCTCATCATGATACTGCTGCTGGTGATCGGTCTGCTGATCTGGCGGGGAGCCAGCCGGGGCTCGGTGCTGGCGCTGTGGGTCGTCGGCCTCGTTCTGATGGTCGGGCTGTTCAAGTACCACGTCACCTCACACCTGGATCTGAGCTTCTGATGGCCGAGATCGTGGTGAACGAGACAGTAGTCGGCGAGGACGCCTCTTCGGCGCGAAGCGGCGTCTGGGGAACACTCGCCTTCTGGGGCCTGCACGGCTGGGTGGTGGCGTATTGCTTCGTAATGCTCAGCGCCTTCTTCATCCAATTCGTCGAAGGCGAATTCCCGTGCCCGCTGTGCATGTTGCAGCGTTACGGAATGATCCTGTCGACGCTCGGGGCGCTATACGTGATCATGCAGGCGCGCCGCGGCACACTCACCACCGCCGGCTACGCGCAGGGGCTGGGGATGGGTCTCATTGCCTCCATAGCCGGCTCCTCGGTGTCGGTGCGCCAGATCCTGCTGCACATCAAGCCGGGTGACAGCGGCTACGGCGCGCCCGTTCTCGGTCTGCACCTCTACACGTGGGCGTTCATCACCTTCGTCATTGTGATGCTCTACGTGGGGTTGATGCTGATGCTCATGCCCCGCGGCATCCCCGTCGCACCACCCGTGGGCGCAGCTGCGCGAGGGTTGTCGACGGCGATCATCTGGGTGTTCCTCGGGGTCATCGCAGCCAACGTGATCGCCATCATCTTCCTGGAAGGCTTCGCCGGCGTTCTGCCCGACGATCCGGAAAGCTACAACCTGATCGACCAGCTGACGGGCCGCTAGCTGGTTTTGCGCCGGCGACGGATCAGCGTGAAGCCGACGACGAACAGATAGATCGGCGTGTCACTGACGGTGTAGCCGAGGTCCTTGAGGATCGCCTGTTCCAGCGGGCTGACCTTCCGGACTCCGGGTCCTGCTGCCACGGTGGAGTTCATCAGTTTCTCGTTGGAGCCGACGAACGTGGAGTCGCGGAGGTGCGAGATCGAGCTTCCTGATTCGTAGGGCGACGGTGAATAGAGCGGAACCTTTCCGCCGTAAACCGCGACAGCGTTAGGACCGGCGAAGTACAGGTCGGCGAATGTGCCGTTCCACAGGAAGGTTGCCCTGTTGATCACTGGAACGTCTGCACTGTTCACGATGAACTTGTCGAAGGTCGTCCACTGGGTGTCCGAGGCGTAAGCCGGATCGATGTAGCTGAGGAATCCGAAAGTGTGCAGCAACTCGTGCATCTCGGTGGATGTGAAGTCGTACTGGCTGCCGCTGACCGATCCGTAACCCCACGGCTGGCCGAAATTCCAGTCGATCTCGCCGTCGACTCCCGATCCATTCGCGTCGACGCCGGTCTGGATCTTCTGCTGGACGAGCGTGGGAAAAAAGCCTGAGCCCGAGCCGGCGAGATCGCTGCCCGCGGAGGCGAGTGTTCCGTCCGAACCGTTAGAGAAAGCGGTCACGTTGTAGGTGATGCTCACCGGTTGCGCAGCCAACACATACGACGCCAACGCGTACGCCGCCTGTTGCAGCGCGTTGCGTGCGTCGGTGCTCCAGTATTGCGAGCCCTCGCCGTAGATGAAGCTGAACGTCACGCCCGAGCCTTTGGAGACCTGGGTGTAGGCCTCAGTGCTGGTGGGCCGGAAGAGATCCAGGAGATTGATGTGGAAGCCCTGGTCGGTGACGGCGACGGTGAAGGCGTCGAGGCCGTTGAAGCCGGACCCTGCCGTGTAGGTGTAGGTGCCGTCCGAGGCGACCGTCACGCTTCCGTTAGCGGGGCTGCCCGAAACGCTGTAGCTGAGCGGATCGCCCTCCGGGTCTGTCGCGCCGAGGGTTCCGGTGATGGTTCCGTTGACCAGGCTGCTGGTCTGGACCGGCGCTACGGTGGGGGGTTTGTTGAAGAACGTGCGCCGGATGAGAAGTCCGATCCCTTCGAGGAACGACTGGATCTGACCCAGCGGCCCGGCGTCGGTGGCCGACGCCGGCGAGATCGCCTTGCCGACCCGGACGCCCGCCCCCGCGATGCCCACCTGCGCGGCGGCGGTCCGTGCCGGCGTCACCAGTGCCGCCGGTGCACCCGGCGTTTCCGTGACCGGGATCCCGGCAGCGGGCGCGGTGTTCACCTGAACCGGCTGCGGGTTCGCCGGATCGGACGTAGTGGCCACCGATCGTTGCGGCAGCGTGCGAGGAGTCACCGCAGCTGCCGCGCGGTTACCGACCCGGGAACGCTGTGCGGCGGCGGGTGCGTTCGGAGTGCCTGCGCGCTGCGCCGCCGAGGGCGCGGCCGACCGCGCGGCGCTTGCCGAGGGCCGGGCGATGCGGGTACCGCGCGCGGTGGGCCGTGTCGCGTCCTGTCCGGAAGCGTTGTCGTCGGATGCCGATGTCGATGCCGATGGCGAGGGGGTGTCGTCGGCGGCCGCGACGGCGATCGTCTGCGGAGCGCTCAGGGACAGGCCGACCAGGAAGGCCGCAGCCCCTACTCGCGCGCTGAATCCCGCTGCGCCCATCAGTCACCCCACTACGTTTCGATATGTCTCGACCCTGGTCTGCCTTCAAACCTAGGCGATCGAGGCGGCTCCGTCGACGGCGCAGACGGTAACGAACCCAAACCGGTATCTGTGCCGACTAGGAATTGATGCAGTTCAGGTCCGGTGCGCTGCGCTGTGAGTGTGCTGTGAGAAACGAGCCGCACCGCCGGAGGTGTATACGGTAGGAGGTATGGGTATTGCTGACGATGAGGTGGCGAAAATGGCTGATGACGTGGTGACAGAGACCCCTTCGGGGACCCCCGCCGGTCCGGTGACGACGGAGGACCGGTCCCCAGGCGTGAATCGGGTTCTCGCCTGGGTGGGCGTCATCGCCGGCGTGGTGTTCATCGTCGGCGCGGTGTTCTTCTCCGGATATGCGCTCGGCGCAGGGTCGGGCGGATTCCACCGTTGGCACGGGGGATGGCCCGGGGGATGGCATGGCGGCTGGAACGGCGCGCAGCAGAAGGATTCAGGTGCGCGCTGCCCGATGATGGGCGGCGACCGCGACGAGATGGGCGGCCCGGGAATGATGGGGCCGGGAATGATGGGGCCCGGAATGATGGGCCCTGGCGGGATGATGGGGCCGTCGTCCCCGGGACCGTCGCCTGCCCCACGCTCATAGGGGTGCTCAGCCGCGCGAAGACTTCGGAATCAACTCGCCACCGACGGCACCGCTTTTCGACGGTGAGCTGAGAAGTCCTCGGGCGCGGGCCTTTTCGATCCAGCTGACGACTGTTCGCGGCGTCACGAAATACTCCTTGCTCAAACTCGACGCGTAGCCACGCCCCCGCGCGAGGTACTCCCTGGCGATCGTCGTCAGGAACTCGTCGGTGAGCACTCCGCGGCGCCGCACCGGTTGGATAGCGACAGCGGGAAATCCGGTGAGTGGCAGTTCGACGGCATACGGGTCTGCGCCACTGGCGAGCAATCGGGGCAGGAGTCCGGTCACCACCGTCAACGGCGAGGCCCAACGGAAGTCGCGTTGCAGCGCCACCACATCGAGACCCGTGGACGAGGTGAGCGACATCGCCACGATCATCGGCTCGCCGTCGACGAGATCCACGCGGGCCTCGATCCTGATCTGTTCGGCTCCGGTCGAGGGATCGACGCGAACCCAGTCGACGGTGACCGGCAGATCCACGGTCACGTCGTCGGTCACCCACGGGTGCCGGGGACCGTCGGCGCGTGAGAGGCGCGACGAGACTCCCCGGTAGCGGCTGGACGGGCTCATACGGATTCACCCTTCCCAGCCGCGGTCAACCTTCCATTTCAACCTAACAAACCTTCCATCTGGCTTTCCTGGCGCCGAGGCGGGCAAAGGCTCTGGCAACCTTGAAGGGATACTTATGGCTGGACGCGGGATTCTCCGCGGGCCAACAGCAACTTCGAAAGGTTCTCATGTCGACCACCTCCTCCGCGCAGCGTCCGATCCGAGTCGTCCCACTAGTGACCTCAGGATTCGCGATCGCCGCCGCGGGCCTGGCATTGATGACCACACCACAGTCTCCGGCGCTTGCTGCCGCACTCGATGCCCCGGCTGCGACGGTGCAGCACCACGACGTGTCGCTGGTTGCCGATAACGGTGGCCTGATCGGTCAGTTCATCGGCTTCTTCGTCGG
>JBAXCK010000177.1:0-4198 GCA_037141465.1 Mycobacteriaceae bacterium | reverse complement strand
GGTTCAGTGCTTCGGTGAACACGGTGGCCTGATCGCTCGTTAGGCTGCCCGACATGCAGGTGCTGCGGACTCCCGACGACCGGTTCGACAACCTGCCGGGTTACCCCTTCGAGCCGAACTATGTCGAGGTGCAGACCGCCGGGCTGCCGCCGCTGCGGATGCACTACGTCGACGCCGGACCCCGCGACGCTGCGGTGGTGCTGCTACTCCACGGCCAGCCGACCTGGTCGTTTCTCTACCGGAACGTCATCGCCGGCCTGGCCGCGGCGGGACTGCGGGTGATCGCGCCGGACAACGTCGGGTTCGGCCGCTCCGACAAGCCCGCCGACCCCACCGACTACACCTTCGCCCGGCACGTCGACTGGATGCACAGTCTGGTGACCGGCCTCGATTTGTCCGGTGTGACGCTGGTGGCCCAGGACTGGGGCGGCCCGATCGGGTTCAGCGTGCTGGCTCGCGAGCCGGCGCGTTTCTCTCGCGTGGTGGCGACCAACACGATCCTGCACACCTGCGACCCCGCCCTGGCGGGACAACTGACCTGGGCGCACCACGGAACAGATGGCGGCCGGGTGTTGCTGCAGGAGACCCTGCTGGACTACGTCGCCTTCTATCAGCGGGCCCCCGACATCACGCCGAGCATGTTCCTGCAGGCCGTCGCCGGACCGCTGAGCGCCGACGTGCTGGCCGCCTACGATGCACCGTTTCCCGACCGCACGTACAAGAGCGGTCTGCGGCAGATGATCGCGCTGATCCCGTTGACCCGCAACGACCCCGGCGCAGCGATCGGGCGCACGGCCATGGCGGCCCTGGGTCGATGGCACAAGCCGTTCCTGACTGCCTACTCCGACGGTGATCCGGCCACCCGGGGGTGGGAAACGGTGTTTCAGCAGCACGTCCCAGGGGCGCGCGGGCACAACCACAGCACGATCACCGGCGCCGGGCATTTCGTGCCCGAACAAAGAGGCGACGAATTGGCCCGGCTGGTGGCGAAGTTCGTGTCCAGCACTTCCGGATAGAGCGGCGCCGCGATGCGGTCGGCGATCAACCCGAGCAGTCCGCCGTAGCCGCGTCGCCCGTGTTCATACTCTAGCTATGCACAACGGAGCTATGCACAACGGTTCGCGCGGTTACGCCTTTGCGCTGCTGGCCTATTCCTTCGCTGCCATCATGCTCGGCACCACGATGCCAAGCCCGATGTACGCGCTGTACTCCGCACACCTGCACTTCGCGATGGCCGAGACCACGGTGATCTACGCGACCTACGCCGGTGGCGTGCTGGCCGCACTGTTGGTCTTCGGTAGCTGGTCGGATGCGATAGGGCGTCGGCCGGTTCTGCTGGCCGGCACGCTGTGCGCACTGGCCAGCGCGGCGGTCTTCCTGAACGCTGATTCGGTGGCTCAGCTGTTGGTCGGCCGGGTGCTGTCGGGTTTGTCGGCGGGGCTGTTCACTGGGACGGCGACGGCCGCGGTCATCGAAGCGGCCCCGCCGAGCTGGCGCACCCGCGCCCCCGCGGTGGCCACCATCGCCAATATGGGTGGGCTGAGCAGTGGACCGATCCTGGCCGGCCTGTTGGTGGAGTACGAACCGGCACCGCTGCAGACGCCCTTCGTGGTGCACATCGTTCTGGTTGTGCTGGCCGCCGGTGCCGTACTGGCCGTTCCGGAAACCTCCAGCCGCACCGGAAAGATACGGCTACAACGCCTTTCTGTGCCCGCGCCGGTGCGGCCGGTGTTCGTCATCGCAGGGCTGGCGGCCTTCGCGGGATTCGCCGTCACCGGGCTGTTCGCAGCGGTGGCACCGGCATTCGTCGCCAACATCATCGGAATCGGTAACCACGCGCTGGCCGGGCTGATCGCCGGGATGGTCTTCGCCGCCTCTGCAGCCGCGCAGATCTTCGCGGTTCGCATTCCACCCCGGACCGCGGTCGCGTTGGGGTGCGCCATACTCGTGGCTGGGATGGTGATTCTCACTGCGGCACTGCACTTTTCGTCACTTCCCGGACTAATCGCAGCCTCGGTGGTGTCCGGTGTCGGTCAGGGCATCAGCTTCAGCCGCGGCTTGGCGGCTGTTGCCGAAGGAACCCCAGCCGACTGTCGGGCCTCCGTCGGCTCTGCCTACTTCGTGGTTGCCTACATCGCGATCTCGATACCGGTGATCGGAGCGGGTCTGGCCGCACAGGCCTGGGGCCTGCGCACCAGTGGCACGATCTTCGCGATGGCGGTCGGCGTGCTCGCGGCGGCCTGCCTGGTGGCGATCCTGCGGCAGGAAGCGCGGACGCTTCACGCGAGACCGCCCAGTCGTTGACCACGGTGGACACTACCTTCGAGCAAGGGCGCCGTAGTATTCCCGATGTTTCACCCCACTGAGGGCTTCACACTTCACCTATTTCATCGACGCCTTTTGGGACAGCCACCCCGGAAGCTGATCTAGCATCCACTGCAGCCGCCCGCGCATCGAGAACCCGGCGTAGGCCGGCGGCAGCACGGTCACCGATCTGGCCGAACACCAGCCGCAGGCCCAGGTCGCCGACGCGCAGCACGCCATTCAAGCGCAGATCTGCGTCGTAGGTGACGACCGATCCTTTGCCGTCCCGCTCGACAGTGATCCGGTCGATCGACGTGAAGACGCTGCTGCGGGCAACCACGAGTAGGTTTCGCGGGGCGTCGTATTCCTCTGTCACATAACGCAATGTCAGGTCGCGGCCAGGGCCGGCGACGGTCACGTCGAACACGTTGCCCGGGCCGCCGCCCGAGCCCTCCACCTGCCTGACAGCCTTCACCCCGGGATCCCACTCGGCGAAGTTGCGGAGGTCCGCCATGTAGGCGAACACCTCCTTCGGAGTCTTCGCGGTCCTCATCGTTGTCACGTAACGCGCCATGAGTCCAGTGTGCGCCCTGCTGCTTACTTGTCGGTGCGTCGGCACACCATTCATCTGCAGGAGCAAGCGTCGCGTCCCGATTTCTGTCGGTGCCCGGTTGCACACTGAAATCGGGGAGATGGGGACCTCGGATGAAAGCGTTGGTTTGGCTCACCGGCCTGGCGGCACTGCTGGGGCTGGGGTGCGCGCCGCCCACGCGCGCCGACGAGTACGGCTTCATCTACGCCATCCACGGCGCAGGCCTCAGCGTGCTCGGTGACGGTCGGTGGCACCGGCTCGCTCGTCTGACGCTTACGCCAGTACGGAGATTCCTCGCGGCCGCCACGGCCTGATGACACTGTCCCCGCTGCGCGAACCCGCGGCCAAGCACACCAGTGCGACGACGGCGGTGCGGCTCGCGGTTCTGGTCCGCGCCTCCAGTGCCGCGTCGCACTCGGCATGCGCGTCCTGCACGGCGGCGTGCGGGGCGAAGACGTACCCGCAGTCGACGCCACCGGCCGAGACGTCGGTCAGCAGCATGCCCAAGCCGAGGATCGCGGCGATCCACCCTGCTGCGATCAGCGCCGTGCCCCATCGCAGTGTCGGCACGAAGCGTCGTGCCGGTGGGCGGAACGGCCACAGAGTGGATTGGCCGGCCCAGGACCGTCCGTTCCAGTACCGCAGCTGTCCCGACTCGTCCCGGTACCAGCCGGCCTCATGTTCCATGGCGATCACCCCCCGGTATCGCGACCAGCAGACCGGCGCCTGAGGCCAGCCGCAGTTCGTCGTCCTTGATTGTGCTCCCCGGCAGCCTGGTTACTGCGGCATACACATGATCACTGCAGTAGCCATAGATGTGGTGGGCCAGATCCTCGTCGATCGGCTCGACATTGAGCGTCTTGCGCGGCTCCGGCGCGGTAAGCGCCCGCAGCCGCTCGGATCCCGCGAGAGCGTCCGGCTTGATCAGCGCGGTGTATCCCAGCAGCGCAGCGGCCAGCAGGTGACTCGGCGACGCCGGCTGGATGCGCTGAGCGGGCGTCGCGCCCTGCAGTTCCGGGCAGCGCTGCACGATCCACGTCGCGCGCGAGTTCTCCATCAGCACCAGCACATGGCTGGACGCGAAGAGCCGTCGGTCGCCGGGCTGACCGGTCGGCTTCCCGTGGGTGGAATTCGGCTCGATCGGGCCGATCAGGATGCTGGCTGTGACTTCAGCAGACATGACAAAGTCCCCCTTTGTTCGTTGGCATCGGCGAACCAGTCGCCGGTGAGGCGGGGCAGAAGCTGACGCTCTCTTCCCCCTATATCTCTATTCTCTCAGCCGGGTCTGACAAGTGCGGGTTG
>JBAXCK010000176.1:0-4322 GCA_037141465.1 Mycobacteriaceae bacterium | reverse complement strand
TGCAATCCTCTCAAACGTGGCAGAAGTCAGCTTTCAGGGCGCCACCCGGGTCTATCACGGCGCCGAGCGTCCCGCCGTCGACGGACTCGACCTCGACATCGCCGACGGGGAGTTCCTCGTCCTCGTCGGGCCTTCGGGGTGTGGCAAGTCGACGTCGCTGCGCATGCTGGCCGGGCTCGAAGAGGTCAACGGCGGCCGGATCCTGATCGGGCAGCGCGACGTCACCACCATGGCCGCCAAGGACCGCGACATCGCGATGGTGTTCCAGAACTACGCGCTCTACCCGCACATGACCGTCGGGGCGAACATGGAGTTCGCCCTCAAGATCGCCGGGGTGGGCAAGGAGGAACGCGACCGGCGGGTGGCCGAGGCCGCCGCACTGCTCGACCTCAGCCCCTACCTGGACCGCAAACCGCGGGCGCTGTCGGGCGGTCAGCGGCAGCGGGTGGCGATGGGCCGGGCGATCGTGCGCCAACCGCAGGTGTTCCTCATGGACGAGCCGCTGTCCAACCTCGACGCCAAACTACGGGTGCAGACCCGCACCCAGATCGCCTCACTGCAGCGCCGCCTCGGCGTGACCACCGTCTACGTCACCCACGACCAGACCGAGGCGCTCACCATGGGTGACCGCATCGCCGTACTCAAGGACGGGCTGCTGCAGCAGGTCGGCACGCCGCGCGATCTCTACGAGAGACCCACCAACGTGTTCGTCGCGGGCTTCATCGGATCGCCGTCGATGAACATCATCGCGTCGCGGTTCGTCGACGGCGGCGTCCGCTTCGGCACCGCGGTGGTCCCGGTCGCACACCACCCGACCGGCCAGCCGGTTGACATCGGTGTGCGCCCCGAGGACCTCACCCTGGTGGCCCCCGACGCCGAAGGACTGCCGGTCGAGGTGGACCTGGCCGAGGAACTCGGGGCCGACGCCTATCTCTACGGCCACGCCCAGCACGACGGGGCGCGGGTGGACGTGGTGGTCCGCGTCGACGGGCGCCGGCACCCGCTGCCGGGCGAGTCGGTGGTGCTCGGACTCAAGGCCGACCACGTGCACCTCTTCGACCCCGGCAGCGGCGAGCGGCTGTGACGACGGCCTCGGCGGAGTTGCAGCGGGCGCGGCGGATCAAGCGCTCCCGCAACTACTTCCTGTTCATCCTGTTCGCCGGACCGAACATCGCGCTGATCCTGGCCTACGTCTACTACCCGCTGCTGGCCAACGTGTACTTCTCCACGCTCAATTGGCGACTGGGTGCGCGCACAGCATCCTTCGTGGGTCTGGACAACTACCGGGAGTTCTTCACCTCCGGCAGCGGCCGCGAGGTGTGGCACGTCACCGTCGTCTTCACGGTGGCCACGGTGGTCGGCTCCATGGTGTTTGGCCTCCTGATGGCCCTCGTGCTGAACCGGAAGCTGCCGGGCCGAACCGCGGCACGCACCGCGTTGTTCTCGCCCTACGTGTTGTCCGGTGTCGGCATCGGTCTCGTGTGGACGTTCATCTTCGATCCCAGCACGGGGATTCTCGCTCACGTCCTGGGCTGGTTCGGAGCACGATCCCCGGAATGGTTCCTCGACAAAAACCTCGCGCTGGTGATGGTGATCCTGGTCTACATCTGGAAGAACCTCGGCTACTGCGCGGTGATCTATTTGGCCGGACTGCAGTCGATTCCGCAGGACTTGATGGAGGCCGCCGCCATTGACGGCGCTGGACCGCTGCGGCGGTTCTTCTCCATCACCTTGCCACTACTGAGCCCGACGGTGTTCTTCCTCTCGATTGCCATGGTGCTCAGTTCGATGCAGGCCTTCGACATCCTGCGGATCATGACGCCCAACGGGTACGGCACCAACAGCATTGTCTTCGAGATCTATCTGCAGTCCTTCGGCAGCTACCAGCGCGCCGGCTACGCGGCGGCTCTTTCCGTCGTGCTGTTCCTCGTCCTTTTTGCGATTACGGCGCTCCAGATGCGGTTCGTCGAACGGCGGGTGCACTACTCATGAGCGAGACCGGCGCGGACTGGCGGCAGGCCTTCACCCGGCGCAACATCATGGCGACGTTGTTCGCGGGCTACCTTCCGATGATCGCGGCTCTGTTGGTGATTGCGCTTCCTCTGGTGTGGATGGTGATCGCCTCGTTCAAACCGGTGTCGGAGATCCTGACCACCGATCTGAACTTCTGGCCCAAGGACCCGACCACGGCCAACTATGCGGCGGTCGCCAACCGCGTGCCGCTGGGCCGGGTTTTCCTCAACAGCGTGGCCGTCACCTTCATCGGCGCGGCGATCAAGGTCTTTCTGGCGCTCACCACCGCTTACGCGCTGGTGTTCATCAAAATCCCGTTCCGCAATGTGATCTTCCTGGGCATCCTGGTGGCGCTGATGGTGCCGCCGGAGGCGGCGATGCTGCCGAACTTCCTGTCGATCAGCGCGATCGGCGGACGTGACACGATGTGGGGGATCATTTTGCCCGGCTTGGGCACCGCCTTCGGCACTTTCATGCTGCGTCAGCAGTTCAAGACCCTGCCCACCGAACTGATGGAGGCAGCCGAGCTGGACGGGGCCGGCCATTGGAAGAGGCTGTGGCACATCGTCGTTCCGGTGAGCACCCCGACCATCGCCACTGTGGCGCTGGTGATCATCGTCAACGAGTGGAACAACTTCCTCTGGCCGTTGGTGATCATCGACAGCCCGGAGAAGATGACGCTGCCGGTGGGCTTGAATCTGCTGCGCTCCATCGAGACCGAGACCGGAAGCTACGGGATTCTCATGGCCGGCGCGGTGATCGTGATCCTCCCCGTGCTGATCGTCTTCGCGGTGCTGCAGCGCTACATCGTCGCCGGTCTGACCCAGGGCGCGGTCAAATGAGGCGACTGCGGCTGGTGCTGGCCGTCGTCATGGTCGCAGCGACGGTCACGGCGTGCGGTGGGCCGACCATCACCGGGTCGGGGGCGCTCGCGTCCGGTGTCGAGGTCGATTACACCGGAGTGCAGCCGGCCACGGAGATCTCGTTCTGGTCGAATCACCCCGGCGGTTCGATCGACACCGAGAAGGCCATCATCGCCGACTTCACCCGGCAGACCGGCATCCGGGTCACCCTCGTCACCGCGGGGGCCAATTACGACGAAGTGGCGCAGAAGTTCCAGGCCGCGCAGACCAGTCGCAGCGTAGGGGACGTCGTGGTGGTCAGCGACGTCAACTGGTTTCCGGCTTTCCTCAACGGGTCGATCGTGCCGTTGGAGCCGGTGCTGGCCAATCGTGGTGTCGATACCAACGGCTACAGCACGGTGCTCTACAACGACTATCTCTACGGCGGAAAGCACTACGCGGTCCCGTACGCCCGGTCGACCCCGATCTTCTACTACAACCGCGACAACTACCGTCGCGCCGGCCTGGATCGTGCACCGGCGACGTGGGAGGAGGCTCGGGAATTCGCGCGGCGACTCAAGGCGTCCGGTGTGGGTGTGCCGTCCTTCGGATTCGGCGACCAGTACCTCGCGTGGATGATGTCCAACATTGTGTGGAGCTTCGGCGGAGCCTGGAGTGACAAATGGAACATGGACGCCGCCGCCAGTCCCGGGACCCGCGACGGCCTGAACTTCGCGCGGTCGCTGGTCCGCGACGGGTGGGCGACGGTCACCAGCGGCGACCCCACCAGACCCTTCGCCGCGGGTGCGGTCAGCGCGGTGATCGCCTCCACGGGGTCGCTGCGGGGAATTCTGGATTCGGCGAAGTTCGACGTCGGCGTCGGATTCCTGCCGGGTGGCCCGGCGAATCAGGACAAGGTGGTCCCCACCGGTGGCGCCGGTCTGGCGATTTCGTCCAAGTCATCGCCCGACAAGCAACTCGCGGCGGCGATGTTCATCGGCTTCCTGACCAACCTCGAGAACACCGCGAAGTTCTCGACTGCCACCGGTTACCTGCCGGTGCGCAGCGGCGCCGAGATGTCGGCGGTCTACGCCACCACACCGCAATTCCGCACCGCGGTCGACCAACTGACCCGCGTCCGCAATCAGGACTACGCCCGGGTCTTCCTCCCCGGCGGTGACCGTGTGATCTCCGCTACGGCGCAGTCGATCCTGACGACGCAGGTCGGCGTCAGCGATGCGCTGGACTCGCTGCGCGACAAGCTGGAGAAGTTCTACCGTCGCGACGTCGAATCCCGCCTGAACTGAGGACCCGTTCCTGTCGGTACGTCACCGTGTCACCGACAAAGCTGTTCGTGTGGAATGACGCGAGTGCCCGCCTTCGAGCGACACCCATTGTCGCTACAAGGCGGGCACTCGCATCCATCACTCAAATCTGTCGGACCCGGGCGCGACACTGGCGCCATGA
>JBAXCK010000175.1:0-4365 GCA_037141465.1 Mycobacteriaceae bacterium | reverse complement strand
ACCTCCAACGGCGGCACCTCCAACGGTGCCGCGACCTCCAACGGCGGCACCTCCAACGGCGGTGCGGGGGCGCCCAAGACCGACACCGATGGTGAGGGCACCGGCGCGCGCCGCCGTCGCCGTCGCCGCGGACCCCGCAAGCCCGCCGAAGCGGGCACCAGCGCGAGCTGAATGCTCAAGCCCGAACGGCGCACCCGCGGCGATCTGATCGCGGCGGCGGCCATCGCCACGGTGGTGTTGCTGTTCCTCTCGTTCTTCTGGTGGCGGAGCTCCACGCGCGCCACCGTTCTGCGGCCCGCGCAGACACCGGCACCGCCGGTGGTGGCGGCCAAGACGGTTCCCGACGCACTCAGGCAGACCTGGAGAGCCGACAGCTCACGCACCCGCGCGCCGCTGATCCTCAACGGCACGGTGGTGACGGGATACGGCCGGACCATGGCCGGCCTGGACTCCCAGACCGGAGCGCAACGCTGGTCCTATGCGCGCGACCGGGAACTGTGCGCGGTGTCCTACGTCTATGACATCGCCGTCGCCGTCTACCCCGACCGGCGCGGCTGCGGACAGGTCACCGGCATCGAGGCCGGCACCGGTCAGCGCGGGCCGACCCGCAGCAGCTACGCCGACAAGCAGGTGATCGTCCGCTCCGACGGCAACGCGGTGCTGTCCTACGGGCCGACGCGACTGGAACTGTGGCGCAGCGATCTGGTGCGCAGCCTGTCCTACGGCGAGATCGACGCGCGCATCAAACCGGTCAACACAGGACTCGGCGAGGGATGCGCGCTGATGTCTGCGGCGGCCAGCGACACCGCGGCCGCGGTGCTCGAATCCTGCAGGGAAGAGAAGGATTTGCGGCTGACGCTGCTCAAGCCCGCCAAGGAGGAGGACGAGCCGGACACCAAGCGGGTCGCTCTGCCGGGCATCGCGGCCGACTCCGACGCGCGGGTGCTGGCGGTGATCGGCACCTCCACCGCGGTCTACCTGCCGACGCCGCGGCCGGCGGTCGTGGTCTACGACGACACCGGCACCAAGGTCGCCGAGACGCCGCTGACCACCGCGGCCGCACTGGGCGGCGGGGTGCCGGCTGTCACCCGCGCCGGTGAACTGCTCACGTGGTGGACCGGATCGGCGGTGATGGTCTTCGACGACAAGCTGAAGCACCTCTACACGATCGAGGCGGGCGGGCCGCGCGCACCGATCGGCCCGGCGACGGTGATGGCCGGGATGTTGCTGGTGCCGCTCGCTGACGGACTTGCGGTGTGCAACAAGGCCGACGGCGCCTTTCAGCGGCTGATCCCGCTGACACATCCGTCGGGTAGCGGCCCGGTGGTGCCGGCGGTTGCGGGGCCGACGGTGATCGAACAGCGCGGCCCGATGCTCGCCGGCTTCGGCCCGGCCTGAGGCCCGAGGCCCGATCAGAACTCGGGGGTGAACTCCGGCAGTTCCTGACCTGACTTCCAATACTTGAGAAGCGCCTTGGCGAGATCCTTGTACGCGCCGGCGCCTTTGTTCTTGCGGCCGGCCAGCACCGACGATCCCGACGCGCTCGCCTCGGCGAAGCGCACGGTGCGCGGGATGGGCGGTGCGAGCACCCGCATGCCGTACCGGTCGGCGATGTCGACCAGCACGTCGCGGCTGTGGGTGGTGCGCGCGTCGTACAGCGTCGGCAGCGCACCGAGAAGGGTCAGCTTCGGGTTGGTGATCGCCTGCACATCGCCGACCGTGCGCAGGAACTGACCGACGCCGCGATGGGCGAGCGTCTCGCACTGCAACGGCACGATCACCTCGTCGGCCGCGGTGAGGCCGTTGAGGGTGAGCACACCCAGCGACGGCGGGCAGTCGATGATCACGACGTCGAAGTCGCCGTCGATCTTGTCCAGTGCGCGTTTGAGCGCGTACTCCCGGCCGGCGCGCATCAGCAGCATCGCCTCCGCGCCGGCGAGATCGATGTTGGCCGGCATCAGCGTCATACCCTCCGGGGTGCTCACCAGCACGGCCGAGGGCTCCACCTCACCGAGCAGCACCTCGTGCACCGACACCGGCAGCTTGTCGGGATCGGTGCCCAACGAGAACGTCAGACACCCCTGCGGATCGAGATCGACCAGCAGCACCCGCTTGCCCGCGTCGGCGATGGCGGCACCCAGCGATGCGACCGTCGTCGTCTTGGCCACACCACCTTTCTGGTTGGCCACCGCCAGTACTCGGGTCACGCGGACCAGTCTTACAGGTTCGTGCACAATCGGTGAGCGTGAGTGTCGGCGAGCATCGGCTGGTCCTGCTTCGGCACGGCGAAACCGAGTGGTCGCGTGACCGCAAGCACACCTCCACCACTGACATCGGCCTCACCGACACCGGACGCGAGCAGGCCCGGCTGGCGGCCGGCACACTGGCCCGCCTGCATCTGGACGACCCCCTGGTGGTGTCCAGCCCGCGCACGCGCGCGCTGGCGACCGCGGAGTTGGCCGGGCTGAGCGTCGAGGAGGTCTCACCACTGCTCGTCGAGTGGGACTACGGCGACTACGAGGGAATGACCACCCATGACATCCGCACCGGCACGCCGGGCTGGCTGCTGTGGACCTACGGCTGCCCGGGCGGGGAGAGCGTCGACCAGGTGAGCATGCGCGCCGACCAGGCGGTGGCCTACGCGCTGGATCACCTGGCCGATCGCGACGTGGTGTTCGTCAGTCACGGTCACTTCTCCCGCTCGGTGATCACCCGCTGGGTCGAGCAGCCGCTGCGCGAGGGCGCCCGCTACGGCTTCGGCACCGCGACGGTCGCGGTCTGCGGATTCGAATACGGCCTGCGCCAGCTGTCCGCCCTGGGCCTGACCTCGTGAGCGTGTCATTCGTCCTCTCCGGTCCCAGCGGAACCCTGGTCGCCGAGGGAGTGAAAGAGGCGTTCGACGACGCCGCTCTCGCGGCCCGCGCGCTGCGGGACGGCTCGGCCGGCATCGTGGTGGGAGCGCTGCCGTTCGATGTGCGCCGCCCGGCTGCCCTGCTCACGCCGGTGACGTTCGACGACCGGCTGCCGCCGTGGCCGGTGGCGGAGCTTCCCGAGGTTTCCCTCACCGAGCCGGTGCCGACGCCGGCGGTACACCGCAGCCGCATCGAGGCCGCGCTGCTGCGGCTGCGTGATCGCAACGACCCGCTGGAGAAGGTGGTGCTGGCCCGCACGCTGCGACTGGCCGCGCAGGCACCGATCGACCCGTGGGTGCTGCTGCGCCGTCTGACGCAGGCCGATCCGCAGGCCAGCGCCTACCTCGCCGACCTCTCCCCCGCCGGTGCACCGTTCGCCGGCAGCCTGCTCGTCGGCGCCAGTCCGGAACTTCTCGTCGCACGCTTCGGCGATCAGGTGATCTGCCAGCCGTTCGCCGGATCGGCGCCGCGATCGGCCGACCGGGCGACCGACGAGGCCAGCGGCGCCGCCCTGGCCGCCTCGGGCAAGGACCGCCATGAACACCAGCTGGTGGTCGACACCATGCGCGACGGGTTGGCGCCGCTGTGCGCGAGCCTGGACATCGCCGGCGAACCGCAACTGAGCCGAACCGCGACGCTGTGGCACCTGAGCACACCGATCCGCGGAACACTGCGCCAGAAGTCCACGACGGCACTGGATCTCGCACTCGCGCTGCATCCGACGCCGGCGGTCGCCGGGGTGCCCACCGCCGCCGCGGTGGATCTGATCGCCGAACTGGAGGGTGACCGCGGTTTCTATGCCGGTGCGGTGGGATGGTGTGACGCGCACGGCGACGGCCGCTGGGTGGTGGCCATCCGCGGCGCGCAACTGTCCGCCGACCGGCGCAGCGCACTGGCCGGCGCCGGCGGCGGGATCGTCGCGGAGTCCGACGCCGACGACGAGGTCGAGGAGACCACGACGAAGTTCCGCACGATCCTGCGCGCCCTGGGGGTGTCGTGATTGGGGGTGTCTCGTGATCCGCAACGCACGCCCGGGCGACGAGGCCGACATCGTCGCGATGATCCATGACCTTGCGGCCTTCGAACGCGCGCCCGACGAGTGCACGGTCACCGAACCCCAGATCACCGCGGCGCTGTTCGGTGCGGACCCGACCGCGCACTGTTTCATCGCCGAGGTCGACGGGCAGATCGCAGCGATGGCACTGTGGTTCCGCACCTTCAGCACCTGGGACGGCGTGGCCGGCATCCACCTGGAGGATCTCTTCGTGCGCGAGGCGTTCCGTCGTCGTGGCCTCGCGCGGGATCTGCTGGCGCGACTGGCACGCGAGTGCGTCGAGCACGGCTACAGCAGGCTGGGGTGGGCGGTGCTGGACTGGAACACCGACGCGATCACGCTCTACGACTCCGTCGGCGGCCGGCCGATGAGCGAGTGGGTCACCTACCGGGTGTCGGG
>JBAXCK010000174.1:0-4386 GCA_037141465.1 Mycobacteriaceae bacterium | reverse complement strand
CGTCCTTGCCGTAGGCCGCGGCGAACCGGCGGTCCTTCGGCGATCCCTGGGTGAACACGATCTGGTCACCGAAGGAGCACACCCCGACGCTCTTGATGTTCACCCCGAACTGTCCGGACCAGAACGAGGGCAGCGGCAGATGCGGACGCCGTCCGACTTCCAGGTTCAGCATGTTGTTGGCTGCCACCTCCGCCCCGAGAACCGCGTTGTCCCAGTGCTCCAGGGCCAGGAACTCGTATCCGTAGAGCACATGCGGGGCGCGGGCGACGTCGCCGGCGACGAAGATGTGGTCGGTCACCACGCCGTTGATGTCGAACGCGCGGCAGCCGGCGTCGCACCCGACGCCCCACTGTCCGGCGGCGAGGCCGGCGCCGTCGAGCCACTCGACGTTGCGAATCGAGCCCAGCGAGGGAATCACCACATCGACGTCGAGAACGGTGCCGTCGGACAGCGTCGCCGAGCGGACGTGGCCGGAGTCGTCGCCGTGCAGCGCCGAGACTGATGTGCCGGTGCGCAGATCCACGCCGGCATCGCGCATCATCTGCGCGGCGATATCGCTGATCACCCCGCCCAGAGCGCCCTTCAGTGGGCCGCTGCCGCGTTCGGTCACCGTGACGTCCAGGCCGAGGTCGCGGCACACCGAGGCGATCTCCGAGCCGACGAAGCCCGAGCCGATGATCAGCACCCGGCGAGGTGTGGCTGCCAGCGCTGCTGACAGTCCGGCGGCGTCCTCCACGGTGCGCACGGTGAACACCCCCTGCAGCGCGCCCTCCTCGGGGTTGGGCCACGGCCGCGCGCGCGTTCCGGTGGCGATCAGCAACCGGTCGTAGCCGACCTCTTCGCCGTTGCCCAGTTTCACCACATGATTGATCCGGTCCAAGCCCACCGCCGCCACGCCGAGTTTCCAGTCGGCATCGACTCGACGCAGTCGCGGCAGCTTGGTGTGATCAGCGGGCACCCACCCTTTGAGAACCTGCTTGGACAGCGGCGGGCGGTCGTAGGGTTCGTGTGGCTCATCGCCGATGATCGTCAGGGAGCCCTCGAAACCCTTCTCCCGCAATGCTTCCGCCGCGCGCAGTCCGGCCAGTGATGCGCCGACGATGACGATGCGACCCTGGGACCGGAATTTCCGGATGATCTCGTCGAAGGAGTAGAAGTTCTCGGTTCCCGAACTCACAGGGTGTCCCGGTCGGCCGGCGGATCGAGTTCGAGGATGATGGCCTGAACCGGACACGACGCCACCGCGCGCAGCACCTGCCGGCGCTGGGATTCGTCCGGGTTCGGGTCGTAGGCCAGGGCCTCCTCGCCGACGAGCTTGAGGACTTCCGGCGCCAACGGCACGCATTGGGCGTAGCCCTGGCACTTGTTCAGATCGACGACCAGTCGCATGACCGCAGACATTAGTCTGCACCCATGGCCGACGTCCGTCCGTTCCGTATCAACGTCTCCGACGGCGATCTCGCCGACCTGCGCGACCGGCTACACCGCACCCGATTCCCCGAGCGCGAGTGCGTGCAGGACTGGAGTCAAGGCATCCCGCTGGACTACGTCCAAGAACTCGCCCGCTACTGGGAGTCCGACTACGACTGGCGGGCCAGAGAAGCCCGCCTGAACGCCTTCGACCAGTTCATCACCGAGATCGACGGACTCGACATCCACTTCATCCACCAGCGCAGCGCCAACCCGGACGCCAAGCCCCTGGTGATCACCCATGGCTGGCCGGGATCGGTCGCGGAGTTCACCAAGGTGATCGAGCCGTTGACGGCGGACTTCCACGTGGTCGCCCCGAGCCTGCCGGGTTACGGGTTCTCCGGAAAGCCCACGGCGACGGGCTGGACGATCGAGCGCATCGCACACGCGTGGGACACGTTGATGAACCGGCTGGGTTACCCCCGCTACGGCGCCCAGGGCGGCGACTGGGGTGCGGCGATCACCACTCAGATCGGCCGCAACGGCGGCGGTTGCGTCGCCATTCACACCAACATGCCGATCGCGCTGCCCGCCGGTCCGCTGGACAGCCCGACACCGGATGAGAAGGAAGCGCTCGCCGCCGCGGCGCACTATCAGAAGTGGGAGGCCGGCTATTCCAAACAGCAGTCCACCCGGCCGCAGACCGTCGGCTACGGACTGGCGGACTCGCCCGTGGGGCAGCTGGCGTGGATCGTGGAGAAATTCCAGGCCTGGAGCGATTGCGACGGTCACCCCGAGAACATCTTCACGCGCGACGAATTGCTCGACAACGTGATGCTGTACTGGGCCACCAACTCGGGCGCGTCATCGGCACGCCTGTACTGGCAGAGCTTCGGCGCGATGGTGGGCGGCGGGAGAGTCGCGATTCCCACCGGAGTCGCACGGTTCCCGAAAGAGATCCTCAAGGCGCCTCGAAGCTGGTGCGAGAACGGCTACAACATCGTGCACTGGACGGACATGCCGCGCGGCGGGCACTTCGCTGCCTTCGAGCAGCCGGAACTCTTCATTGACGATGTCCGGCGCTTCTTCACGACAGCAGCTCCCTGGTGAATTCGGTTTGGGGATGGGCACAGATGGCCTCGTATCCCCGTTGGCCCAGCGCATTTCGGGCATCGTCGTCGTTGACCAGGCGCGCGCATTCATCCACGAGCTTGTCGTACGGAACCCCCGCGATCGCGTCGGCGTAGAAGTCCGAGATCGAGGTGCGATCGTTGACCTCGCCGACAACGGGAATGGCGTTGGAGAGCAGATAGTTGACGCGCACGACCTCGAAGATCTCCGATGCGTGGTTGTGCATGTTCAGAACCACTTTCGACCGGGCGATGTACTGGTCACGTTCGGTGCCGTAGACCCCGAACAGCGTGGTGAGTTTCAGGCCCGAGTCTTCGATCTGCTTGAGGATCTTCTTGCGCCGGTCGGTCGCGATCGAGCCGTAGAACAGCACGTCGATATCCGGGTCCGGCGATTTCTGGATCCGGGTGAGCCCGCTGTGGTGTCCGATCTTCAGCAATTTGACATCCGGCATGCCCAGCTTCTGAAACTGCTCGATGTTCTTCTCGCTGTAATCCCACGTCTCGAAGGTGCGAATCCAGGCGAGCAGGTCTTTGGTCCAGGGGAAGGCCTTCTCGTAGATCTGCTCGGTGTTGAGAATGATGGTGGCCTCCGGCATGCGGTACATCATCGCGGGATCAAGCAGGTGACATCCGACGATGATGTTGCGGGCGTCCGGATCGACGAAATTGAGTTGGAGGGTCGTCTCGTAGCCGAGGTCTCCGATCGAGTAGGCGATGAGTTCGGACAGCTCCAGCAGGCCCAGGGAATGCGCGTAACCCGGAGGCTCGACCAGGCAGACGTTGTAGTCAGGCATAGCGACCAGGCATCGCGCCCATCCTCCTTCCCACGGCGTTTCCGTGGCGAAACGCTATCGCATGGCCGAATACAGCAACCCCCGTCCCGATCCGCTCGCGCCCGTCTAACATCCATGCTCATGCGCTTGTCGGCAGTCGTCGTGGCCACCGCGGCCGTGGTGTCCGTCTCGGGCTGCGCGCACACCGTCACCGGCGCCGCCGTGGGAAACCCCCGGCAGTCGATCACCCCGCTGCGGGCCGGCGACACCGGCCAGGTTCTGGTGGGACCGGCCCAGGTGTACGACGTCGTGGGATCGAGGATGCAGGTCGACGCCGATCAGACGCGTCCGGTGTTCGGGTCCTCGGCGGTGGCGGCATGCTCGGCGCTGGAGTCGGTCGGCATGACGGCGTTCGTCGGCAAGGACTGGTCGGGGATTCGGGTCCTGCTGTTCACCGACGGCGACCGGCACGGCCAGGTCGTCGCCGAGGCCGTCGCGGTCTACCCCGACGCCGCCGCAGCCTCCGACGCATTCACCGCCGGCACCAAGGACACCAACGCCTGCGACGGGCAGCGGGCCCTGAGCACGGGCAGCGCCGAGGCGTGGGCATTCAGCGTTCCAGAGCGCACCATCGACACGGTGCGCTGGACCAAACGTCAACTCGCCATCCCGCTGACGTGGCTGTGCCACGGCGAGGCGCGCCTGCGCAACAACGCCGTTCTGCAGGCGATGGCATGCCGCAGCGATGAGGGCGGCGCCACCGTGGTGACCCGGCTCGTCGACCGGATGTCGGCGAGCGTCTGGGAACTCTCGGGTCACTGACCCGCGACGTCGGTCCCTCCCCGGGCCGGGGTCGGCGATGTTTCACGATGCCGCCGGTGTGGGTATACCGGCTCACCGTGACCCCCTTCCGAGTCCGTTGGCCACTCGACCCCGGTACCGTCGGCGACATGACGGACGGCCGGGGCGCCAACGGCGGCAGGCGGCTCGGCGGCGTGACCCCGGGCCCGTCGGCGGTGGAAGTCCGGGTCGCGGCCCAGTTGGAGAACCTCGCGGTGCTGCGCACCCTG
>JBAXCK010000173.1:0-4425 GCA_037141465.1 Mycobacteriaceae bacterium | reverse complement strand
GACATCTACTACAACCTCTCGCTGTGGTCGGCCTACAACGTGATGCTCATGCACACGGTGCTGCCCTAGGCGTGACGGTCAGCGGCGGCGATAGCTGACCGCAGTGGAGCCCGCGGCGCGCGCGACGCCACCGATCTGGGCGGGCAGCGGCACCACCAGGCTCGACCACTGCGGGGTCCACTCGTAGGTGCCGAAGAGGTGCATCGCGCAGGTCGCCATCACAGCCAAGGAAAACGGTTGCGCCGGGCAGCTGTGCTTGCCGTGCCCGAACGCCGTGACCAGTTGCGGGGATGCGAGGTGCGCGGTCTCGGCGAGCCGGTGGCGGTTCCAGCGCCCCGGATCCCAGTCCTGCAGGCCCGGTGCGGCGGTGGTGTTGGTCAGCGCCAGCAGCGTGGCGATGGTGACTCCCGGCGCGACCCGATAGGTGGCGTCGCCGGCGTCGAAATCCAGTTCGGAGAGGACGTAGCGCGGCATGATCGAGCGTTGCGCCAGCCGGGTCGACTCCAGCGCGCACTGCTCGGCTAGCGCGCGGTCGCCGTCGCGCACCCGCTCACGCTCCGCGGGATGGCCGATGAGGTCCACCAGTGACCAGCCCAGTGCGGCGGCGAGGTTGGACATCGAGGCGATGTGGATCAGCGCGACGTCCAGCGCGACGCCGCGGCGGCGCACCGCGTCGGGCTCGCCGTCCCAAGCCGCCGTGATCCGGGCGAACAGCGGGGGACCGTCTTCGGAGCGCTGCATCGCGTCGGCGATCTGCTCCACGATCTGCTCCAGTGCGGCGCGCTCGGCGGCCTTACCCGAGGCGGCGACGGCGGCCATCCGGTCGGGATGCACGAAGGCCTCGGAGCCGTCGAGTTCATCGAACGCGGCCACCAGGCGATCGAAACCGGGGCCGCTCGCGCAGCCCGGGCCGGCCCAGGACGCCAGACCCGTGCGGTGTGCGAGCCGGCGGGCGAGCGCGAACACGTCGGTGTCACCGGCCTCACCGAGTTCCTCGTCGGTGGCCTCCAGCGCGACGGTGAGGTTCGCCAGATAGTGGGCGACGTCGTCGCGCCGGAACAACTCCGAGGGAAGGATCCGGCGGCCGGCGAAGATCTCGTCGGGCAGTTTGCGTTGCAGCATCCGGAAGTCGGCCAGGCCCTTGCTCGCGAGTTCCTCGGGTAACGCGTAGAACGACTCGACCCCGCGCGGCGAGAAGGTGAAGAGGTAGCGGTCACCGCCGCTGTCCACGGCGAAGGTGTCCCCGAGGCGCGCCCGCGCGCCCGCCAGTGCGGCGATCGGATCTGCCACGACGACGTCCCAGGGCAGCCCCACGTCCTCGGCCAGTGGCGGCATCGGCACGATCGCCGGAAGTCCCATGGCGGTCAGCCTGCCAGGCTGGGATGAATTGCGGGACTGATACTCCCTCGACCCCTCTGACACGCCGACTGTGTGCCAGAACACGTTTCGCATATGTGTGTAGGAAGGGCAAAGAATTGTCGGGCGGTGATTCACCTAGGTGAACACCTCAACGTCGGGTGTGAACACGCAGAGTTCATGCGTTGGTCAGCAAAACCGCCGTATGAAAGAAATTCCGCGACAAGCACTTCGGCGGATTTCTGCACCCCATAAGTCAGGTTAGCGTTTTGTCCGTGAACAAGATTGCCCTTATTGCGCTCAGCGCGGGACTGCTCGCCGCCTCACCGGCGACGGCGTCGGCGTTCCCGCAAGTCGGTATGAACGGTCTGTGCCCCAATGCGCGCAGCCTCGCCGCCTACATCACCGAGACCTACCCGGGTGTGCAGTCCATCGGCGGCGTGCGCGCCGACTCACGCCCCGATCATCCCAGCGGCCACGCCCTCGACATCATGATCGGCTCGGACATGGGCCTCGGTGATGCCATCAACGCCGACGTGCAGAGCCAGTCGGGGCGCTTCGGTGTGCAGTACACGATGTGGCGGGTGGCTGATCACTTCAACCACGTCCACGTGACCGTCGGCTAGGGGTTCAGGGCTTGCCCAGCCACGCCATCGCGGCCGCCACCAACGCCGCGGTCCCGGTGTCCAGCGTCGGCTGGATGACCGGCGCGAAACGCGGTGAGTGGTTGGACGGGATGTCGGTGGCCATCGTGCCCGCGGCGAACGCCTTCGCGAACGCTGCCGGATCCGCACCGCCGAACAGCCAGTAGCTGTACGGGGCGCCGACGCCGCTGGCGATGTCGGAGAAGTCCTCGCTGCCCATCACCTTCGGGGCGGGCACCGTCACGCCGTCGCCGAAGTGACCGGTGAAGGCGCTCACCACCTTCGCGGTCACAGCGGTGTCGTTGTCGGTTATCGGCGCGTGTTCGAAGTACTCGAAGTCAGGTTTGCGCGGGCAGTTCGATGCCGCGCACTCCGCGGTGACGATGCGGCGGATCGCGTCGAGCAGCGCGGTGCGCACCGCCTCGCTGTAGCTGCGGATGTTGATCTGAATCTCGGCGGTGTCGGGGATGATGTTGGCCTTGGTGCCGGCCAGGATGCTGCCGACGGTCAGCACGGCCGCATCGGCGGGGTCGATCTCGCGGGCCACGACGGTCTGCAGCCGCAGCACGATTGAGGCGGCGAGCACCACGGGGTCGATGGTGGATTGCGGCATCGACGCGTGCCCGCCACGGCCGTACAGCGTCACCTTGATGCAGTCCGCCCCGGCGAATGCCGGGCCGGCGGTGGCGGCCAGATGCCCGGCCGGCAGCGGGGTGACGTGCTGCCCGAGTGCGACGTCCACCTTTGGGATCTTCGAAGCCAGCCCGTCGTCGACCATGCCCTGCGCCCCGTTGATCGTCTCCTCGGCGGGCTGGAACAGCGTGATCAGCGTTCCGCTCCACTGCGTGCGGGCGTCGGCCATCAGCTGTGCCGCACCCAGCAGGCACGTCACGTGCATGTCATGGCCGCAGGCGTGCGCGACGCCGTCGTTGGTGCTGGCGTAGGGCAGCCCGGTGTCTTCGGTGACCGGAAGAGCGTCCATGTCGGCACGCAGGAGCACGCCGGGCCCGTCGCCGTTGGTTAGCACCCCTACCACCCCGGTGCCGCCGATGCCGGTGATCACCTCGTAGCCGGCGGATGTCAGCCGCTCGGCCACCAGACCCGCGGTGCGGTGCTCCTGATGGGACAGTTCGGGATGGCTGTGCAGATCCCTGTAGAGGTCTTCCTGCCAGCTGCGGACCTGATCGGCGGCCGCCATCACGGCGGCGACGGCGTTGCTCACCGCGCCAGTATGCCGCTCGGTCTGTCCCGTTTGAGCAGGAATCCGGCGGCCAGGATCACCAGCGCCAGCACCTGGGCGGCGATGATGATGCTCAACGGCCCCGCCCCGGGAACGCCCTCCCCGTGGTGATGGGCGAGCACGCCGATCAGCTGCTGGAACAGCAGCCCGCCGATTCCCATGATCATCATGTTGGTCAGGCCCATCGCCACCCCGGAAAGATCCTTGGGAACGAGGTCTTTGACGATCGAGAAGGCCAGCACGTACGACGAGTTGACTACACCGAGGGCGAACATCCCGATGCTCTCCGCGAGCTGGCCGTGCAATACGAACAAGATCAGCGCCATCGTCACACCCGTGCCGACCGCCCCGAGTGCCAGCAGGAGAGCGGGACGGCCGTACCTCGAGCACAGCCACGCGAACCCGAGCATGCCCGGTAGGCAACCCCAGAAGTAGAACGAGGCGCTCAGTGACGCCGCGGGCAGGTGCATGCACTCGCAGACCTGGAAATACGAGACGCCCCAGAGCATTCCGAACGCCACTCCCGCCGACGCCACCAGCCCGCCGGCGATGGTGGCCGCGGCGATCGGCGCGGAGGTGAGCAGTCCTGTGAGATCGGAGATCTTCGGCCAGTTCGCGTCGGCTGCGCCCGCGGCGGCGCGGTTGCGGACGAACACCACGATGACGGTGAGCAGGATCGCCGACACCACTCCGCAGGTGAGCATCGCCACCCGCCAGCCGGCGTGCTCGACGATGTAGCCGAGCGTCTCCTGGCCTAAAGCACCGCCGGTCATGCCCGCCATCTCGGTGAGCGCGGCCAGCAGCGGGAACATCCGGGCGGGAAACCACTGCGCGGCCAATGTCATGGTGCATACCACGGTCGGCGCTGCACCCAGCCCCATCAGGATGCGGGTGGCCTCCGCGGAGCCGGCGCTCTGTGACATCGCGAACAGGAACGACGCCACCGTGCACAGCGCCGCCCCGGCGATCAGCACCCGCCGCGCCCCGAATCGGGCCACGGCGATGCCGGCCGGAACCTGTAGGGCGATGTAGGGGTAGTAGAAGCTGGAGGACAGGCCGCCGAACCCGGTCTCGTTGAGGGACAGATCGACGACGAGTCCCTCGCGCATCACACTCGGGAACGTCTGCAGCACCATCTGGAAGAAGACGAACGATGCCGCCGCGGCGAAGACTATGCGGCCGCGG
>JBAXCK010000172.1:0-4427 GCA_037141465.1 Mycobacteriaceae bacterium | reverse complement strand
GCGTTTGCGCCGCCGCATTCGCCGCCACAGCACGAACGCGCCCCAGAACACCGCGATCAGCACCACCGCCACCAGTGCCGGTATCAGGATCGCCACGAACGTCAGGCCCACGCTGGTGAAGTCCTCGATGGTGCTGAGCACCGGCGCGGCCACGCCGGCGGTGGCGACGTTGGCGGCGGGGCGCACCGTCGTCTTGGTCAGATGCACCACCAGAGCGGTCACCACGCCGATCACGATCGGCACCCACTGACCGGTGCGGGCGAACTCTCCGGGATCGGTGACCGCCGCGGTCTGCGCCGCCGTTCCCGAACCGAACACGATGCCGCCCGAAGTGGGCCGCACGAACGTCTGCACGGTGTCGTTGACGGTGTCGAGTGCGGGCACCTTGTCGGCGACGATCTCGATCAGCAGCAGCACCGCGACGATCGCGATCACCCAACCGTTGGCCAGCCACGACCATCCGGACGGCAGGTTCACCAGGTTGGTGTAGCGGTCCAGCAGGCCCATCGACAGCAGCGGGATGTAGGCGTTGAGTCCCGCGGCACTGGCCAGGCCGAAGCCGGTCATGAACTCCATGTCGGCCTCCTCGGCCTCCGCCACACCATGACTAGTCTCTCGCCGCCACCAGCACACCGTCACCCAGCGGCACCAGAACCGGTGTGAGCCTTTCGTTCTCGGCGATCATGCGTGCTGCTTCGCGCACCGCCGTCACTTCGGCGTCGTGCGCGGCGGGATCACCGGCGCGGCCGTCGAGTGCCGCCCGGTGGATGACGATCACACCGCCGGGGCGCAGCAGCCGAACCCCGTCGGTCACGAACTGCGGATGGTCCGCGGCGGCGGCGTCGATGAAGACGAGGTCGTAGGACTCGTCGGCCAGTCGGGTGAGCACCTCCTGGGCGCGCCCGGAGATCAGCCGGACCCGCCCGGGCGCCACGCCGGCCTCGGTGAAGGCCTGCTTGGCCAGCCGCTGGTACTCGGGTTCGATGTCGATCGTGGTGAGCACCCCGTCATCGCGCATCCCCGAGAGCAGCCACAGCCCGCTGACCCCCGCACCGGTGCCCACCTCGACGACGGCCTTGCCGCCGGACAGCCGGGCGAGCACGCTCAGCAGCGCGCCCACCGCCGGGGTGACCGCGCCCGCGCCGGCGTCGACCGCACGGTCCCGCGCGGCCCCCACGATCTCGTCTTCGGAGATCGACGCCTCCGCGTGGCCCAGGATCTTCTCCGCCCGGCCGGGCTGCGCATGGTCGTCGGGAAACATGCTGAGCAGCGTAGATCACGGGGCTCCGCAGGCCCGGGAGCTGGCCCATTAAGGGATTGCTGAGAATAACGGATTTGTGACCTGGATCGCACTCTGAACTGTAGTGATGCGTTTTCTGACAGCAGACACTAAGTTTGCTCACATGGGTTCTACAGCCCGGTCGGCCACAGTGATCACCGTGGAACGCGACATTCGCCGGGAGGGGAATACCCCATCCGAATCCGATGTTGCGACGAATGACGCTCTAAGCAGCCCTACCGAGGAGGATCCGCTGTCCGCACCGACGCTCTCCACTTCTGAAACGCTGTCTGCCGATTTGACCGGCACTGCGGTGTTCGACGCGACGGGCGATCGCACGGCCATGCCGTCCTGGGATGAACTGGTCCGCCAGCATGCCGACCGGGTGTACCGCCTGGCCTACCGGCTCTCCGGCAACCAGCACGACGCCGAGGACCTCACCCAGGAGACCTTCATCCGGGTCTTCCGTTCGGTGCAGAACTATCAGCCCGGCACGTTCGAGGGCTGGCTGCACCGCATCACCACGAACCTCTTCCTCGATATGGTCCGCCGGCGCGCCCGCATCCGCATGGAGGCGCTGCCCGAGGACTACGACCGGGTGCCCAGCGGCGGCCCCACGCCCGAGCAGATCTTCCACGACTCCCGCCTGGGTCCGGACCTGCAGGCCGCGCTGGACTCGCTGGCCCCGGAGTTCCGCGTCGCGGTGGTCCTGTGCGACATCGAAGGCCTGTCCTACGAGGAGATCGGCGCCACCCTCGGCGTCAAGCTGGGCACCGTGCGCAGCCGCATCCACCGCGGCCGCCAGGCCCTGCGCGACTACCTGGCCGCGCACGGCCACCCCGCGGCGGAAACCGCCTGACCCTTCGTCTCGCGCTACATTCGAAGGAGATCGGTGTGAGTGGCATGCGGAGAGGAGCGCCCGTGGTCGACCCGGGACAGTTCTTCCGCAAGGCTCTGTCATTCCTGCCGCCCGGATTCGTCTCCGTCGACCAGGCCGCGCTGGCGGCCCCGCGCGAGTTCAGCTCGATCGACCACCTCTCCATCGAGGCCGTCGCGGCCTACGTCGACGGCGAACTGCCGATGAAGGCGCACATGCGCGCCGCCAGTCACCTCGAGCAGTGCGGGCAGTGCGCGGCCGAGGTCGCCGCGCAGGGTCAGGCCCGCGAGGCGCTGCGAGACTCCTGCCCGGTCACCATGCCCAGCACCCTGATGGGCCTGCTGTCGCAGATTCCCGAATCCGCACCACCGGCCCCCGCGCCGGAACCCGCTGCCGAACCCGTCGAGCCACGTAAAGGCATGCGGCGGGTCCGGCGCAAGCGCCGGTAGGGTTAGCGCACGTGAGCCCGAACAACGACGATTCCGCCCGCCCCCGGCTGGCCCCGCGCCCGGTCGCGCGGCCCCCGGTGGATCCGCAGGCCACCCGGACCTTCGGCCGGCCGCGCGGCGTGGACGGCTCCTTCGTCGCCGAGGATCTGCGTCCGGCGAAGTTCCGCCGCGCCGACGAGTTCGCCCCGAGTGACAAGAAGTCCGACCCGGTGCTGCAGGAGGCGTTCAGCCGCCCCCACCCGGGCGTCGACTCGCTGCAGCGCCATCCCGCCGACGCCGATGCGCTCAACGGCGACACCGTCACCGCCGAGGAACCTGCCGACCCGTGGCGTGACCCGGCGGCCGCGGCGGCCCTCGGCGAACCGGCGCTGGACCGGCCGGCGCCCGAGGTGGTCTACGCGCCCACCGGCAAACTCGGTGTGCGCGACGTTCTCTTCGGCGGCCGGGTGTCCTACACCGCGCTCGCCGTCCTGGGCATCACCGCGCTGCTGATCGGACTCGTCGGCGGCTGGGTGGGGCGTAAGACCGCCGAGGTGGTCGAGGCGTTCACCACCTCCAAGGTGACGCTGTCCACGTCGGCCGGCGGCGACGTTCCCGAGGGCCGGTTCGCCAAAGTCGCTGCCTCGGTGGCGGATTCGGTGGTCACCATCGAGGTCAAGAGCGACGACCAGGGCGCGCAGGGCTCCGGTGTCGTCGTCGACGGCCGCGGCTACGTCGTCACCAACAACCACGTGATCTCCGAGGCCGCATCGAACCCGAGCAAGTTCAAGATGACGGTCGTGTTCAACGACGGCAAGGACGTCCCCGCCAACCTCGTCGGCCGTGACCCCAAGACCGACCTCGCGGTGCTCAAAGTCGACAACGTCGATAATCTCACCGTCGCGCGTCTGGGTGACTCCGAGAAACTGCGCGTCGGCGAAGAGGTCGTCGCCGTGGGTGCGCCGCTGGGGCTGCGCAGCACGGTCACCCACGGCATCATCAGCGCCTTGAACCGGCCGGTACCGCTGTCGGGCGAGGGGTCCGACACCGACACCGTGATCGACGCGGTGCAGACCGACGCGTCGATCAACCACGGCAACTCCGGTGGTCCGCTGATCAACATGAACTCCGAAGTGATCGGCATCAACACCGCCGGAAAGTCGTTGTCGGACAGCGCAAGCGGCCTCGGTTTCGCCATTCCCGTCAATGAGGTGAAGGCCACCGTCGACGCGTTGATCAAGGACGGCAAGATCGCCCACCCGACCCTTGGTCTGTCGGCGCGGTCGGTCAGTAACGATCTGGCCTCCGGCGCTCAGGTGGCCAACGTGAAGGCGGGCGGGCCCGCTGAGAAGGCCGGTATCAAGGAGAACGACGTGGTGGTGAAAGTCGGCGACCGCGCTGTGGCTGATGCCGACGAGTTCGTCGTCGCGGTGCGCAAGCTGCCGATCGGCAAGGACTCGCCCATCGAGGTGATGCGGGACGGCCGCAAGGTCACCCTGATGGTGAACCCGACCCCGGACAACTGAGCCGATGTTCGCCAATGTCGGGTGGGGCGAGATGTTGCTCCTGCTCATCATCGGCCTCGTCGTGCTCGGCCCGGAGCGGCTGCCGGGTGCCATCCGCTGGACCACCGGGGCCATCCGGCAGGCCCGCGACTACCTGGGTAACGCCACCAAGGACCTGCGCGAGGAACTCGGACCGGAGTTCGAGGACCTCCGCCAGCCGATCAGCGAGCTTCAGAAGCTGCGCGGAATGACCCCGCGCGCCGCGCTCACCAAACACCTGCTCGACGGCGACGAGTCATTGCTCACCGGAAACTTCGACAGCCCCGCCGAGAAGCCGC
>JBAXCK010000171.1:0-4544 GCA_037141465.1 Mycobacteriaceae bacterium | reverse complement strand
CCCCGCGCGGGTGCGACGCTGTCCGGTCGCTACAAGCTGGAGCGGCTGATCGCCACCGGCGGTATGGGCCAGGTGTGGGAGGCCACCGACAATCGCCTGGGCCGGCGGGTGGCGGTGAAGGTGCTCAAGCAGGAGTTCTCCTCCGACCCCGAGTTCCTCGAGCGCTTCCGCGCCGAGGCCCGCACCGTGGCCATGCTGAATCATCCCGGTATCGCCGCGGTGCACGATTACGGCGAGACCGACATCGACGGTGAGGGCCGCACCGCCTATCTGGTGATGGAGTTGATCAACGGCGAGCCGCTGAACTCCGTCATCAAGCGAAGTGGGCGACTCTCGCTGCGTCATGCGCTGGACATGCTCGAGCAGACCGGCCGCGCGTTGCAGGTTGCCCACGCAGCCGGGCTGGTGCACCGCGACGTCAAACCGGGGAACATCCTCATCACGCCGAACGGTCAGGTGAAACTCACCGACTTCGGCATCGCCAAGGCCGTCGACGCCGCACCGGTCACCCAGACCGGGATGGTGATGGGCACCGCGCAGTACATCGCACCGGAACAGGCGCTCGGCGAGGACGCCACCGCCGCCAGCGACGTCTACTCACTGGGAGTCGTCGGCTACGAAGCGGTTTCGGGTAGACGCCCGTTCGTCGGAGACGGCGCGCTGACGGTGGCGATGAAGCACATCAAAGAGACGCCGGCACCGCTACCGACAGATCTGCCGCCGAACGTGCGGGAACTGATCGAGATCACCTTGGTCAAGAACCCCGGCATGCGCTACCGCAACGGCGGCCAGTTTGCTGACGCCGTTGCCGCGGTGCGCTCCGGGCGGCGTCCGCCGCGGCCGAACTCCGCGCCGACGATCAAGGCGAGCCCGGCGGCGATCCCTGGTCCGCAGCGCGCCGCGGTGGAAGCGGCCCGGGCGGCCGCGGTGGCCCGGCCCCGCACCACCGCGGCACACCGCCCGGCGCCGCCGGCGCGACGGGCGTTCACCTCCGGGCAACGGGCGCTGCTCTGGGCGGCCGGCGTGCTCGGCGCGCTGGCGATCATCAGCGCGGTGCTGATCGTGATGGCCGACCGCGACAAGCGCAACAACCCGCCGGCTCCGATCACCCAGACCGAGACCGTCACACCGCCGCCCGTCAACGGTGGACCCACGCCATGACGACACCGCATCACCTCTCCGACCGCTACGAGTTGGGGGAGATCCTCGGCTTCGGCGGAATGTCGGAGGTGCACCTGGCCCGCGATCTGCGGCTGCACCGCGATGTGGCAGTGAAGGTGCTGCGCGCCGACCTCGCCCGCGACCCGAGCTTCTACCTCCGCTTCCGGCGCGAGGCGCAGAACGCCGCCGCGCTGAATCATCCGGCGATCGTGGCGGTGTACGACACCGGTGAGGCCGCGACCACCGCCGGCCCGCTGCCCTACATCGTGATGGAGTACGTCGACGGCGTCACGCTGCGCGACATCGTCCACAACGACGGGCCGATGCCGCCGCGCCGGGCGCTGGAGGTGATCGCCGATGCCTGCCAGGCGCTGAACTTCAGCCACCAGCACGGCATCATCCACCGCGACGTCAAACCGGCCAACATCATGATCTCCAACACCGGCGCGGTGAAGGTGATGGACTTCGGCATCGCCCGTGCGTTGGCCGACGCCGGCAACAGCGTGACCCAGACCGCCGCCGTCATCGGCACCGCGCAGTACCTCTCACCCGAGCAGGCCCGCGGGGAACAGGTGGACGCCCGATCGGATGTGTACTCACTGGGGTGTGTTCTCTACGAGATCCTCACCGGCGAACCGCCTTTCGTCGGTGACTCCCCGGTGGCCGTGGCCTATCAGCACGTCCGCGAGGATCCGGTGCCGCCGTCTCACAAGCGACCCGGCCTGTCCGCCGAACTGGATGCGGTGGTGCTCAAGGCGCTGGCCAAGAATCCTGACAACCGGTATCAGACCGCAGCGGAGATGCGCGCGGATCTGGTGCGGGTGCACAGCGGCGAGAAGCCCGAGGCGCCGAAGGTACTGACGGCGGCCGAGCGCACGGCGATGATGACCAGCCGCTCCGGACCGCGAACGGACCCCACCGGCTCGGCGATGCCGGCGGCCTACACCTATGGCGGCCGTGGTCGTGGTGGTTCGGTCGGTAGGTGGCTGATCGCGGCGGCGATCCTGTCGATCCTGACCGTCGTGGTGACCGTCGCGATCAATATGGCCGGCGGGAAGCCACGCGCGGTACAGGTGCCCGACGTGCGGGGCCAACTCTCCGCCGACGCCGTCGCAACCCTGCAGAACAAAGGCTTCAAGGTCCGCACCCAACAGAAACCGGACAGCACGGTGCCGCCCGATCACGTGATCAGCACCGCGCCCGCGGGCGCGGCCACCGCGGCCGCCGGCGACGAGGTCACCCTCAACGTGTCCACCGGACCCGAACAGCGCGAGGTGCCCGACGTCGCCGGACTCAGTTACGCCGACGCGGTCAAGAAACTCACCTCCGCCGGATTCGGCAAGTTCAAACAGACGCAGGCGCCCTCGGCACCGGAGCAGAAGGACAAGGTGCTCAGCACCGTGCCGGCGGCCAATCAGACCTCGGCGATCACCAACGAGATCGCCCTGGTGGTGGGTACCGGGCCGGAGACCCGCGCGGTTCCCGACGTCGCCGGCCAGACCGTCGAGCAGGCCACCAAGAATCTCAACACCGTCGGCTTCCCCACCGTTCTGACCGCCCCGGTGGACAGCGCGCAGCCCGCGGGGGAGGTGGTGGGCACCGACCCGGTCGCCGGCGTGGCGGCCCAGGTGGATTCGCCGGTGACGTTGAAGGTCTCCAAAGCCAACCAGTTCGTGATGCCCAACCTGACCGGTCAGTTCTGGGTGGACGCCGAGCCCGCTCTGCGAGCACTGGGCTGGACCGGCGTGCTGGTGAAAGGCCCCGATATGCCGGGCAGCGGTCAGCGCGCCAACGCGGTCGTGGCGCAGATTCCCACGCCGGGCTCCGGGGTGAGCTTCAACGCGTCGATCACGCTGTCGTTCGCGTCATAACCTGACCGGCTGGCCGCCCAGGGTTTGATTGCCCAGCGCGTGGCGCACGGTGTCGGCGACTTCGGTCTCGAGGCGGCGGACAAGATCTGCTTCCGGCGCGCTGCCGCAGTAGCCGAGCCAGTTGGCCAGCATCCGGTGGCCGCCCTCGGTGAGGATCGACTCCGGATGGAACTGCACCCCGTGGATCGGCAGCTCGACGTGGCGCACGGCCATGATGACCCCGCCGCGGGTGCGGGCGATGACCTCAAGTTCCGGTGGCACCGTCTCGGGCAGGATGGTCAGCGAGTGATACCTGGTTGCGGTGAAGGGATCCGGAAGTCCCTGCAGCACTCCGACATTGGTGTGATAGACCGTGCTGGTCTTGCCGTGCAGAAGCTCGGGTGCCCGATCCACGGTGGCGCCGAAGGCGACGCCGATGGCCTGATGCCCCAGGCAGACACCGAGCAATGGGGTGCCGGTCTCCGCGCAGGCGCGAACGAGCGGGATGGATGCCCCGGCCCGCTCCGGCGTTCCGGGGCCCGGGCTGAGCAACACGCCGTCGAACTCGCGGGCGGCCGCGGCGATCGCCGTGTCGCCACACACCCGCTCGTCGTCATTGCGCCACACCTCGGCGTCGACCCCCAACTGGCCCAGGTACTGGACCAGGTTGAAGACGAAGCTGTCGTAGTTGTCGAGCACCAGGACGCGCACCCGGTCAGGGTAATCTCATACCCGATCCGGCCGCCCGGCCCACCCCGGGAAAGACCTGAAGGTAGACATGCCCAAGTCGAAAGTGCGTAACAAGAAGAACGACTTCGCCGTCAAATCGGTGAGCCGTACCCCGGTCAGGGTCAAGGCCGGGCCGTCGAGCCAGTGGTTCGTGGTGCTGTTCATCGGACTGATGCTGTTCGGCCTGGTGTGGCTGCTGGTTTTCCAACTTGCGGCATCGGGCTACGACACACCTGCCGCGCTTCAGTGGATGGCGGATCTCGGTCCGTGGAACTACGCGATCGCGTTCGGGTTCATGATCACCGGACTGCTGCTGACCATGCGGTGGCGGTGACTGCAATCACACGGATGTGATTAATCCCCACTGTGGATAGCGCCTGTGGATAACAACGAACGCCCTGCGTGGGGGCCCCCGCGGGTGGCGATCGCCGGCGTGGCGCTGGCGGGGTTCGCACTGGCGGCGGCGTGGGCGGCCGTGGGCGACGTGCCGGGCCGGATCATGACCGGACTCGCCGCCACCGGGCTGCTGGTGTTCGCCGCGGGGTCGTGGCGGGCGCGACCACGTCTGGCACTGACGAGCGCGGGTCTGGAGTACCGGGGATGGTTTCGCACCCGCGTCCTGACCCGGCCCGAGATCGCGTTGATTCGGATCACCGAGTTCCGCCGGCTCGGCCGCAGGGTGCGACTACTCGAGATCGACACCACCGACGACGAACTGCTGGTGCTCAGCCGGTGGGACCTCGGCGGTGACCCGGTGGCCGTGCTGGACGCCCTGACCGCCGCCGGCTACTCCGCGCCCGGACC
>JBAXCK010000170.1:0-4658 GCA_037141465.1 Mycobacteriaceae bacterium | reverse complement strand
ACGTCCTGCCAGCCGCTCATCAGCAGCACCGGCACGCTGCAGCGGTCCAGCGCGTGGCTGAGCCGCATCGGATCCCAGAACGGATCGTCGACGTCGGGATGGGACAACCACGACTCGTACCACCGAGAGTTGTCGCCGAGCAGGGCGCGGCCGGCGTCGCCGAGTGGAACGCCGTGCACCGCACCGGCGAGGCGTCGCGGTGCGCGGAACTGGAAGGCCACCCGGTGCAGTGCCGAGCGTTCCTGGTTGGCCACCAGATCCGACCAGCCGAGGAAGTCGTTGAGTGCGAACGATCCCGTTCCCCACGACGAGTTGTGCAGATCGTGCGGTCCGACGCTGATCACCGCCGCCCGGTGTTCGGGAGGTGGGTCCGACACCAGCGCCCACTGGGTGAATCCGAGGTAGGACAGTCCGACGGTGCCGAACGTGCCGGTGAACCAGGGCTGTTCGCGCAACCACGCCACGGTGTCGGCGGCGTCGTCGGCCTCGTGCACCATCGGCACGAACTGACCGCCGGAGCCGAAGGTGCCCCGCACGCTCTGGAACAGCACGTGATAGCCGCGGGCGGCGTAGATCTGTGCGTAGAGGAACGAGAACGGGAAACCCCGCCCGTAGGGTCCGCGGACCAGGACCGTGCCCAGTGGCGCTGAGGTGACCGGTGCGTAGTGATCGGCCACCAGGGCGACATCGTCGCGCATCGGGATGCGCACGCCGCGATGCACCACGTAATCGGTCGTCGGGGGTGGAAGACGCAGGGCGCGCGCTGCGGCGCGATCGGCTAACCGGGTGCTCGTCACGGCCATCAGGATATGACCGCCAGTAGGCTGACCGGTTGTGGCGGCCACGCTCTGGGCGATCAGCGATCTGCACACCGGTCACACCGGCAACAAACCGGTGACCGAGTCGCTGTACCCGGCAACCGACGAGGACTGGCTGATCGTGGCCGGCGACGTCGCCGAACGCACCGATGACATCCGATGGTCACTGGATCTGCTGCGGCACCGCTTCGCCACGGTCATCTGGGTGCCGGGCAATCACGAACTGTGGACCACCGGCAAAGACCCGGTCCAGGTCTTCGGCCGGGCACGCTACGACCATCTGGTCGAGATGTGCGACGAGCTCGGAGTCCTCACTCCCGAACATCCCTATCCGGTCTGGACCGGATCCGGCGGCCCGGTGACCGTCGTGCCGATGTTCCTGCTCTACGACTACACCTTCCTGCCCGAGGGTGCGACGACCAAGGCCGAGGGGCTGGCGATCGCCAAGAGCCGCAACGTGGTCTGCACCGACGAATTCCTGCTGTCCTGTGAACCCTATGCGACCCGCGAGGCGTGGTGTCGGGATCGGCTGTCCTACACCAGATCCCGGCTCGACGAACTCGACGTGAGCGTGCCGACCGTCCTGGTCAACCACTTCCCGCTGCGTCGCGAACCGTGCGAGGCGCTGTTCTTCCCGGAGTTCTCGCTGTGGTGCGGGACGACGGAGACCGCCGACTGGCACACCCGCTACAACGCGGTGTGCTCGGTCTACGGGCACCTGCACATCCCGCGGACGACCTGGTACGACGACGTCCGCTTCGAGGAGGTGTCGGTGGGCTACCCGCGCGAGTGGCGACGGCGCAAGCCGTATCGCTGGCTGCGTCAGGTGCTGCCGGACCCCGACTATGCGCCCGGCTATCTCAATGAGTTCGGCGGGCACTTCGTGATCACCGCCGAGATGCGCGAGCAGTCCGAGACGTTCCGCGAACGGCTGCGGAGCAGGCGCCGATGAGCGAGCTACTGCGCGCGGTGCTGCCCGACATCGCCGGACTGGTCTACGCGGAGCTCTATGACGATCCGCCCGACCTGAAGCCGCTGCCCGACGAGGAACCGCTGATCGCCCGCTCGGTGCAGGGTCGGCGCAGTGAGTTCGTCACGGTCCGGCACTGCGCCCGGCTGGCGCTGTCCCAACTCGGTGTTCCGCCGGTGCCGATCCTCAAGGGCGATAAGGGCGAACCGCGCTGGCCGCAGGGGGTGGTCGGCAGCCTGACCCACACCCGTGGATACCGCGGTGCCGCGGTGGGGCGCACCGCGGCGGTCCGCTCGGTCGGCATCGACGCCGAACCCCATGACGTGCTGCCCGACGGTGTGCTCACCGCGATCAGCCTGCCGGCCGAACGGGACCAGATCGGCGCGCTGCCCGGGGGACTGCACTGGGACCGGATCCTGTTCTGCGCGAAAGAGGCCACCTACAAGGCGTGGTTCCCGCTGACGCAGCGCTGGCTCGGATTCGAGGACGCCCACATCAGTTTCGACGTCGACGCCGGCTCCGGCGGGGCGGCCGGCGGCTTCGTCTCCCGCATCCTCATCGACCCCGCCGCACGGCAGGGGCCGCCGCTGACCGAACTGTCCGGGCGGTGGGCGGTGAGCGGCGGTCTGGCGTTGACGGCGATCGTGCTGTGAACGCCGCAGCGGGCATCGTCGTCGTCGACAAGCCCGCCGGAATGACCAGTCACGACGTGGTGGGCCGGTGCCGGCGGATCTTCTCAACCCGCAAAGTCGGCCACGCCGGAACGCTGGACCCGATGGCCACCGGAGTCCTGGTGGTCGGCATCGAACGCGCCACCAAGATCCTCGGTCTGCTCACCACGACGACGAAGTCCTATGACGCCACGATCCGTCTCGGTCAGTCCACGTCCACCGACGACGCCGACGGTGAGGTGGTGCGGTCGGCGTCCGCCGCCGCCGTCACCGACGAGCAGATCCTGGCCGGCATCGAACCGCTGCGCGGCGAGATCTCACAGCGCCCGTCCTCGGTGAGTGCCATCAAGATCGGTGGCAAGCGGGCCTACCAACTGGTGCGCGAGGGCGAAGCGGTGCAACTGGCGCAGCGCCGGGTGCGCATCGAACGCTTCGACGTCGTGGCCATCCGGCGTACGGGAGCGTGGGTGGACATCGACGTGGCGGTCGACTGCTCGTCGGGTACCTATATCCGTGCGCTGGCCCGTGATCTGGGCGCGGCACTCGGCGTCGGGGGACACCTGACGGCGCTGCGGCGCACACGGGTGGGACCGTTCGGACTCGATGCGGCGCGCACGCTGGAGCACCTGGCCGAGGATCCGGCGTTGAGCTACTCCCTTGACGAGGCCTGCCTGCTGGCCTTCCCGCGCCGCGACATCGCCGACGATCAGGCGCTCGACGCCAGCCACGGCAGGCCCCTGGACGTCGCGGGGATCGACGGCGTCTACGCGGCCACGGATCGAGCGGGGCGCGTGGTGGCGCTGCTGGAGGATCTGGCCGACCGCACGAAGTCGGTGGTGGTCATCCGGCCGGCCACGCTATGAGTCGTACCCCTGGCCGAGTCGTACCCTTGATCCTGTGGAGCGCTGGCGCGGGCAGGACGACGTTCCGTCGGACTGGGGGCGCTGTGTGCTCACCATCGGGGTGTTCGACGGCGTCCACCGGGGCCATGCGGAACTGATCGGGCGGGCGGTCAAGGCCGGTCGCACCCGCGGCGTGCCCACCGTGCTGATGACGTTCGACCCGCACCCGATGGAGGTCGTATTCCCCGGGAGCCACCCCGCGCAGCTGACCACGCTGGCGCGCCGCGCCGAGCTGGCAGAGGAAATGGGCATCGATGTCTTCCTCGTCATTCCCTTCACCGCCGACTTCATGAAGCTCACCCCGGACCGCTACATCCACGAACTGCTCGTCGAACGGCTGCACGTGGTCGAGGTGCTGGTGGGCGAGAACTTCACCTTCGGCCGCAAGGCCGCGGGCAACGTCGACACGTTGCGCAGGGCAGGCGAGCGCTTCGGGTTCGCCGTCGACTCGGTGTCCCTGGTCGCCGAGAAGCACGACAGCGAGGTGCTGACGTTCTCCTCGACGTACATTCGCGCCTGCGTCGACGCCGGTGACATGGTGGCCGCCGCGGAGGCTCTGGGCCGCCCGCACCGGGTCGAGGGAGTTGTGGTGCGCGGCGACGGCCGCGGCAAGGGCCTGGGATACCCGACCGCCAACGTCGCGCCGCCGATGCATTCGGCGATCCCCGCCGACGGCGTGTACGCCTGCTGGTTCACCGTGCTCGGTCACGGCCCGGGAACCGGAACGGTATTGCCCGGCCGGCGCTACCCCTCGGCGGTGTCGGTGGGCACCAACCCCACGTTCTCCGGCCGCACCCGGACGGTGGAGGCGTTCGTCCTCGACACCACCGCCGATCTCTACGGCCAGCATGTGGCCGTCGACTTCGTGGCGCGGCTGCGGGGTCAGGAGAAATTCGACTCGGTGGACGACCTCATCGCCGCCATGGGCCGCGACACCGAGCGGGCCCGCACCATTTTGGCCAGCCAGGCCTGACCCGGTAACCTAGGTACGTCCTGAGCTGCAGTCCGCGGCGGCTCAGGAGGCGATTTCCTCGCGGCACTGAAATAGATGGGGTTTCACCATGGCGCTGACCGCCGAGCAGAAAAAAGAGATCCTGGGTTCCTACGGCCTGCATGAGACCGACACCGGTTCGCCGGAGGCCCAGGTGGCGCTGCTGACCAAGCGCATCTCCGACCTGACCGAACACCTCAAGACCCACAAGCACGACCACCACTCGCGCCGGGGACTGCTGCTGCTGGTCGGCCGCCGCCGCCGGCTGCTCAAGTACGTCGCCCAGGTCGACGTCGAGCGCTACCG
>JBAXCK010000169.1:0-4677 GCA_037141465.1 Mycobacteriaceae bacterium | reverse complement strand
TAGCGCGACTCGTTCGCATCGAGTAGGTCAGGGGTTCGATTCCCCTTAGCTCCACTCAAGGTCAGCGCTGCGTGCGCCGCGCGGGTCCCTCTTCTGTAGGACGCGCCGTCATCGATCCAAGGGTCGCGTTGCCCGATGCCCGGCGCCGTGCCCGAGTGGGAACGTCGGGGTGTGCGGCGAACCCGACAGGCGGCAAAGGGCCGACGGTTCTCCGGCGAAGTGAGGTGTAGTCCGATGACTTGTCTGATCGATCCCGAGGACCCGATGGCCGACAGCGATCCGGCATCGGTTGGCTGGCCGGTATCCCGGATGGCCCACTGGACGGATCAGGAATGGTGGACGGCACAGATCGATTCGGCAATCGCCGATCCCGATCCGGCGGCGGTCAATTCGCGCATCACCCTGTTGCACAGGGAGTTGGCGTTGGCACTGCGGCGCGTTACCGGTGCAGACGCCGGACCGACCTATCATGCGTGGGCTGTCTGGGCGTCGCTGAAGGCCGGACGCGTGATCCGCCGGGAGGAGGGCGGTTCCGTCGTGGCCGGCGCGCCCCTGGCGGGCTTTGTGACGGGCTGCCTGTCGGCAACCGCGCACCGGGGCCGGGGGCGGCATTTCGGAGCCCGGATCAGGGGCGCGATCGGCGCCGGTGTTCTCGCGGCAGTTGCCGCCCGGGCCGGGGCGCGCCGCGCCCAGTCGCGCGCCAGCTCGGCCATCCTCGCGGGAAACGTCGCGGTGATTGACGATGTGGGCCGTCACAGCGCGCGCTTCGCATGCATGTTCGCCCGGCCGGCGGACCGTACCGAGGACACCCTCGAGGAATTCCTTGCGCCGCTGTCGTCGGTGCCCTCGGCGCAGGGGGGGCAGAGCCTATTGCGTCAGGCCTATCGGCAGTACTTCCGGGCGGCCGGTGAGAGCGACCCCTTTCTGCGCGACCAGGCGGTGCTGCTGGGAAATCTCTCAATCCTGCTGCACGAGCACTGGCGCCTTCAGCGTTTCTTCGACGCCGCGATCCCGCATGGTGCGCGGCGCATCGTGACGGCTCACCTGCTGCACTATGAGGTAGCCGGCGAAACGCTTTCCGTCGGGTGCGACGTGACACCGCTTGCCGGGCTCGACGCCTATCCACAGACGCTCACCGATGTCGTGCTGCCCGAACTGCAAGCGTTTCTCGATCAGTGGGAGCGGAAGCCGAACACCACGAAGGGCAGTGCGGCGCATGACTGGACCCGCATCGGCGACCGAATGAACTACATCGTAGAGCTCCTGCGAACCCGCCACCACAACCCCGAGTTGTTCCGAGCGCCGTTCGACCAGGCGACGCAGGCGCTGATCCTCGCCCGCGCCGACCGGCGGCCCGAAACGAGGTAGTCGACGACGATCGTGCGCCCCCGGTCTAGGAAAACTCTTGTCCGCGGTGGTGATCAAACCCTTCGGCCGTCCCGCGGTGCGCGGCGCGGAACGCGTAGGAGAACGGCAGCGCCACCAGGAAAGCACCGCCGATCATATTGCCGATCCCCACCGGAATGATGTTCCAGCTCAATGCAACCCACCAACCCGGGCCTTTACCCTCTGCGGAAATCAGGCCGAAGTAGGCCATGTTGGCAACGCTATGCTGAAAATTCGCCGCACAGAAAAGGGTTACCGCCAGCAGCACCGGGATGTACTTGCCGATGATCGTGCGCCCCATGGTGGCGAAGAAGGCCGCCATACCCACCATCCAATTGGCGAGCACGCCGGACAGCATCGCCTGGAACCAGGCGGCGGGCGTTCCGACGGAGTTGTAGTAGGTCTTCTTGGCGACGAACGCTTGCAGTGTCTGATGCATCTCGGGCGGATACACCTGGGCGCGGGAGATCAGCCAGGTGGTCACGATCGCCCCGACGAAGTTGCCGATCAGGGCCAACGCCCAGAACAGAGTCAGCCTGCCCAGCAACGGTTTGGGGTGCTGTTGCAGCAGCGTGGACGGCAGCACCACGTTGGCCTCGGTGAACAGGATCGCCCCCGAGAGGATCACGAAGAAGAATCCGGCCGAGAATCCGAACCCCTGCAGTAGATAACGCGGGCCCAGAGGCTGTACCCCTTCGGCAAGCAGTACCGAGAACAGCGCTCCCATGGCGATGAAGCCGCCGCCCATCGCCGACAACACCACGATCTGCGGTATCGATGTGTCGAGAATGCGATGGAGCCCGAAACGGGACAGCTCCCGGATGACGTGTTCGGACGACAGGTCCTGCGGCGGAGGCAGGTGTTCGGGCTCGCTCATCAGGCTCAATCCTGTCCGTCACGGGAGGGGTGCACATCGACGTCGCGATTCACGTGGCGCCACTCTTCACTGTCGTGGAGTCGGCCAACGCAGCCGGTGCCAGTGGAGGGCATCGCGCCAGATTACCGCCGCGCTAAACGGCGCGACGCAAAGTTGATCGGGCTAGCATTGCGCCGAGAATCGCCACCGAGTGAGAACGGGTGAGGCATGAAGCCAGGCGAACCGGATCCGCTCGAAGGGTCATTGTCCGGGCACAGCAGCGGCCCGATCTCACTCGACGACTGGGCGGGCGGCATCCCACAGACCCGCGCTCAACTGCCGTCGGTGCGAATCGGGCGCCGGTGGTTCAGCAGCCTGTGGCTGATACCACTGGGCGCCATCGGACTGGTCCTGTCGATCGCGGTCGTCCGCGAGATGACCCGTTACGGGTGGTATCAGGACTTCATCACGCGCTATCCGGGCACCTCTACCGACTACGTCGCGCCCGTCGACTCCGGCTTCCCGTGGTGGTTGCGCTGGCAGCACTTCCTCAACCTGCTGTTCATGATGTTCATGATCCGGGCGGGCCTTCAGATCCTGGCCGACCATCCGCGGCTGTATTTCAACGCCGGCTGCAAGCCCGACACCGAATGGATGCGGTTGCGCGGCCCGGTGCCCGCCGACCGGCGCGACCCGGAGGATCCCGAGCGGGTCTGGACAGCGAAAGCGGACTCGGTGGCACTGCCCACACACCTCGGGATCCCAGGGATCCGGCATTCGATCGGCCTCGCCCGCTGGTGGCACTTCAGCTTCGACCTGCTGTGGCTGGTCAACGGAGTGGTGTTCTTCGTCCTGCTGTTCAGCACCGACCAGTGGAAGCGTCTGGTTCCCACGTCGTGGGAGGTGTTCCCGAACGCGCTGTCGACGGCAATGCAGTATCTGTCGTTGCAGCTGCCGCAAAATGCGGGATTCTCCACCTATAACGCGTTGCAGTTGCTCGCCTACTTCATCACCGTGTTCATCGCCGCGCCGACCGCCCTCATCACTGGACTACTGCAGGCGCCGGCTATCGCCGGGCGCTTCGGCACCGGTGCGGGCCTGCTCAACCGTCAGGTCGCTCGGACCATTCACTTCGGCGTGCTGGTGTGGATGCTGGTCTTCATCGTCATCCATACGCTGATGGTCTTCGTCACCGGCTTCGTGGGCAATGTCAACCACATGACACTCGGCACCGACACCAACTCCTACCTGGGGGTGGCCCTCTACCTCGCCTGGATGGCGGTGGTGGTCGCCTTCTGGCTGGTGGCCTCGCCATTCACGCTCAAGTACCCGCGGGCGGTTCAACTGGCGGGCAAGACGATGGTGGGTTGGTTGAAGGGACTCCTGGAGACGTGGGATCCCAAGGCGACTTATTCCAAAGATGACATCTCGCCGTACTTCTGGGTCAACGGGACCCTGCCGAAGTCTCAGGAGTACGCGCGGCTCAAGGCGGGCAACTGGTCGGACTATGTCCTTCGGGTCGACGGTCTGGTCGAGCATCCACTTGAACTGAGCTACGCGCAACTGCTCGCGCTGCCCCGCCAGGATCAGATCACCCAGCACTTCTGCATCCAGGGCTGGTCCGCCGTCGCCGAGTGGTCAGGTGTTTCGATGAAGACTCTCTGCGAGATGGCCAAACCTCTGCCCAGTGCCAAGTGGGTCGCCTTCTACTCCTTCGCCGACGGTACCGACGGCGGGCGCTACTACGACTGCCATCCAATCGCCAACATGTACCACGAGCAGACCATCTTGGCCTACGCCATGAACGGTGAGCCCCTCAACGAATCCCACGGCGCTCCACTGCGGCTGCGCGATGAGGTGGAACTCGGCTTCAAGATGGTCAAGTGGGTCGAAGCCGTGGAGTTCGTCGAATCCTTCGAGCACCTCGGTGGTGGCCGCGGTGGCTACAACGAGGACCACGAGTACTTCGGCTACCGCATGCCGATATAGGGGGGATGCGCTCTCCTCTGATGCAACACCGCCGGTCAGAGGCTTTTCGGATCTGGTGTGATCCATCCCACCCCGGCTCGCCCGTGGCGATCGGGCTCCCCGGCAGTGCGTCCGTTATCGTTCTGTGATGTTTCGGTGCCGAATGACCAAGCTTGCCGCAGTTGCTGTGACCGCCGTGGTTCCGGCCGCCGTTCTCTTCGCCCCGGGCGCCGGCGCCAACCCGACGAGCCCCGATGACGCCGTCGCTCCCATCTCCGATTCCTCCGCGCCGTGCTGCGCAGAGGTCCTTCCCGAGAATCTCCCCGAGACTCTCCCCGAAGCACCGGCCGAGGCCCCCGAATCCCTGACCGACGCGGTCGCGGTCGCCCACGTCGATGCGGGCTCATTGCCCGCGGGAGTGGCCCCCGAGGGCGGACTGCAGATCAGGACCATCCTGGTCGAGCGCA
>JBAXCK010000168.1:0-4759 GCA_037141465.1 Mycobacteriaceae bacterium | reverse complement strand
GATACGACACCGGCCCGCCGATCGGGGGGCCGGGCTCGTCGGGGCGCGGCCCGAGGACAAGGTCGACGTTCATCGGTCGACGCCGCCCATGACGGGGTCGATGCTCGCGACCGAGGCGATGACGTCGGCGACCATACCGCCCTCGCACATCACCGCGACCGCCTGCAGGTTGGTGAACGACGGATCGCGGTAGTGCACCCGGTAGGGGCGGGTGCCGCCGTCGGAGACCATGTGCACGCCGAGCTCGCCGCGCGGTGACTCCACGGCGGTGTACACCTGCCCGGCCGGCACCCGGAATCCCTCGGTGACGATCTTGAAGTGATGGATGAGGCCCTCCATCGACGTGCCCATGATGCGGGCGATGTGCGCGGGAGAGTTGCCCAGCCCGTCGGGCCCGAGTTGCAGATCCGCCGGCCAGGCCAGCTTCTTGTCCTCGATCATCACCGGGCCGGGCTCCAGCCGCTCCAGGCACTGGCGGACGATCTTCAGCGACTCGTGCATCTCCCGGACGCGGATCATGTACCGGCCGTAGCAGTCGGCGCTGGTCTCGGTGATGACGTCGAAGTCGTAGGTCTCATAGCCGCAGTAGGGCTGCGCCTTGCGCAGATCGTGCGGCAGGCCGGTGGAGCGCAGCACCGCGCCGGTGATGCCCAGCGCCATGCAGCCGGTCAGATCCAGATAGCCCACGCCCTGGGTGCGCGCCTTCCAGATGTAGCTCTCGGTGAGCAGGTCACCGAGTTTATTGAGGTTGCCCGGCAGCACCCGCAACAGTTCGGCGAGCCGCTCCTCGCCGTCGGGCGGAAGATCGGCGGCCAGTCCGCCGGGCCGGATGAAGGCGTTGTTCATCCGCAGGCCGGTGACGGCCTCGAAGAAGGACAGGATCAGGTCGCGGTCGCGGAAGCCGAAGAACATCGGCGACATCGCGCCGAGTTCCATGCCGCCGGTGGCCAGCGCCACCAGATGCGAGGAGATCCGGTTGAGCTCCATGAGCATCACCCGGATCACGGTGGCGCGCTCAGGGATCTGGTCGGTGACACCGAGGAGTTGCTCGACTCCTAGGCAGTACGCGGTCTCGTTGAAGAACGGTGACAGGTAGTCCATCCGGGTCACGAACGTCACACCCTGTGTCCAGGTGCGGTATTCGAGGTTCTTCTCGATGCCGGTGTGCAGGTATCCGATGCCGCACCGCGCCTCGATCACGGTCTCGCCCTCGATCTCGAGGATCAACCGCAGCACCCCGTGCGTCGACGGGTGCTGCGGTCCCATGTTGACGACGATGCGTTCGCCGGCCATACCGTCCTTGGCGGCGACGACGACGTCCTCCCAGTCCTGGCCGCCGAGAACGATGACGGGTTCTTCGGTGGTGCTCATCGGTAGGACCTCCGCTCATCCGGAGGCGGGATCTGCGCGCCCTCGAACTCGACGGGCACCCCGCCCAGCGGGTAGTCCTTGCGCTGCGGATGTCCCACCCAGTCGTCGGGCATCTCGATGCGTGTCAGCCCGGGGTGTCCGTCGAAGACGATGCCGAAGAAGTCATAGGTCTCGCGCTCATGCCAGTCGCAGGTCGGGTACACGCCGAACAACGACGGGATGTGCGGGTCGGCGTCGGGGCAGGCCACCTCGAGTGCGACGCGCCGGTTGTGGGTGATCGACATCAGCGGGTAGTAGGCGTGCAGTTCGCGCTGAGTGTCCTCGGGGTAGTGGACTCCCGAGACGCCGCAGCACAATTCGAACCGAAGGGCTTCGTCATCGCGCAGGGCGGAGGCGACTGTGCGCAGATGTTCGCGGTGGACGTGCAGGGTGAGTTGCTCGCGGTGGACGACGACCCGCTCCACGGCCGCCTCGAAGACGCTTGCGCCGAGCACCTGCGCCAGGCGGTCGACCACCTCGTCGAAGTAGCCGCCGTAGGGGCGCTCGCTGCTGCCCGCGAGGGTGACGGTGCGGACGAGTCGCCCGTAGCCGGAGGTGTCGCCGCTGACCGATCCGCCGAACATGCCGCGTCGCACGCCGATCTTCTCCGGGTCCTGATCGCTCATCGCAGCAGCCCCTTGAGTTCCAGGGTCGTCGGGGCGGCCAGTGCGGCCTTCTCGGCTGCGGCGATCGCCTCGGCGCGGTGCACTCCCAGTGGCATCTCGGCGATCTTGGCGTGCAATGCCAGGATCGCGTTCAGCAGCATCTCCGGCCGCGGGGGGCAGCCGGGCAGATAGATGTCGACCGGCACCACATGGTCGACGCCCTGAACCACCGCGTAGTTGTTGAACATGCCGCCGCTGGACGCGCACACCCCCATGGCCAGAACCCATTTCGGTTCGGCCATCTGGTCGTACACCTGGCGCAGCACCGGCGCCATCTTCTGGCTCACCCGCCCGGCGACGATCATCAGATCGGCCTGGCGCGGGGTGGCCGAGAAGCGCTCCATGCCGAAGCGGGCGATGTCGAAACGCGGTGACGCCGTCGCCATCATCTCGATGGCGCAGCAGGCCAATCCGAACGTCGCCGGCCACAGTGATCCCTTGCGTACGTAGCCGGCGACCTTCTCAACCGTGGACAGCAGAATGCCGCCCGGCAGCGATTCCTCTAGTCCCATTCCAACCCACCTCTGCGCCATACGTAGGCGTACGCGACGAACACGGTGGCCATGAAGATGGCCATTTCAACAAGTGCGAAGAAGCCAAGGCGGTCGAAGGACACCGCCCACGGATAGAGGAACACGATCTCGATGTCGAAGACGATGAACAGCATCGCCGTCAGGTAGTACTTGATCGGGAACCGTTGCCCCGCAGGTTCTTTAGCCGGATCGATGTCCAGCGGTTCGATGCCGCACTCGTAGGCCGCCAGTTTGGCCCGGTTGTAGCGGCGGGGCCCGACGATCAGGGCCACGACCACAGACACGACGGCGAATACCGCTGCGATGGCACCGAGCACCAGAATCGGGGTGTAGAGACTCATGCCCGGTGTCCCGCTCCTCCCTGCCGCTGCGCTGTGGACTGTATCTCAGCCTAGCGAGTGCGCCGGATCCCGGCAGGGTTGCGGTCCTACTGGCCCCGGCCCCGGGGCTCGGAAAAGGTCAGCAATGCCGTCACCGCATCGCCGAGGCGGATCGGGTCGATGGGAGCGGGCACCGCGGCCTCGGCACGGGACCAGCTGGCGAGCCAGGCGTCGTCGGCGCGTCCGGTGAGCACCAGCACCGGGGGACAGTCGGCGATCTCGTCCTTGAGTTGCTTGGCGATCCCCAGCCCGCCGACCGGGGAGGCCTCGCCGTCGAGGATCACCAGATCGAAACCGCCCTGGTCCATCAGCGAGATCACCATCGGCCCGGTGGCGACGTCGGTGTAGGACAACTCCGGCAGCTCCGGGTGGATCCTGGTGCCCAATGCGAGGCGGACCTGCTCGCGGGTGGTGCTGTTGCTGCTGTAGAGCAGCACCCGAAGCGGTTCTGCCACCGGCTCAGCCCCGGACGAAGGTGGTGTCGGCGACCAGCGCCGCCGTGGCCGGCATCATCCCGAGCATGTTACCGCTGACGCCCCAGCGGGTCCGGTCGATGGTGGCGCGTCCGACGATGTGAACGGTGTCGTTGCCGAGTCGGGTCACCGCGGCCGACAGGGGAAGCGGCAACGTGATGCCACGGATGGTCATGGTCGCGGCGAAGTCGACGGTCTGCTCGCCGGTCGGGGTCGCGCCGCCGACGTCGATGGTGATCTCGGGATGGGCGTCGGTGTCGAAGAAGTCGGCACTGCACAGGTGTTCATCGCGCTTGCCGATCCCGGTCTTGACCGATGCCGCCCGGATGGACAGTCGGCCGGTGATGTCCCCCGGCCCGAACTGCCCGGTGCCGCTCACGTCGCCGAACTCACCGTTGACGTTCACCAGGCCCCACAGCGTTTTGTTGGTGAACCGCACCGACGAGCGATCCGGCGACAGCGACCACGTCCCGGCCATCGACGGATCTGAAAGAACACTCTGGACCGTCACAGGCAGCCATGGTAGGCGTGTTCAAAGTTCCCCGCCCGCGGGAGGTGAGCTAACCGACCAGCGGTGCCAGATCGGCCGGATCCAGATACTCGTCGATCCTGGTGATCAGTCCTGCGGAGTCCACCGCCACGACCAGGCAGGCCCGAAACGCCAGCGGCCGGCCGTCGGTGGCGGTCGCGTGGACGATGTGCTGCTGAACGAAACCCCCGTCGAAGATCCGGCGATCGAGCACCTCGTAGCGGCGCTGTGTCGTGGAGTCGATGAACCACTCGATGACTTTGAGCCCCCTGGCCTTGTCGCGTTCACGGCCGCCGCCCTGGCGCCAGACCACGATGTCCTCAGACCACAGCGCGGCCAGGGCCGCGGGGTCTCCGTGCTCGATCGCGGCGAACAGCCGGTCGGCGGTGGCGGCCAGGCGATCTGAGTTCATGACGCTACGGAGCGTAGCCGGGGTGGGAGATGGCCAGGCGATGTCCCACAATCGCCCGCAGGCAGGCGATCACCTCGACATCCCGGCCGGCGAGTTCGCCGCCGCGGATGGCGGCGGACAGTGAGGCCTCATCGGGGTAGCCGAGGAATCCCGGCGGTTCCCGGTCGTCGAGGAGTTCCCGCTCGACGGTGCGCAGCACGTTGGCGGCCACCAGGGCGTGGAAATTGACCGCGCCGGTGGTGGCGGTGCGGACCTCATCCTCGAGGAATTCGGCCACCGCAGCGACGAGTTCGGCGGCGGTGGGGCGGCCGTTCATGATGCGCGCTCCACCGGGCCGAGGAGATCGAGCGGGTCGAG
>JBAXCK010000167.1:0-5069 GCA_037141465.1 Mycobacteriaceae bacterium | reverse complement strand
GTACCGGCCTAGAGCTGTACCGGGTAGTGCGGCTCGGGGATCTTCGGCACGATGCTGCCCTCGACGAAGATGGCGTGCCACAGCAGGAATATCAGCACCGTCCACAGCCGCCGGCTGTGATCGGTCGGGCCGATCCGATGTTCGTCGAGCATGGTCCGCACGGCGGCGAGATCGACGAGGTGCCCGGCCTGGGAGGCCTCGATCATTCCGTAGGCCCACTCCATCAGTTCTCCGGAGCGCAGCCAGTGCCGGATCGGAACCGGAAAGCCGAGCTTCGCCCGGTTGAGCACGTGCGCCGGCACGATCGGCTCCAGTGCGCGGCGCAGTGCGTACTTGGTGGTGGCGCGGGTGATCTTCTGATCGAACGGCAGCCGGGACGCGACGGCGAAGACCTCGGGGTCCAGGAACGGTACCCGCAACTCCAGCGAGTTGGCCATCGTCATCTTGTCGGCCTTGACCAGGATGTCGCCGCGCAGCCAGGTGAACAGGTCGATGTGCTGCATCCGGGCCACCGGATCCCAGCCCGCGGACTCCGCGTAGAGCGGCGCGGTGACGTCCGTGTGCGTCCACGCCGGACTGAAACCGGGCAGCACCATCCGCAATTGCTCATCGGAGAAGCTACGGGCGTTCCCGTAGTAGCGCTCCTCCAGGCTCAGCGACCCGCGATGCAGCAGGCTCTTGCCGCGCATGCCTTCGGGGAGTGGCTTGGATGCCTTGCCCAGTGACCTGCGCACGCCACGCGGCAGGTAGTCGAAAGCCTTGAGCGAGAGCGGCTCCCGGTAGATCGTGTAGCCGCCGAAGAGTTCGTCGGCACCCTCTCCGGATAGCACCACCTTGACGTGCTTGCGGGCCTCGCGGGCGATGAAGAACAGCGGCACCAGGGCCGGATCGGCCACCGGCTCGTCGAGATACCAGACGATCTCGGGCAGTGCCTCGACGAACTCCGACTGGCTGACCACCTTGGCCACGTGCCGCGCGCCGATGGCCTCGGCCGAGGCCACGGCCACGTCGACCTCGGAGAAACCCTCCCGCTCGAAACCTGTGGTGAAGGTGATCAGCCGGGGGTTGTGCCGAATGGCGAGCGCGGCGATCGCCGTGGAGTCGATACCGCCGGAGAGGAACGCACCAACGGTGACGTCGGCGCGCATGTGTTTGGCGACCGAGTCCTCGAGGACGGCGGTGATCTCGTCGTAGCGTTTCTGTTCCTCGCCGGCGCGCAACGGCACCGCGGCGAAGCGCGGGCGGAAGTAACGGGTGATCTCCGGGACGGCGCCCGGGCGGATCACGGCGTAGCAGCCGGATTCCAGCCGGCGCACCCCGGTGTGCAGCGTCTCCGGTTCGGGCACGTACTGCAGCACCGTGTAGTGCTGCAGGGCGCGGGTGTCGATCGTGGTGTCGATTCCCAGTTCGCCGGCCAGCGCCAGGAGGCACTTCTTCTCACTGCCGACCGCGGTCCCGCCCGGTCCGGTCGCCATGAACAGCGGCTTGATGCCGAAGGGGTCCCGGGCGCAGAACATCTCGCGTCGGTGGGTGTCCCACAGCGCGAAGGCGAACATTCCGCGCAGTCGCCCGAGTGCCTGCGGCCCCCAGTAGTGGTAGGCGGCCACGATCGCCTCGCCGTCGCCGTCGGTGGCGAACACCGCACCGAATTCGGATCGCAGCTGCGCCCGTAATTCGAGGTAGTTGTAGATCTCGCCGTTGAACACCAGCACGTAGCGGCCGGGCTGATCGGCCGGACCCCAGCGCAGCGGCTGATGCGAGTGCGCGATGTCGATGATGGAGAGTCGGTTGAAGCCCAGGATCACCTGATCGTCGGCCCAGGTGCCGGGCTCGTCGGGCCCCCGGTGGCGCATCAGCGGCGAGGCGCCCGCGACGGCGTCGACCATGTCGGCGGTGATGGCGCCTGCCGGGTCTGCTACCAGCGCCAGCAGTCCGCACACGCGGCCCAGTATGCCGCAATCGGTTGGGGGTCCGGACCTGCGGCGTGGCGAATCGCCGGGTGTCTCAGCGTGCTGCTCAACGGTGGTCTACGCTGCGTAGTATTGGGCGCTGCGAGGGCTGTCTGCCCAGGTTGTGACACAGGAGGCGCAAAGGTGACGCTACGCGGACCGGTCGGGGGCGGACGAGTCGTACGCAGGGCGGCGCTGGCGATCACTGCGGCCGCGCTCGCCGTGACCCTGAGCGGCTGCAGCTGGCAGGAGGCCCTCGGACTGGGCTGGCCCAAGGGGATCACACCCGAAGCCCATGCCAACCGCGATCTCTGGGTCGGCTCGGTGATCGCCGCCCTCGTCGTCGGTGTCATCGTCTGGGGTCTGATGTTCTGGTCGGCCGCCTTCCACCGCCGCAAGAAAGGGGCGGCAGAGTTGCCCCGCCAGTTCGGCTACAACATGCCCCTCGAGCTGGTCCTCACGGTCGTCCCGTTCCTCATCATCTCGGTGCTCTTCTACTTCACCGTCATCACCGAGAACAAGATGCTGCACAAGGAGCCCAACCCCGAGGTCGTGGTCGACGTCACCGCCTTCCAGTGGAACTGGAAGTTCGGCTACCAGAAGATCAACTACGCCGACGGCAGCTTCAGCTACGACGGCGCCGATCCGGCCCGCAAGGCCGCGATGATCTCCAAGCCCGAGGGCAAGGACTCCCACGGCGAGGAGCGGGTGGGCGCCATCCGCGGCCTGAACCCCGAGGACCGCAGTTATCTGAACTTCGACAAGGTCGAGACGCTGGGCACCAGTGACGAGATCCCGGTGCTGGTCCTGCCGGCCGGCAAACGGATCGAGTTCGTGCAGGCCTCGGCTGACGTCATCCACTCGTTCTGGATCCCGGAGTTCCTCTTCAAGCGGGACGTCTTCCCGAACCCGAAGGAGAACCACACCGAGAACGTGTGGCAGGTCTCCGAGATCACGCAGACCGGAGCCTTCGTCGGTCGCTGCGCGGAGATGTGCGGCACGTACCACGCCATGATGAACTTCGAGGTTCGGGTGGTCTCGCCGGAGGACTTCAAGACCTATCTGCAGGCGCGCACCGCCGGCAAGACGAATGCCCAAGCCCTGCAGGCGATCAACCAGTCCCCGGTGGCCACCAGCACCCATCCGTTCGACACCCGTCGCGGCCAGCAGGTCGCGCCGGTGCCGCAGTTGACCGCGCAGGCGAGCAAGTAGGGGAGTGACGGATGCGCATCGAAGCACGGCTGTTCGAGATCCTCACCGGGTTCTTCGTCGCCACGGCAATCGTCTACGGCGTGCTCACCGCGATCTTCGCCAAGGGCGGCCTCGAATGGGCCGGCACCACGGCGCTGGTGCTGACGGCGGGCCTGTCGCTGATCATCGGCACCTTCTTTCGATTCGTCGCCCGTCGCCTCGACACCCGCCCGGAGGACTATCCGGAGGCCGACATCGCCGACGGGGCCGGTGAGCTCGGCTTCTTCTCCCCGCACAGCTGGTGGCCGATTCTGATCGCGCTCGCGTTCTCCACCGCGGCCGTCGGGGCCGCACTGTGGCTGCCCTGGCTGATCGCCGCCGGCATCGTGTTCGTGCTGGCCGCGGTCTCCGGCCTGGTCTTCGAGTATTACGTCGGGCCCGAGCGGCACTGACGACTCGCCGCGCCCCGTGTGCGGTCCTGCGGTCTGCCCGATGGGTAGTGTTTTCCTCGAGTTGCCTTGAGGTGAGTCGAAAGAGGACAGGCAGGGATGAGCGGGCCCACTCCGCCGGATGACGAACTGACCGACACTGGTTTCCAGCGGGCATATTCCGCGCCGGAGTCCGAGCAGTACATCATCGCGCCGTACGTCCCCGCCGATGTCGCGCTCTACGACTACGACAGTTACGAGTCGGGCGAACCCGCCGACCTTCCGCCCCCCCGGTGGCCCTGGGTGGTCGGGGTGACGGCCATCATCGCAGCCATCTCCCTGGTGGTGTCGGTGTCGCTGCTGGTGACCCGGACCGACACCAACTCGCTGGCAACCCCGTCGACCTCCACATCCGTGCCCCCGGTTCAGGACGAGATCACCCCGCCGCCTCCGCCTCCGCCGCCGCCGACCAGCGAGGAGCCCCCGCCGCCGCCTCCGCCCGAGACGGTGACGGTGACGCCCGAGCCCCCGCCTCCGCCGCCGGTGACCAGTGAGGCTCCGCCGCCCCCGCCGGTCACCCCGCCCCCGCCCCCGCCGGTGACGACGACTCCCGCCGGGCCGCGTCAGGTGACGTATTCGGTCACCGGCACGAAGGCTCCCGGAGACATCATCACCATCACCTACGTCGACGCCTCGGGCCGGCGGCGGACTCAGCGCAACGTCTACATCCCGTGGTCGCTGACCGTGACGCCGATCTCGCAGTCCGACGTCGGCTCCGTCCAGGCGTCGAGTCTTTTCCTGGTCAGCAGGCTGAATTGCTCCATCACTACGAGCGACGGGACGGTGCTCTCATCGAATCAGAACAACGCGGCGCAGACGAGCTGCTGATGATCCAGAGCCGAAGCCCGGAGCAGACCGATCGCGTGATGCTCGGCGCGTGCGCCGGCATCTGGCTGGTATGGCTGATCGTCAGCGCCGTCGCCGCCGTCGCGCTGATCAACCTCGGTCGCGGCGACCGTGCGGACGAGGGTACTCCGTGGCTGCTGTACACCATCATCGGTGTTTCGGCTGCCATCGTGGTCGGTGCAATTCCGTTGCTGCTCAAGGCAAGACGTGCCGCCTCCGAATCGAGAGAAGCGGCAGCACGGGAAGCGCTGTCGCCGGCCCCGTCGACGCAACGGCCGGTAATGCCGGTCGCTGAAGCGCCCACCGAGAAAATGCGGGTATTCGGCACGTCTGTCGAACCCCGGGAGGGGCGACATGCCCGCAGAGAGGTCGCGGTGTCCGAAGAGGGCGGTGTCATCGACCAGTTGTGGTTGCGTGGCACGACAGCACTGCTGGGCGCGATCGGTCTTGCGCTGATCGCGGTTGCGCTGGCCACCTATCTGCTCGCGGTCGGCGTGGACGTCGGCGCGTGGGTCGCCCTCGGCGTCGCGGCGTTGATCACCGCCGGGATGCCGGTGATCTTCAGAACGGCCGGCCAGATGATCGACGAGGCGCA
>JBAXCK010000166.1:0-5266 GCA_037141465.1 Mycobacteriaceae bacterium | reverse complement strand
CCGGCCACGTCGGCGTCGGCATTGAGGTTGTCGACGACGAAGGAGCGCAGATCGTCGGTGTCTCGGGCGGCGACGTGGATGATGAAGTCGTCGGCGCCGGCGAGGAAGTAGACGTCGATCACCTGCGGGCGGCGCCGGATCTGTTCGACGAAGGTGCGGATCTTCGCCCGGGCGCCGGACTGCAGGCTGACCGAGATCATGGCCTGCATCGGCAGTCCGATGGCGGTCGGGTCGATGTCGGCGTGGAAGCCGCGGATGACGCCGAGATCCTGCAGGCGCCGCACGCGGCCGTGACAGGTCGACGGGGCGATACCGACCTGGTCGGCCAGCACGCTGTTGGCGATGCGTGCGTCGGTGTGCAGCACGGTCAGGATGTGCCGGTCGACGTCGTCGAGGTCAGCGGGGTGAACATCCTTCGGTTTTTGCATCGCCGGATGAGCCCGTTTCGCTTTTTGTTCACTCACACCCTGATTTTAGCGAATCATTGTCGGCTTGATTGCCGATGATCCGTATGTTCTTCACAATGAAGCGCAAGCGTCCCACTCATCGAGGAGTCCCCTGTGCGCGTCGGCGTCCCCACCGAGATCAAGAACAACGAGTACCGCGTCGCCATCACCCCCGCCGGCGTCAGCGAGTTGGTGCACCGCGGCCACGACGTCATGGTGCAGAAGGGCGCCGGCGAGGGATCGGCGATCCACGACGCCGACTTCACCGCCGCCGGGGCGACGATCGTCGACACCGCTGAGCAGGTGTGGGCGCAGGCCGAACTCCTGCTGAAGGTCAAGGAGCCGATCGAGCCGGAGTACGGTCTGATGCGCAAGGGCCAGACGCTGTTCACCTACCTGCATCTGGCGGCATCCCGGCCGTGCACCGACGCGCTGCTCGCTTCGGGCACCACCTCGATCGCCTACGAGACCGTCCAGACCGCCGACGGTGCGTTGCCCCTGCTGGCGCCGATGAGCGAGGTGGCCGGCCGGTTGTCCGCCCACGTCGGCGCCTACCACCTGATGCGCACCCAGGGTGGCCGCGGCGTGCTGATGGGCGGTGTGCCCGGTGTGGCACCGGCGGTCGTGGTGGTGATCGGCGGCGGCATGGCCGGCGACAACGCGGCCGCCGTCGCCTGGGGTATGGGAGCCCATGTGACGGTGTTCGACCTCAACATCAACACGCTGCGCAAGATCGACGCCGAGTACGGCGGTGCGATCGAGACCCGGTACTCCTCCCGGCTGGATCTGGAGAACGCCGTCAAACAGGCCGACCTGGTGATCGGTGCGGTGCTGGTGCCGGGCGCCAAGGCGCCCAAGCTGGTCACCAATGACACGGTGGCGCAGATGAAACCGGGCTCGGTACTCGTCGACATCGCCATCGACCAGGGCGGCTGCTTCGAGGACTCCCGCCCCACCACGCACGACGACCCGACCTTCAAGGTGCACAACTCGGTGTTCTACTGCGTGGCCAACATGCCGGGATCGGTGCCCCGCACCTCGACCTACGCGCTGACCAACGCCACCATGCCCTATGTGATCAAACTTGCCGACAAGGGTTGGCAGGGCGCCTGCTTCAACGACCCCGCGCTGGCCAAGGGCCTGTCCACCCACGATGGCCAACTGCTCAACGCCGAGGTGGCCCGCGATCTCGATCTGCGCTACACCGATCCGGCGGGATTACTCGCCGGCTAGCGTCTCAGCCTGTGATCCGCCGAAGCGCCTGCGGCAGTGATCGTTTCGATCGGTGCGGGCCGAGCACAGCGGCTCCGTAGGTGCCGGTGAGCACCTTGCGGGCCACGGCGTTGACCTCCTCGACGGTGACGTCCTCGATGCGTTTGAGGGTGCTCGCGACGCTGCGATAGCGCCCGTAGTTGATCTCGGTGCTGCCGAGGCGGTTCATCCGCGACGCCGAGTCCTCCAGTCCCAGGACCAGACCGCCGCGCAGGGATCCCTTGGCGATCCGGCATTCGGACTCGGTGATCCCCTCGCGGGCGACTCCGTCGAGCACGTCGGTGGTCACCCGGGCGACTTCGTCGAAACGTTCCGGCAGGCACGCCGCATACACCGACAGCGCACCGCTGTCGCAGAACGTGTCGATCGACGAGTAGACCGAGTACGCCAAACCCCGGGTCTCCCTGATCTGCTGGAAGAGCCGGGAACTCAGTCCGCCGCCCAGGGCGGTGTTGAGCACCGTCAGCGCCCAGCGATGCTGCCAGTGCCGGCCCGGCACCCGCACACCCAGGGTGAGGTGGGTCTGCTCGCAGTCGCGATTCACCAACGCAAGGCCCGGTGCACCGGTCAACCGGCCGGCGCCCTTTCGCGGTTCGCGCGGTGTGCGGCCCCGGACCAGATGCGGGCCGAAGTACTTGCGCACCAGGGCCACGACACGGCGGTGCTCGACATTGCCCGCGACCGCGATCACCATCCGTTCGGGAATGTAGCGGCGGATGTGGAAGGAGTGCAGTTGCTGGCGGGTCATCGACGAGACGGACTCGACACTGCCGATCACCGGTCGGCCCACCGGATGGTCGCCGAACATCGCCGACAGGAAGACGTCGCCGATGGTGTCCTCCGGGTCGTCGTCGCGCATGGCGATCTCCTCGAGCACCACATCACGCTCGAGTTCCACATCGTCGGTGGCGCACACACCGTTGAGCACCACATCGGCGACGAGGTCGACGGCCAGTTCGAGGTCCTCGTCGAGCACGTGCGCGTAATAGCAGGTGTGCTCCTTGGCGGTGAAAGCGTTCAGTTCACCGCCGACGGCGTCGACCGCCTGCGCGATCTGCACCGCGTCCCGTGTGGGTGTCGACTTGAACAGCAGATGCTCAAGGAAGTGCGCGGCACCGGCGACGGCCGGGCTCTCGTCGCGCGATCCGACGTTGACCCAGACGCCCACCGATGCCGAACGCACCGACGGCACGAATTCGGTGACCACCCGCAGACCGCCCGGTAGGACGGTGCGGTGGATGGCCGGGTCAGCTGCTGACAGTCGCGGCATCGGCCGGTGCCGGTGCCCCGTTGCCGGCGTCGTCGGCGGTGTCGTCGGCGACCGGGATCAGCGAGATCTTGCCGCGGTTGTCGATGTCGGCGATCTCGACGCGGATCTTGTCGCCGACCTTGACCACGTCCTCGACCTTGGCGACCCGCTTGCCGCGTCCCAGTTTGGAGATGTGCACCAGACCGTCACGGCCGGGCAGCAGCGAGACGAATGCCCCGAAGTCGGTGGTCTTGACCACCGTGCCGAGGAACCGCTCGCCCACCTTGGGCATTTGCGGGTTGGCGATCGCGTTGATCCGGTCGATGGCCGCCTGCGCCGACGGTCCGTCGGTGGCGCCGACGAACACCGTGCCGTCGTCCTCGATGGAGATCGACGCACCGGTCTCCTCGGTGATCGAGTTGATCATCTTGCCCTTGGGTCCGATGACCTCGCCGATCTTGTCGATCGGGATCTTGATCGCGGTGACGCGCGGTGCGTACGGGCTCATCTCGTCGGGGGCGTCGATGGCCTCGGCCATCACCTCGAGAATCGCCAACCGGGCGTCCTTGGCCTGCGCCAGCGCGCCGGCGAGGACCTTCGAGGGGATGCCGTCGAGCTTGGTGTCCAACTGCAGGGCGGTGACGAACGCCTTGGTGCCGGCGACCTTGAAGTCCATGTCACCGAAGGCGTCCTCGGCGCCGAGGATGTCGGTGAGCGCGACGTAGCGCGTCTCCCCGTTCACCTCGTCGGACACCAGACCCATCGCGATGCCGGCGACCGGAGCCTTCAGGGGCACGCCGGCGTTCAGCAGGGACAGCGTGGATGCGCACACCGAGCCCATCGAGGTCGACCCGTTGGAGCCGAGTGCTTCGGAGACCTGACGGATCGCGTACGGGAACTCCTCGACGCTGGGCAGCACCGGCATCAGCGCGCGCTCGGCGAGCGCGCCGTGACCGATCTCGCGGCGCTTCGGCGAGCCGACGCGTCCGGTCTCACCGGTGGAGTACGGCGGGAAGTTGTAGTGGTGCATGTAGCGCTTGGACTTCTCCGGACCCAGCGAGTCGATCTGCTGGGCCATCTTGACCATGTCGAGTGTGGTGACACCCAGGATCTGGGTCTCGCCGCGCTCGAACAGCGCGCTGCCGTGGGCCCGCGGCACCACCGCCACCTCCGCGCTCAACGCGCGGATATCGGTGATCCCGCGACCGTCGATGCGGAAGTGATCGGTAAGGATGCGCTGCCGGACGAGCTTCTTGGTCAGCGAGCGGAAGGCCGCGCCGATCTCCTTCTCCCGGCCCTCGAAGGTCGAGCCGAGTCGTGCGAGCACCTCGGCCTTGATCTCGTTGGTGCGCTCCTCGCGCTCCTGCTTGCCGGCGATGGTCAGCGCCTGGCCCAGCGATGCCGACGCGGCATCGGAGACGGCGGCGAACACGTCGTCGGCGTATTCGGGGAAGACCGGGTAGTCGGCGGTCGCCTTGGCGGCCTTGTCGGCGAGCTCGCGCTGGGCCGTGCACAGTGCCGCGATGAACGGCTTGGCCGCCTCGAGGCCCTCGGCGACGACGGCCTCGGTGGGCGCCTGCGCGCCACCGGCGACGAGTTCGATCACGTTGTCGGTGGCCTCGGCCTCGACCATCATGATCGCGACGTCCCCGTCGTGCACCACGCGGCCGGCCACGACCATGTCGAACACCGCCCCCTCGAGCTGCTCGACGGTCGGGAACGCGACCCACTGGCCTCCCCCGGCCGAGCCGGAAGTTGAACCGGGGATGAGCGCGACGCGCACGCCGCCGACCGGTCCGGAGAACGGCAGTCCGGCCAACTGGGTGGAGGCCGACGCGGCGTTGATCGCGACCACGTCGTAGAGATCGTTGGGGTCCAGGCTCATCACGGTGACGACGACCTGGATCTCGTTGCGGAGACCGTCGACGAACGACGGGCGCAGCGGCCGGTCGATCAGCCGGCAGGTGAGGATGGCGTCGGTGGACGGCCGGCCCTCGCGGCGGAAGAACGAGCCGGGGATACGCCCGGCCGCATACATCCGCTCCTCGACGTCCACCGTCAGCGGGAAGAAGTCGAAGTGCTCTTTGGGAGCCTTGCTGGCGGTGGTCGCCGACAGCAGCATGGTCTCGTCGTCGAGATAGGCGACGACGGAGCCGGCGGCCTGGCGGGCCAGCCGGCCGGTCTCGAAACGGATGGTTCGGGTGCCGAAGCTCCCATTGTCGATGGTGGCGGTTGACTCGAAGACGCCCTCGTCGATTTCAGCGACAGACATTCGTCCGTACGGCCTTTCGTTCACTGT
>JBAXCK010000165.1:0-5352 GCA_037141465.1 Mycobacteriaceae bacterium | reverse complement strand
CCGGCCCGGCCAATCCCGGTCCCGGCCCGGCTAATCCCGGCCCCGCTAATCCCGGTGCAGCCAACCCAGGCCCGCCCAAACCGGCTCGGTAACGGGCTCGGTAACGGGGCTCGATAACGGGCTCGGTAAACGGGCTAAGCCAGGAAATCGGGCGGCAACTCCCCGAGCATCCGCTTGACCATCCGCACCGCATAGGTGGAACTGCCACCGCCGACGATCAGGCCGGCGAACGCGAGATCACCGCGGTAGCCGGTGAACCAGGCGTGTGAACCGCCCGGGAACTCGGCCTCACCGGTCTTGCCGTAGACCGGTCCGGAGTCGGCGATCTCCCGGGCGGTGCCGTCGAGCACCACCAGTCGCATCATCGAGCGAAGGCCCTCCAGGGTGACCGGATCCAGTGGCGGGTTCTCCCCCGACGCCGCGGTCTGGGTGCCCATGATCAGCCGCGGCATCGGGGTCCGGCCCGCCGCGACGGTCGCCGCCGCCATGGCCATCCCGAACGGTGTGACGACGACCTTGCCCTGGCCGAATCCGTCTTCGGTGCGCTCAGCGAGGTTCACCGTCGGCGGCACCGAACCTGTCACCGTGGTGAGGCCCTCGATCGTGTAATCGGCGCCGATACCGAATTCCGATGCCGCGACGTTGAGCGTGCGCGGCAGCATCCGGCTGGCGAGTTCGGCGAACGTGGTGTTGCACGAGTTCGCGAACGCGCGCGCGAGCGGGACCGTGCCGAGATCGAACTTGTTGTAGTTGGGGATCGTCCGGTCACCGATGTCGACCTGGCCCGGACAGGCCACCGGCGAGTCGGGCGAGGCCATCCTGGTCTGCAGCGCAGCGCCCGCGGTGACGATCTTGAACGTCGACCCCGGCGGGTAGAGACCGGTGGTCGCAGCGGGGCCGTCGGCGTCGGCGGCGTCGTTCTGCGCCACCGCGAGGATGTCGCCGGACGACGGCCGCAGCACCACCAGCATCGCCTTGCTGCCCTGTACGTCGACGGCGTGCTGGGCGGCGTCCTGGACGGCGCGGTCGAGGGTCAAGGTGATCGCCGGAGCCGGTGTCGGTGGAGACTCGGTGAGCACCTGCAGATCCGCACCGTTCTGGTTCACACTGACCACCCGCCAGCCGGCCTCGCCGTCGAGCCGGTCGACAACGGCTTTGCGGACCTCGGTGATGACCGCGGGCGCGAATCCCGCTGCGGTGGGCATCATTTCGGCCTGCGGGGTGACGACGACACCCGGGAGGTCATCAAGCACGGCGCCGACGCGGTCGTGGTCGGCGGCCCGCAGCGTGATGAGCTCAAGGGGGCCGTTCGATGAGCTCGCCTGCTCGGCCAACTGCTGTGGGTTGAGTGCGGTGTCGAATTGACGCAACGCATCGGCGACCACCCGGGCCGAGGACATCAGGGCCTCGCCCGCCCGTGCGGCATCGAGCTGATAGCGGTACAGATAACCGGGCACCAGTACCTCAGAACCGCGGACCTCGTTGACGGTGGCACGGCGGGGAGGATCCGCGCGCAAGGAGAACGTCTGGTGCTCACCGAGTTTGGGATGCAGCGCGCTGGCGCTCCAGCGCACCAGCCACCGGCCCTCGTCTCGGATCATGTTCAGCACGCCGTCATAGCTCCAGGTGCGCTTCTTGGGCAGTTCCCAGGTGAAGCGGTAGTGCACGCTGCCGGTGTCCTCGGTGTAGCGCGACCCGAGGATCTCCGCGCTCAGGTGGGTGGCCTGCAGCCCGGTCCATGCCTCGTTCAGCGCCGCGTGGGCATCACTCGGACGATCGCTGAGTGCCGCGGCCGCCCCGGTGTCACCGCGGTCGAGTTCGGCGAAGAACTCCGCGGCGGCCGGTGCGGGCCCGTCGGGGCGCGGCGTGCAGGCCGACACCGCCGACGCCGCGACCAGCAGCGCTGACGCGACCGCTGTGACTCTCGTTACCAAAGTTGCCATTGGGGCAGATGTTATGGGTTTGTGACCCCCAACCGGCGGAGGCGCACCGGGCGGCCCCCGGTCCAGCAGAGCCTCAGTCGAGCAGAACGGTGGCGAACGTGCCGACCTCGCGGAAGCCGACGCGCGCGTAGGCCGCTCGCGCGACGGTGTTGTAGCTGTTGACGTACAGACTCGCCGTGCGCCCGCCGGCCACGATCGCCGCCGCGACCGCCGCGGTGCCCGCCGTGCCCAGACCGCGCCCGCGCCACTCCGGCGCCACCCAGACCCCCTGGATCTGACCGACCGCCGGCGACTGAGCGCCGACTTCCGCCTTGAACACCACCCGCCCGTGCTCGAACCGGGCGTAAGCCCGGCCGGCCGCGATCAGGCCGGCCACCCGGCGGCGGTAGCCGCGTCCGCCGTCGCCGGCGCGGGGATCCACACCCACCTCACCGATGAACATGTCCACCGCGGCCACCAGATAGGCGTCGAGTTCATCAGCGCGCACGCGGCGAACACCCGGGTCTGCGCCGCACCGCGGACGGCACTCCAGTGCGAGTAACGGCTGGCGGTCGCGCACGTCGCGGGCCGGACCCCAGTGGATGCTGAGCCGCTCCCACATCGGCAGCACCAGATCTGATCTCCCCACGACCGACGAGCAGCGCCGCGGTGTGGCGGCGGCCTGATCGGCGAAGGCGTCCAGATCCGCACGGGTGCCGCGCAGCGGGATGAGATTGGCCCCGGCGTAGCACAGCGAGTCCTCGGCGCGACGGCGCGTCCAGAGTTCCCCGCCGATTCCGCGCGGATCCACACCGTGGTCGGCCACCCGCGCGGCCACCATGCAGCCGGCTACCGGATCGTCGGCGAGCACCCGTCCCACCGCTGCCCGGTCGCGCACCACCGTGACCCGCCGGCCGTCGACCGGCCGGGACAGTGCGGGTGCCGACATGGCGTTCCTTCTGCGCGCGTGAGTTTGGATCAGCTTACGGTGACGACCGGCGCACCGGTCGCGGACTCATCCGAGCCGCCCTCCTCGCGCATGCCCTCGGCGATCTTCAACGCCTCCTCGATGAGCGTCTCGACGATCTTGGCCTCCGGCACCGTCTTGATGACTTCGCCCTTGACGAAGATCTGACCCTTGCCGTTGCCGGAGGCGACACCGAGGTCGGCCTCCCGCGCCTCGCCCGGACCGTTGACCACGCATCCCATCACCGCCACCCGCAGCGGAACGTCGAGACCCTCCAGACCGGCGGTCACCTCGTTGGCCAGCGTGTAGACGTCAACCTGGGCCCGCCCGCAGGACGGGCACGAGACGATTTCCAGCGACCGCGGCCGCAGATTCAGCGACTCCAGAATCTGGTTGCCCACCTTGACCTCCTCGACCGGAGGCGCGGACAACGAGACCCGGATGGTGTCACCGATTCCGTCCGAGAGCAGTGCGCCGAAGGCGACCGCGGACTTGATCGTGCCCTGAAACGCCGGACCCGCCTCGGTGACGCCGAGATGCAGCGGGTAGTCGGACTTCTCGGCGAGCAGTCGGTAGGCGGCCACCATGACGACCGGGTCGTTGTGCTTGACGCTGATCTTGATGTCACCGAAGCCGTGGTCCTCGAACAGCGACGCCTCCCACAACGCCGACTCGACGAGCGCCTCGGGAGTTGCCTTGCCGTACTTCTCCAGGAAGCGCTTGTCCAGCGAGCCGGCGTTGACGCCGATGCGGATCGGGATGCCCGCCGCGCCGGCGGCCTTGGCCACCTCCCCCACCCGGCCGTCGAACTCCTTGATGTTGCCGGGGTTCACCCGCACCGCAGCACATCCGGCGTCGATCGCGGCGAAGATGTACTTGGGCTGGAAGTGGATGTCGGCGATCACCGGGATCTGGCTCTTGCGGGCGATCTCGGCGAGTGCGTCGGCATCCTCCTGACGCGGACAGGCCACGCGCACGATGTCGCACCCGGAGGCGGTCAGTTCGGCGATCTGCTGCAGCGTCGCGTTGACGTCATGCGTCTTGGTCGTGCACATGGACTGCACCGAGATCGGATGGTCGCTGCCGACGCCGACGTTGCGGACCATCAGCTGCCGAGTCTTGCGGCGCGGGGCCAGAACCGGCGGCGGTGCGGGCGGCAGGCCCAGACCAACAGACATCTGTGAATCTCCTACTGGAACAGCCTGATCGGGTTCACCAGGTCGGCGGTGACAGTCAGCGCCATATAGCCCACGACGATGACCAGGATGATGTACGTGGCGGGCATCAGCCTGCTGTAACTGACCGGCGCCGCCGGCAGTAGGCCGCGCGCCGTGCGGAACATGTTGCGCGCCTTCTCGAACAGCGCGACGGCGATATGGCCGCCGTCGAACGGCAGCAGCGGCACCAGGTTGACCGCGCCGAGGACGAAGTTCAATTGAGCCAGGAAGAACCAGAATGCCACCCACATTCCGTGGTCGACGGTGTCGCCGCCGATGATGCTCGCCCCCACCACGCTGATCGGGGTCTCGGGATCCCGCTCGCCGCCACCGATCGCATGGACAAGCGCGCCGACCTTGGTGGGAATGGCGGCCAGCGACTTGCCGAGTTCGACAGCGAGATCACCGGTGAAGACGAACGTGGCCGGGATCGCCGAGACGGGGTTGTACTGGGTCGGGCCGAATTGGGCGGCCTTGATCCCGATGGCGCCGACCGTCGACGGGCCGGCGGGCACGGCGCCGTCGGCGCCGGGCACCCAGCGCTGCGTCGAGGTGACCTCGACGACGGTGTCGATGGTGGCCGTCTGTCCGTCCCGGGTGCGTTCGATGACGAACGGCGTCGGGCCGCCCGCCTTCTGGACGGCTTTGACCATCTCCTCGAAGGTTCGGACCTCGGATCCGCCGACCTTGACGACGACGTCGCCGGCTTTGATTCCGGCCGCAGCCGCCGGACCTGTCCCGGTGCACGTGCCGAGTTCGCCCTTGATCACCTCGGGCTGGACACACGATGTCGCGCCGACGACGGCGGTCGTCGGCGGACGCAGTGACGGCAGGCCCCACACCACCGCGATCGCGTAGATCAGCACCAGACCGATGATGAAATTCATCCCGGGGCCGGCGAACAGCACCGCGACCCGCTTCCAGGTCTTCTGCTTATACATGGCGTACGGCTCGTCCTCCGGGCGCAGCGGCGCATCCGGGGTCATTCCGGCGATGTCGCAGAATCCGCCCAGCGGCACCGCCTTGATCCCGTACTCGGTGGTGCCCAGCCTGTTCGGCCGCATCACCGACCACAGGGTCGGCCCGAAGCCGACGAAGTAGCGACGCACCTTCATCCCGGTGGCGCGCGCCACCCACATGTGGCCGCACTCGTGCAGGGCGACCGACACCAGGATGGCGAGCGCGAACAGGATGATGCCGAGGGCGAACATCACGGGACCAACCTCATGGGACCAACCTCATGGGA
>JBAXCK010000164.1:0-5451 GCA_037141465.1 Mycobacteriaceae bacterium | reverse complement strand
CGAGCCTTGGCTCCGGAATGTGCGCGTCCTGTCGGCTGTATCTGGTGCGCTGATCAGGCGGGTCCGATCCGCTCGGAGTCGTAGATCAGTAATCCGCCATCCTTGCCGATCACACTGAGCCACCTGTTCTCAGTGTCGACACCTCCATCGCGCAGCACGTAGCGCAACGTCGCCACCACGCTGTCGGTATCACGTGGCACGACCGAGAGCACCGAGACCGACTCGATTGTGGACCAGAAGCTCAGATAGTCCTCGAATCCGTTTCGGCGTTGGTAGTGGACATCAAGTTGATCCCACGCACCACGCGCGTTGGCCGGAAGCTGCGCGTAGAAACCCTCCACCAGGTCCCGCATGGCCCCGAAGGTGGTTGCCGGCGAACCGGTGGCCGTCGTCGTGGCGAACGAAGACGTCGCCGTTACCGGTGTCGTCGTCGTGGTCGTGGTGCCCTGCGGTTCCCTACCCTCACCACGAGGCCACAATGTGAACACCAGACCACTCACAACTGCCACCAGTGCCGCCCCGGCAAGTACCCACTGCCAGTGTGACGCGGCCGCCGGCGCAGACGCATCGACTGATGCTTCGGCCGGATAGGTTCGGGGAAGCTCGGCAGTGTGCTGAAGTACCGGCTGCTGAAGTACCGGCTGCCGCGCGGGCGCTGAAACCGGCGTTACCGGTGCGCCCTGCGCATACAGCGCATCGCGCAACGCATCGGCGAACCGGGAGCAGCTGGGATACCGATCGGTCGGGTTCTTCGACAGGGCTTTGCTCAGAACCGGTTCGAGCGTCCCTAAATCCGGACGGCGTTCGGACAACCGCGGTGGCGGGGCGTTGAGATGGCGACCGATCACCACGGCGGGGTTGGATGAACCGAACATGGGTTCACCGGTCAGCAGGTGATAGACCGTCGCCGCGAGGCCGTACTGGTCGGCGCGGCCGTCGAGCGGAGAGCCGGTGAGCTGCTCAGGAGCGGCGTAGTTCACCGTGCCGAGCGTGACGTTGGTGTCGGTGAGTCCGCTCGCTTCGGCGGTGTCACGGGCGATGCCGAAGTCGGCAAGCAGAACGCGGCGGCGGCCACGCTCGGGTGTGGTCAACAGGATGTTGGGCGGCTTCACGTCGCGGTGCAGCAGCCCGCGGGCATGCGCGTGGTCCAGCGCATCGGCCACCGCACTGGCGATCTCCACCACCTCCCACCCTGGCATGCCGCCCGGGTACTGCTCACGCAGCAGTCGGCCGGCATCGGGCCCGTCGATGTAGTCCATCGAGATCCACAGTTGACCGTTGTATTCGCCTCGGTCGTGGACGCCGACGATGTGCGGGTTGTACAGCGTCGCCGCCAACTCAGCCTCGCGATTGAAGCGGGTGCGGAACTCCCGGTCAGCGGAGGCTTCGGCGGGCAGGATCTTCAGAGCATCCTGACGCGGAAGCCGCGGGTGTTGGACGAGGTAGACCTCTCCCATTCCGCCGAACCCCAGTGGGCGCAGAATCTGATATCCGGCGAACACGTCGCCACTGGCCAACGGCATGCGCGAATGTTAGTTCAGTCCTCGTCGGCTTCGGGCCGCCGCAATGCGTCGCGGTCGCCGAACAGCGGGCGGCGAACCTGCTGATGGCCGTGGACACCCTCGGCGTAGGCAGTTTCGGCATGCTGGGTGAAGTCCACCCCGCTGGCCTCGTCCTCGGCGCTGAGCCGGAAGCCCATAGTCGCGTCGATGAGCCGGGCGATACCGTAGGACATCGCGAACGCGTAGACGGCGACCAAGGCCATGGCCAACGCCTGCTTACCGAGTTGCTCAACACCGCCGCCGTAGAGCAGACCACTGGGGCCGCCGGTCATCACCGCAGTCGCGAGCAATCCGATCAGCAACACCCCCACCACACCGCCGACGAAGTGGACGCCGACCACATCGAGAGAGTCGTCGTAATTCAGCTTGAACTTCAGTGCGACCGCGAACGAACACACCAGGCCGGCCGCCAAGCCGACCACGGCGGCACCGAGGGTGCTCACCGTGCCGCACGACGGCGTGATCGCCACCAACCCGGCCACCACGCCCGATGCCGCGCCGAACGTCGTCGGTTTTCCATCCCGGATCTGCTCGACGGTCAACCAGCCGAGCATCCCGAGGCAGCCGGCGACAAGTGTGTTCAGGAAGATCGCCGAGGCCAGACCGTTGGCGGCCAGGGCCGACCCGGCGTTGAAGCCGAACCAGCCGAACCAGAGCAGTCCCACCCCGAGCAGGACGAATGGCAGATTGTGTGGACGCATCGCATCGACCTTGAAACCGAGTCGCGGCCCCAGCACCAACGCGAGCGCGAGCGCCGAGGATCCGGAGACGATCTCGACCACGAGACCTCCCGCATAGTCCAGAACGCCTAGCTCGAAGAGCCACCCATCCGGACCCCAAACCCAGTGGGCCACAACGGAATAAACGGCGATAGCCCACACCGGGACGAACACCATCCAGGCTGCGAACTTGGCCCGGTCCGCGATAGCCCCGCTGACCAGAGCAGCGGTGATGATCGCAAAGCTGAGCTGGAAGGTGGCGAAGAGCAACTCCGGCACCGCGCCGTGAGCAGTTTCCGGCCCGATACCGGCCATCCCGAGATGTGACAGGCCACCGATGAATCCGCTGCCGCTGGTGAACGCCAGGCTGTAACCAACCAGCAGCCACGCCACCGTGACCAGTGGAATAGAGATGAAACTCATCATGATCATGTTGAGCACGCCGGTGGTGCGGACCATGCCGCCGTAGAAGATGGCGAGCCCAGGTGTCATCAACAGCACCAGAGCGGTGCTGATGAGCAACCACGCTGTGGCGGCGGTATCCATCGCGGCTCCTTCGACGCTGCTCCATTGGACCGTCGGGCAGTGAGGATGTCCTGGCGGTGTTTCCGCGACGGGGCGCCGGTGTTTCGGGAATGTTTCGCCTCACCGGCCGAGGATCACCAGCCGGTCGAGCCGGGACCCCCCTTGAACGGCCCTCGCACCCAACTGGTGATCCAGCCCCCGTAGAAGCCACCGGGCTGTGGCGTCACGATTTCGCCATTGACGGTGCAGCGGTCCACCATCCCGGCCATCACCGCCACCGCATCGCGAATCGGTGCGAATCCGGGCGTCGGATCGGGATAACTCCACGCGGCCCGGGGTGCGGTCGTCGTCGCGGTCACCAGATCGAAGTAGCGCGCCCGCCCCTTCCACTCGCACCAGGAGGAGCCCGCAGCCGGTCGCAGAACACCGTCGGCGAAGGCATCCGGTGGTAGGTAGTAGGTCGGCGGATGGCTTGTCTCCAGCACCCGCCAGCCGCGGCGGGTCTGTGCGATCACCTCGCCGCCGAGTTCGATTGCGATCGCGCCCTCGAACGGTTCCAGCCGCGGCGGCCTCGGATAGTCCCAGACTGATTCCTGGCCGGGTCCGGCCGCCTCGGGCCTGGGACGCGGGGCGGGATTCACACCACTCCGCGAAGGCCGTCCGCCCCGAACAACGGCTCGAGCATCCCCGACATGTCCGGGCCGCGGCGCAGGCCGTGGCCACCGTCGACGTTGATCACCTGTCCGGTGATCCACTCGGCAGCGTCGCTGAGCAGAAACATGGCGAGGTTCGCGACGTCGGTCACCTCGCCCACGCGGGGCAGCGGGGTGCACTGGCGGTAGTCCTCGCTGACCTCCGGTGAACTGAGAATCGGCTCCACCAGCTCCGTGCGGATCAGTCCCGGGCGGATACCGTTGACCCGCACCCAGGACGGTCCGAGTTCGTCGGCCGCCAGCATCATCAGATGATCCAGTGCTGACTTGCTCACGCCGTAGGCGCCGAACCACCGGTGCACGTTGGACGCGGCGATCGAGGAGATCCCGACGAAGGAGCCGCCGCCGGCGCGGACCATCTGCCGGGCCGCGTGCTTGAGCAGATACATCGTGCCGTTGACGTTGAGATCGACGGTGCGGCGCCACGCGTCGGAGTCGATCTGCGTGACGGGCCCGATGGTCTCCGAACCGCCGGCGCAGTGCACGACTCCGTGCAGTCTCCCGTGCCAGGCTGCCGCGGCCTCGACGACGCCGGCGATCTGATCCTCATCGGTCACGTCTGCCGGCTTTGCGAGGACCTTGCCGGAGGCGGCGGCCTCGATCTCCCGCACTGCCGCGGTCAGCCTGTCGGCGTTGCGCCCTACGATGACCACGTTGGCACCCGATTGCGCCAGGCCGGTGGCCACGCCCTTGCCGATCCCGCTGCCGCCGCCGCTGACCAGATAGGTGCGATCGGTGAAGTCCAGTTGCATCCCCGTATAGAACCACGGTCTCAGCCAGGGCGGAACGCCGCGGCGTAAGCTGATGTAACACTCGCGTCACTCCCCGCGATAGGCCCCATAAGCTGCGGAAACCGCGCAGCACCAGACAGAAGGACGCATCGCCATGCCCACCAGCACCTCTCCCGCACAGCGCCTGCTGCTCGCCGGCGGCTTCGCCCTCGCGGTTGCCGCCGCACCCCTGCTGACGGCGCTCGCCGTCACCTCCGGTCCCGGTGGCTCCGCTGTGGCGACCTGCCCCACCGGCGAGGTCACCGATCCGACGACGGGCGGTTGCAAGCCCGCCACCCTCAACCCACTTGATCCCGAGAAGCTGCCCCTGGAGACCGGATCGATCACCAACTCGCGCACGGGCAACGTCGGCGAACTCGGCGAAGTGGCCGGCATCCCCTGCACCGGTACCGCCGGCGGTGGCGGCAGCACCGGCGAGTGCATCGGCCTGGCCGAAAGCCAGAACGCCAACCAGTACCAGGCGCCGAAGGTCGGCCTGCCGAGCGTTCCCTGACCACAACACGACAACCGAAGGTCCTTTCTGACATGAATCTCAAGTTCGCAAGCCTGGCCTTGCTGGCCGCCACCGCTGTGCTCACCGCCCCGACCGCGCTCGCAGCGCCGCTGCCCAATCCCGAACCCGGCATCCCTGGCCCTGTCGTCGGCTCCGTCCAGGGCGGCGAGACCACCTACGATTCGGCCTCCGGCGAGACCCGCGTCTCGGCGCCGGGCGTCAGCGGCGGCGAGATCTCGACGACTCCGGGCTATGTCAATCCGATGGAGGCGGGCCCGAACATCAACGGAACCCCGTGTGAGGGTTCCTTCGAGTCGACGGTCTGCTACGCCGAGCAGATGGGCGACAGCCCGATGGAGGTCCAGCCCCGCTCTGAGATCTCGGCGAGCCCGTAGCTCCCCGTCGCCTAGAGTTAAGCCATGCCAGCGAAATCTGAACCGGCGATCGACGAGGTCGAGCCGCTGACCGACAGCACCGCCCGCCAAGCCCGGCGCGTGGTGGCCGCCTACGCCACCGACGCCGACGAGTGCCGCGTGTTCCTGTCGATGCTCGGCATTGGACCGTCCAAGCCCGAGGCCTAGGAAGACCCCCTTGGCCCGCGGAGAATCTGGGGCCCGCGGCTTCGGGCACTCCGACTTCGTAGTGGTG
>JBAXCK010000163.1:0-5569 GCA_037141465.1 Mycobacteriaceae bacterium | reverse complement strand
GGCTCGATCTCCGAGGGGTTCAGATTCCTCACCCTTCCATCGCGTGCGTCAGTGCAAGCCTATGGCGGCAAGCCTGCCAGATCATGTGGGACTAGCCGCATGCCCATGAACTCCGGCCGCGAACTGCTCGACTTCCTCTACTTGGTGGGGTGGGCACATCGACCTGGCGCCAACCGGGTTGTCGGTGCCCGGTTATAGCGTCCCGCCATCAAGTACGTGGCGCTACCCGTGGAGGACATTGTGGCGGCAGCGTCGGGCTCCCAGCCAAAAAAAGTGGGTTCACACCTTGTAATTTCGTGTTACGATAGTCGTGAAGCGGTTACAGATCGAAACCTCGGCCCTCAAACACGGTTACACGGAGGCTGACATCCGTTTCGCGCTTGAACATGTGCATATAGAACGACTGGTGGCCGACAGTGACCCTGCCCGAAGTTGGATATTCGGGTTCGCGCCCGACGCCACGCTGCTGGAGCTGATCGTGGTGCATCTTTCGCGAGCGGATCTCGTCATCCACTGCATGAAAGCGCGTTCCCACGAACTGGAGAAGGCCCTGCGAGTACGAGGCGAAAGCTGAACCATGACGATAAAGAAAGCCATCAAGAAGAAAGCCACACCCAGGACGGGTGTGCGCAGGACACGATCTTCATTGCAGGCACCGAAAGCGCTACCCGATCACGTGGACCCAAAGACGATTGAACGCCTGGCGGAGGAGGCCGAGCGGGGAATCCCGGTGGATAAGTTACGCCGGAGGGGGCGACCGTCGATCGGGGCTGACGCGTCAAGCACCTACTCAGTCCGGCTACCAGACGAACTTATCGCTCTGGCAGATGAACGCTCAGCGATGGACGGGGTAACCCGTGGAGAGACCGTCCGCCGGGCATTGATCGACTACTTGACCAAGTAGCCGGCCTCACGCTCAATTGCGCACCTCGCTGAAGCATGACGCGGATCAGTCGAACAAATCCGGCTGCTCCCGAGTGATCCGGGCGTACAGCGGCTGGAAGCTGAACCAGCCGGCGATGTGGTTGCCGACCTGGCCGCGGGTGACTGCGGCCATCTCCGGCTCGATCAGGATCGGCTTGCCGACGGCCTCGGCCATCAGCTGGGCGTGGCAGCTGCGCTCCATGGTGATGAACCACCACGCGGCCTCCTCCACGGAGTGACCGACGGTGAGCAGACCGTGGTTGCGCAGGATCGCGGCCTTGTTGCCGGCCAGCGCGTGGGCGATGCGCTTGCCCTCCTCGATGTCGAGCACCACACCGGAGTAGGCGTCGAACACCGCGTGATCGTCGTAGAAGGCGCACGCGTCCTGGGTGATCGGATCCAGCTGCCGGCCCAGCGTCGACCACGTCTTGCCGTACACCGAGTGCGCGTGTGCCGCGGCGATCACATCGGGGCGCGCGGCGTGCACCTGCGAGTGGATGGCGAAGGCCGCCTGATTCACCGGCATGTCACCGTGAACGACGGTACCGTCGTGGCGCACCAGCAGCAGATCGCTGACCCGGATGTGCCCGAAGTGCATCCCGAACGGGTTCACCCAGAAGTGATCGGTGAGCTCGGGATCGCGGGCGGTGATGTGCCCGGCCACACCCTCGTCGAAACCGAACCGGCTGAACAACCGGAACGCCGCGGCGAGATTCTGCTTGCGGTGCAGGCGCTCCTCCTCGAGGCTGCGCTCCTGCGGGATCAGTGACGCGGTGTTGCCGCTCGCGAGTTTGAGGGCCTGTTCGACCTCGGGATCAGACATGAGAAAAGGGTACGCCGGGACCGCGATGCCGTAGCCTTTCGGCCGATGAACGGCGGCCGGTTCAGCGAGGTGGTGCTCTCGCACTGGCCGGTCTTCGCGCTGCTGGCCGGGCTGGCCGCGGTCATGCTCGCGGTCTCGCGGCTGCGCCGGGGCGCCGCATCTCCGGAGCCGGCCGGTAACTCCAGCGTCGTCGGCTGGGCGCTGGTGTTCGTCGCACCGCCGGCGGTCTACGTACTGATGCTGGCGTCCGGTTTCAGTGTGCAGGCCTCGATCTTCGCCGCGCTGATGGCCGCCACCGGCCTGCTGTGGATCTTCAGCCTGGTCGAGGAGTTCGTCGGGCCGCTGATCGCCGTCGTCGGCTCGCTGTTCGTCGGACTGGCCCCGCCGGAGGTGGCGCTGTCGGGGTTCTCCTCACCAAGCCTGCTGCTGCTCGTCGGCGTCTTCGCGCTCTCGGCCACCATCAGCTCCTCGGGCCTGAGCTACCGGCTGATCCTGCGGCTGCTGCTGCGCCTGCCCGACAAACCGTTCTGGCATCAGCAGGCACTGCTGCTGTCGGGGTATGCGCTCTCGCCGATGATGCCCTCGGCCAACGCCCGCATCTCACTGCTGCGCCCGCCGTATCAGGACATGGTGTCCGCACTGAAACTGCCCGCCAAGGGGCCGGGGATCACCGCACTGCTGGCCGCGCTGTTCGGCGGTGCGGCGCTGTTCGGCCCGATGATGGTGACCAGCAAGTCCTCCAATATCGCCGCACTGAACTTTCTGCCGGCCCAGACGCAGGCCGAATTCAACGGCATCTTCTGGCTCGAGGCCGCGGTGGTCGCCCTTCTCGCGGTGACGGCGGTGCACCTGCTCATCATCCCGTGGCTGTTCCGCTCCGATCGCGAAGCGCCGCTGCCGCGCGCCGAACTCACCCAGACCGTCGCCGCGATGGGGCCGTGGCGCCCGGCGGAATGGACCGCCGCCCTGGCGTTCCTGTTCTTCGTCCTCGGCAGCGCCACCGTCGGCTGGCATCACGTCAAGCCGGCCTATCTGGCCGGTTGCGTCCTGCTGGCGCTGCTGGTGACCGGAACCCTGCTGCGAAAGGACTTCCGCAGCGCCATCGACTGGCCGCAGATCTTCTTCCTGCTCGGCCTGGACAGCATGGTGCGCATCATGGACTACCTGGGCCTGCAGCGCTCACTGGCCAACGCCGTGCGCCACACCTTCGACTTCATCGACGGCCGCATGGTGGTGTTCATCCTGGTGGCCCTGGCGGTGACGCTGGTGATCCGGCTGGTGTTGCCGGTGACCGCCGGTGCGCTCACCTCGACGGTGATCCTGTTGCCGATCGCCACCGCGCAGGGCATCAACCCGTGGATCTGTGTGTTCTGCGCGGCGATCTTCAGCGACATCGCATTCTTCCGCTACCAGGGCACTAACGGCATGCTGCAGCTGTACTCCGAGGGACTGATCGACGACGTCGACCAGAAGGGCTTCCTGCGCTACACCCTGCTGATGAACGGTGCCCGGGTCGCCGCGGTGTTCGCGTCGATCCCGTGGTGGGGACTGCTGGGGTTGGCATGAGCAAGAACTGGAAGTCGCTACTGCTCATCGGCTCGCTGCTGAGCTTCCTCGTGCTGCTCGGCGCGTTCAACGCCACCAAGCCCCGCATCCTCGTGCTGCATTCCATGACGGCGGACTCACCGTGGGTGGCCGGTGTCGACCGCGGCATGCGCGAACAACTCGACGCCAACCGGCGACCGGTCAGCGTGGAGTGGATGTACATGAACGCCACCGCACCCACCGCGCGGGTCCGCATCGAGGAGGAACGGGCCGCCGCCCGGCGCGCCGTCGACCGGGTGGATCCCGATGTGCTCATCGCCGTCGACGACGAAGCGAACCTTCTGGTGGCCCGCGACTACGTCGGCCGCACCACCCCGCGCATCCTGTACGTCTCACTGAACCGCCCGCCGGCCGACCTCGGCTACGCCGGGGCGCCCAACGTCTCCGGTGTCTCCGAACGGCTGCCGTTCGCGGCCATCAGCGACGCGGTGCGCACCCTGTTCCCCGGCCGGGCGCCGACGGTGTCGGTCATCGGGGTCGACGGCCCGACCGGCCAGGCCGAGATGGCCCAGGTGCGCGAATTCGACTGGGGGACCATCCGTCTGGCCGGCACCGCGCTGGTGTCGACGGCCGGGGCGTGGCGCGACTTCGTGACCGCCGCACGTTCCGATGTCGTGGTCGTGCTCAGTTGCCACGACCTGCCGGAGGCCGACGGGGCGGTGTTCGCCGCCCCCGACGTCATCCGATGGACCCAGCAGCACTCCACCGCGTTGCCGATCGGCACCCAGATCGACTTCGTCCCGGCCGGCGGGGGCCTGAGCTTCTCACCTTCCGCCGACGACTTCGGGCGTCGGGCGATCGCGCTCGCCCTGGACTGGCTCGATGACCGCAGCACCCCCGGGCCGCCCCCGCCGGTGGAGTCCTCGCACTTCCAAGTGGGTGCGCGCCCGAGTGCGCTTGCCGCCCATGGGATCACGCTGCCACCGATCTACATCGAGGCGGCCCGGGAAGCCGGCTCGCTGCTCCCGTGAGCTACGAGGAGGTCTTGTGATGCCCGGATGGTGGGTCTGGCTGGTGGCGGCGGCGCTGTATGTGGGCTTCCGGCTGTTCTACGACAACTGGCGCGGCACGCTCACCGCCGAGGAGATCGACACCATGCTGGCCCGCATCGAGGCACAGGGCGAAGGCGACCTCAACGACATGGGCATCGTTCGGAAGTTCCTCGAGGAGGACGACGGCCGGGAGTTCCTCATGGTGAACCTGGTGCGGGTGCCCGACACCACCGTGACCGACCCCGACACCGGAGCGCAGGTGCCGGCCGCGGACATGATGAAGATGTATTCGAGCGCCTTCATCAAGCGGCTGCTCCGATACGGCGGCCATCCGGCGATCGCGGCGCGCAAGGTGGGCGGCTACGTCGACGCCTGGATGGTGGCCCCGGACCCGGGCTGGAGCATCGTCGGCGTCATGCGCTACCGCTCACGGCGCGACCTGCTCAAGATCGCCGCCGACCCCGGCTTTCATCAGGTGCACAAGTACAAGGTGCTCGGTGTCGCCGAGACGTTCTCATTCCCAACGCAGGCGTTCCTGCGCGCCTACGTCAGCCCGCGGGTGACGGTGTTCCTCGTCCTTGCGCTCGCCGCGGCGCTGGCCCAGGTGGCCATCCTCGCCGCCCACTGAGCTCAGCTCAGCGCAGCAGATTGTCGATCGCCGAAGCGGTGACGATGTAGGCGCCGTGGCTGCCGATCGCACTGATCTGCGCGTCCACCGGCCAGCGCCACGGGACCGGCGTGCGCCCCAGCACCGGGAACGCCACCGACGTCATGGTCATGAGCACGCCACCGAAGATCAGGCTGGCGTAGGGTTCGCGGATCCGATTGCGCAGCAACACATGTGCGATGCCGAACGCCGGGCCGTAGGTCCACCGCAGCGCCAGCGTCAGCGCCCCGGCCTGCCGCGGCGTCGGCTCCGGCAGATCGAGCAGATCGGCGACGATCTGCCCGGGCACGATGCTGTCGTCGTAATCCAGGCCCTCGTGGGACCACAAACCCTCCACCGGGGTGCCGTCGGCCAGCGCGGTCACACCGGTGTAGTCGCCCTTGCGCAGCGTGCGCTCCAAGAAGTACCAGAGAGCCATTGCGGCTGTCCCGCTCGCCCCGGCCACGAGCCCGCGGCGCAGCCACGGCAGCCTCGGCAACCGTCGAGTGTCCCGGGCCGTCAGCACTGCTGCCATGGCGCCATCCTGCCCCGACGATCCGCCGTGGGGACCAAAAGCAC
>JBAXCK010000162.1:0-5576 GCA_037141465.1 Mycobacteriaceae bacterium | reverse complement strand
GCGTCGTAGATCATCACCCGGCCCAGCAGTGGCTCGCCGATTCCGGTGATGAGTTTGACGGCCTCGGTGCTCATGATCGAGGCGACCGAGGCGCACAGCACGCCGAGCACTCCGCCTTCGGCGCACGACGCCACGCTGCCCGGCGGCGGCGGTTCGGGATGCAGGTCGCGGTAGTTCACCCCACCGGGTGCGTCGTCGAAGAACACCGACACCTGACCGGAGAACTGGAAGATCGAGCCCCACACATACGGCTTGTGCGCGAGCGCGGCGGCGTCGTTGACCAGATAGCGGGTGGCGAAGTTGTCGGTGCCGTCGATGATGAGGTCGTAGCCGGTGAAGAGGTCGATCGCGTTGCCGGCGTCGAGGCGGAACTCGTGGGTGTTGACGGTGACGAGCGGATTGAGTTCGGCAATGGCGTCGCGCGCACTCTGCGCCTTGGGGCGGCCGACGTCGGAGGTGCCGTGGATGATCTGGCGCCCCAGATTCGATTCCTCGACGACGTCGAACTCGACGATGCCGAGTGTGCCCACCCCAGCGGCCGCGAGATAGAGAAGTGTCGGCGAACCAAGGCCGCCCGCGCCGATCACCAGCACGCGGGCGTTCTTCAGCCGGCGCTGACCCTCGACGCCGATGCCCGGCAGCAGCAGGTGACGGCTGTAGCGCGCCACCTCGGCCGGCGTGAGCTCCGCGCCGGGTTGCACGAGCGGGGGCAGGGGCACGCCACCCATTGTGGCTGAGGCTGCACCTAGGCGATCGGGTACGGCCAAGGATTGAAACGGCAGGTTTTACCGTCGGGCTTGATGGACTCAGGGTCGAATCGCGCGGCGTCGTTATCCGAGGTGGAGAACGTCTGCTGCATCATGATCGGCGCCAGGCCGCCGTTCTTGTCGCACGGCTCGTGGGTGGTGTAGCCGATGGCGTGGCCGACCTCGTGGTTGATCAGGTACTGCCGGTAGGAACCGATGTCACCCTGGAACGGCATCGCGCCACGCACCCAGCGCGCCAGGTTGATGAAGACCCGCGGTTCGGCGTCCGGCCCGTACACCGGGTTGTAGCACGAGGTTTCGAGCTGGATCTCGTAGCCGCATCCCTCGCGGATGGTGGCCGGCGAGGTGAGCGACACCCGGAAGTCGGGCTTGAAGTCGGGGGAATCGACGCGACGGAACGCGAACTGGGGGTTGTGCGTCCAGCTCTTCGGATTGTCGAGTGTCTCGGTGACCATCCGGGCGAAGCCCTCGTCGCCGCCGAACGCCGAGGTGTCCACGCCGTTCTCCACCTCGACGGTGTAGGTGAACGTCTTCGCGCTGCCCTCACCGACCTTCGGCGTGGTGCCCGGGATGATGCGCCAGGTCCTCTCGCCCGCTTCGGTGAACGCACCGCCGGCGGGCAGCTGACCGGTGGGCAGGCTGGCGTCGAACTCGGTCAGCCCGCGCGGCGGGGCGCCGACGATGGTGGTGCCGGCCGCTCCGATGGTCGGCGGTCCCTTGACCGTGTCGTCGGCGACGGGAACCGGCGTCCCGGTCAGCGTCTGCCAGAGCACGACCACGGTGAGCACAGCCAGCACCGGCAGCGCGTAGGCCCGCCAGCCGTAGGTGGCCATGAAGCGGCCGACCTGACTCTGCTTGCGCACCCCGACGCGCTGCTCGCGGTTGGACCGCTGCCGACCGGAACCGACCGCGAGTGGATCACGCTGGGCGCGCAGCGGCTGATCGGGCGCACTGGGCAGCACCGGGGCGCGACCTCCCCGCGGGGGCCCCGACTGATAGGTCACCGCAACAGGATGGCACAGCAACCCTGAACCGGAGGTGAAGGTCGCGGGTACGGGCAGTTCGTGAGTAGTAGTGTCGGGCCGGTGAAACACCTGGCCGGCCGCAAGCCCGCCCGGGTCGGCGCTCGGCTGCCCCGCGGGGAGCGCCGCGAGCAGCTACTGGAGGCGGCCAGCGAGATCTTCGTCGACCGCGGCTACCACGCGGCCGGGATGGATGAGATCGCCGAGCGGGCCGGGGTCAGCAAGCCCGTCCTCTACCAACATTTCTCCAGCAAGCTCGACCTCTACCTCGCGGTGCTGCAGCTGCACGGCGACATCCTGGTGTCCGGGGTCCGCCAGGCCCTGCGCACCACCACCGACAACCGCCAGCGGCTGCGGGCGGCGATTCAGGCGTTCTTCGACTTCATCGAGGACGACAGCCAGGGCTACCGGCTGATCTTCGAGAGCGACAACGCCACCGAACCCGCGGTGGGCGCCGGGGTGAAGGCCGTGATCGAGGCGTGCACCGACGCGGTGTTCGATCTGATCAGCGAGGATTCCGGGCTGGATCCGCACCGCGCTCGGATGATCGCCGTCGGCCTGGTGGGCATCAGCGTGGACTGCGCCCGCTACTGGCTCGACGCCGAACGTCCGATCTCCAAGTCCGACGCGGTCGAGGGAACCGTGCACTTCGCCTGGGGCGGGCTGTCGCACGTGCCCCTGGCCCGGTAGACCGCCCCGATAGAGCGCCCCGATAGAGCGCCCCGATAGAGCGCTTAGGGTTGGGCGGCGATTCCGAATCCCACGCGCCGGCCGTCGGCCGCACCGATCTCGATGTAGCTGATCTTCGACGTCTGCACCAGGAAGCGGCGGCCCTTGTCGTCGGTCAGGGCAAGCACATCGGAGGCACCTTTGGCCAGCGCGGCCTTCACCAGCGCCTCGACCTCCTCGGGAGTCTGGGAGCTGTTGAACACCAGTTCACGCGCGCTCTCCGAGACACCGATCTTGACCTCCACGCCGGCCCCTTCCTGTTCTGGGTTTAGAGAGAAGGCTAGTAGACGCTTCATCAAGCTGCGGTAACAGCCTGGCAACGCCCCGTGCGGCGCCGCGGCCGACGCGGCGCCGGATACCTACCTTGGAGGGCGTGCGTGACGACGACCGGCGGCAGCGGCGACAGTGGCCGCGGGTGATGTTCACCATCACCGGTGTGGCCGTGGCCGCCGTGATGACCGCCCTGGTGATCCGCTCCGGCGGCTCGGTCACCGCCGACGGCTACATCTCCACCGGTTCCCCGCGCACGGTGGTGGCCACCGTGGCGCCGGCCGCGCCGCTGAAGCAACAGTCCGCCGACGAGGTTCCGGTGCGTCTGGAGTCGGGGCCGGCTCCGCAGGCGCAGACCGCGACCGATCTCCGCAAGATCGTCTACACCGTCGACGGCAACCAACGCCACGACGATCCGGTCACGATCATCTACGCCGATGCGACCGGAACCTTGCAGCGCATCGAAAACATCACGCTGCCATGGACTTTGACGCTCACGCAGGAAGTCCCGGTGAACTACGTGATGGCGAGCAGCCGCGGCAGCCAGGTCAACTGCTGGATCACCGACGCCGCCGGGTCGACGGTGGCCTCGCAGACCGACTTCGCCACCAGCGCCACCTGCAACCGCTAGCCAGACTTAGACCGAAGCGCCCTAGACCAAAGCGCCCTAGACCAACCCGAGGTCCTGCATCCGCTCGTTGTGGGTGTGCTGCAGCCGGTCGAAGAAATCGCTGAGCTGACCCAGCCCACCGCCGGCCAGCACCAGATCCACCAACTCGTCGTGGTCGGCCATCACGAACTGCGCCTGGGTGATCGCCTCCCCGAGTAGCCGCCGCGCCCACAGCGCCAGCCGGCTGCGCTGCCGGCCGCTGGAGGTGACCGCCGAGCGCACCTCGGCGACGACGAACTGCGAGTGCCCGGTCTCGGCCAGTACGGCGCGCACCACGTCGCCCACCTCCTCGGGCAGCGAGCCGGCCAGCGCGAGGTAGAGGTCGGCGGCCAACGCGTCACCGACGTAGGTCTTCACCAGTGCTTCCAGCCAGGTGCTGGGCATGGTCAGCCGGTGGTAGTTCTCCAGGGCGGGCGCATACCGCGTCATCGCCGTCAACACGTCCACCCCGCGCTTGTCCAGGGTCTGGCGCAGCAGTTCGTAGTGGCCCATCTCGGCGGCGGCCATCCGCGCCATGTTGATCCGGCCGCGCATGTCGGGCGCCATCCGGGCCTCGTCGGTGAGCCGGTAAAACGCCGCCACCTCCCCGTATGCCAGCAGGGCGAACAGCTCGTTGACCCCGGGGTGGTCGGCGGGAAGCATGCCGACACTGTATCGCCGGGTAGTATGTGATCTGGAACGACGAGTTCCACAGGAAATGTGCGTGCACGCTCTTCCCCCGCCGCACCATCGCGGGGCCCGAATTCTTTGCAGGAATCCGACCACTCGTGCGCGCTGGGAAACGACCCTGATCACGCGAGCACGAGGACATATGACACACCTGCACACCCACAGCACCGACGGGCAGACGCCCAGCTTCGCCGAACTCGGCGTCCGCGACGAGATCGTCCGGGCCCTGGCCGAGAACGGCATCGAGCACACCTTCGCCATCCAGGAACTCACCCTGCCGCTGGCGATGGCCGGCGACGACCTCATCGGTCAGGCCCGCACCGGCATGGGCAAGACCTTCGCCTTCGGCGTGCCACTGCTGCACCGCATCAGCGGCGACGCGAGTCGGCCGCTCAACGGCACGCCCCGCGCACTGGTGGTGGTGCCCACCCGCGAGTTGTGCATCCAGGTCTACGAGGACCTCAAGCACGCGGCCAAATATCTGCGCGCCGAAGACGGCCGCGCGTTCACGGTGACGTCCATCTACGGCGGGCGTCCCTACGAGCCGCAGATCGAGGCGCTGCAGAAGGGCGTCGACGTCGTCGTCGGCACTCCGGGCCGGCTGCTCGATCTGGCCCAGCAGGGCCACCTGCAACTGGGCGGGCTCTCCGCGCTGGTGCTCGACGAGGCCGACGAGATGCTCGACCTCGGCTTCCTGCCCGACATCGAACGCATCCTCAGCCGCATCCCCGACGACCGGCAGTCGATGCTGTTCTCGGCCACCATGCCCGGCCCGATCATCACCCTGGCCCGCACCTTCATGAACCAGCCCACCCACATCCGCGCCGAGGGCGTGCAGGGTGCGGCCACTCACGACACCACCGAGCAGTTCGCCTACCGCGCGCACGCGCTGGACAAGATCGAGATGGTCGCGCGCATCCTGCAGGCCGAGGGCCGCGGCGCGACGATGATCTTCACCCGCACCAAGCGCACCGCGCAGAAGGTGGCCGACGACCTCGCCGAGCGCGGGTTCAAAGTAGGCGCCGTCCACGGCGACCTCGGGCAGGTGGCCCGCGAGAAGGCGCTCAAGTCGTTCCGCGAGGGCGACGTCGACGTGCTGGTCGCCACCGACGTCGCCGCCCGCGGCATCGACATCGACGACATCACCCACGTGATCAACTACCAGATCCCCGAGGACGAGCAGGCCTACGTGCACCGCATCGGACGCACCGGCCGCGCGGGTAAGACCGGCATCGCGATCACGCTGGTCGACTGGGACGAACTCGAACGCTGGTCGATGATCAACAGGGTGCTGCAGCTGGACTGCCCGGACCCGGCGGAGACCTACTCCACCTCGGCGCACTTCTACGAAGAGCTCGGCATCCCGGCCGGCGCCGGCGGCTCCATCGGCGACGCCCGCAAGACCCACGGCGCCCGGCCGCCGCGCAGCACCGAGGACAAACCGCGCAC
>JBAXCK010000161.1:0-5655 GCA_037141465.1 Mycobacteriaceae bacterium | reverse complement strand
GGCCGCTCTACCCCGAGGACGACCTGACCGGAGCCGAGGAGCGGCTGCGGATGTTCCTCGAGCAGTACTGGGGCGGGCCGCACACCTACTCCGAGAAACGCGGCCATCCGCGGCTGCGGATGCGGCACGCGCCGTACCGAATCGGCTTCCTGGAACGAGACGCCTGGTTGCGCTGTATGCACACCGCGGTGGCGTCGGTCGACTCCGCCACCCTCGACGACGACCATCGCCGCGAGTTGCTCGCGTACCTCGACATGGCGGCTCAGTCGATGGTCAACTCGACGTTCTAGCCGAGAAGCGCGATCTGGCCGGGAAGCGCCTGGCGCGCGAACACCGACCCGAAACGTGCGTCGACCCGCAGCCAGGCCGACGTCGCGCGTACTCGCACCACCTCCTGCGGCGGCAGCGGGTCGGGAAGGAAGCCGAGCGCGCTCAGCGTCTGGGCGCACTGCGTCGGCACGGTGACCGTCGTCGAGCCGTCGGTGACCTCAAGTGTCTGGGACTCCTGCAGTGACATCAGGACCGCGGCCGGGACGTCGTCGACGTGGACGAAACCGTTCTCCGGCGGAAGCCCCCAGCGCCACGCGAAATCCATCGGCGGGCCGGTCTGGCCGCTGCCCAGCTCTCGCGCACCGCACGTCACGTCCGGTGGACTGAGTTCGGCCCGCAACACCAGGCAGGCCAGCATGTCGAAGGGGGTCTTGGCCCATGCGGCCACCATGCCGTCGGCCCGGACCCGCAATCGGACGACGGCACCCGGATCGAGTCGTAGGAGACGGTCGGCGAACAACGCCAGATCGCGGCGCTGCGAGGGTTCTGTGATCAGCAGTTCCGTCATCGCAGCCAGCGCTGCAGAAACTCCCGATGAGTGGCCGAGAGCCGGACCAGCCGCTGTTCGGCGATGTGGACCGCGGCCAGCTGCGTCTCGGCGATCACAGCCGGCTTGGAGCCCGCGGCCGCGTTCACCGAACGCACCTCGTAGCCCAGGGTGAAGTCGACGGCCCGCAGGCGCTTGGTCCACATCGTCACCTGCAGCGGCGAATCCACAAGGCGCAGTTGTCCTTTGTAGAGCACCCGCACCTCGTGGATGAGCAGTCCGATGGTCTCGATGTCATCGGCGAAGGGCTCCTTGAGGAAGTCGACGCGCGCCTCCTCGAGGATCGTCACCATCGTCGCGTGGTTGATGTGCTGATAGCAGTCGATATCGGACCAGCGCACGCGTACGCCGGTGGTGAAGCCGTTGTCCACGGGTCAGCCCATCGTCTTTCCGGTGTTTCGGGTCATGCTGCGAATCTGACGCGCCGCCACCGACAGGGTGGCGAGGTCCCGCGCGTCTTGAGCGTAGATCTCCGCCAGGGTGCGCCGCGCGCGCTGGACCCGCGAGCCGTTGCTGCGCTCCCATTCGGCGATCTTCTCCTGCGCCGTCTCCTGCGGTTCTCCGACGGCGAGCACGTCGAGACACAGCGCGCGAAGCGAGCCGTAGACGTCATCGCGGACCGCCAGTCGCGCCAACGCATGCCAGCGATCATCGCGCGGCAGGCCCGACACCGCGGTCAGCAGCCCGTCGGTGCCCAGGTAGTCCATCAGCGCGAAGTAGGTGTCGGCGACTTCGGCCGGCTCACGCTCGGCGACGTCGGCGATGTCGATGACGTCGAGCAGGCTGTACTGGTACAGACCGCTGGCGATCGCGTAGGCCAGATCCTCCGGCGCTCCCCCGGCGGAGAACTCCGCAGCCTCCTTGGCGACGATCGCGCGATCGTCCCCGCGCAACCACGTCGGCATCTGCGGCGCGAGTTCGGCGACCCCGGTGGCGAAGCGGGTGACCTCCGCGCCGACGGCGAGCGGCTGCGGCCGGTAATTGAGCAGCCAGCGGGCCGCGCGGTCGAGCAGACGGCGAAGGTCGAGGGTCATCCGGTCGCAGACCGCGACTGAGGCGCCACCCTCCCCGGCCGCCCGGATGCGTCGCCAGGTGCGTTCGATGCCGAAGATGCCGTCGGCCGCGGCGAAGGCCCGCACCGCGTCGAGGTATCCGACGCCGGCGTCCTCGGTCACCCGGTAGGCGAAGGTGATGCCGCCGACGTTCACCAGGTCGTTGACCAGCATCGTGGTGATGATCTCGCGACGCAGCTGATGATTGCGGATCTCGGGGGTGAACTCCTCGCGCAGCCGGTCCGGGAAATAGCGCGGCAGCCGGGCGGCGAAGGCCTCCTGGTCGGGCAGGTCACTGGCCAGCACCTCGTCCTTGAGCGCGAGCTTCACATGTGCCATCAGGGTGGCCAGCTCCGGCGAGGTGAGCCCGGCGCCGACCTCCTGGCGGCGACCCAGCTCCTTGTCCGACGGCAACGCCTCCAGTTCCCGGTTGAGCCCGCGCTGCTCTTCGAGCTGACGGATCTGGCGGCTGTGGACGTTGAGCAACGCCGCGGCGTTGGCGCGGCTGGTGCCCATCAGGTCGTTCTGATCCTCGTTGTCGGTCAGCACCAGTCGCGAGACGTCGTCGGTCATCGAAGCAAGCAGTGCGCTGCGCCTCCCCGCGTCGACCTTGCCGGCGCCGACCAGGGAGTCCACCAGGATCTTGATGTTGACCTCGTGGTCGGAGCAGTCCACACCGGCAGAGTTGTCCAGGGCGTCGGTGTTGATCCGGCCCCCGTAGAGATCGAACTCGATGCGGCCGAGTGCGGTGACGCCGAGGTTGCCGCCTTCGCCGATCACTGCGGCGCGCAGTTGGTTGGCGTTCACCCGGACGGTGTCGTTGGCGCGGTCACCCACGGCGGCGTCGGACTCGGCCTCGGCCTTGATGTAGGTGCCGATGCCGCCGTTGAAAAGCAGATCAACCGGGGCGCGCAGGATGGCGCGGATCAGATCGGGCGGCGTCATCTCGGTGATCTCGTCTCCGAGACCGAGTGCGCGGCGCATCTGCGGTGTGATCGCAATGGACTTCTGGTCGCGGCTGAACACTCCCCCACCGGCGCTGATCAGTTCGCGGTTGTAGTCGTCCCAACTCGACCGCGCGAGTTCGAACAGGCGGCGACGTTCGGCGAAGCCCGATGCCGCATCCGGATCGGGGTCGAGGAAGATGTGCCGGTGGTCGAAGGCGGCCACCAACCGGATGTGCTCGGAGAGCAGCATGCCGTTGCCGAACACATCGCCGCTCATGTCGCCGATACCGGCGACGGTGAAGTCCTGACGCTGGGTGTCCACGCCCATCTCACGGAAGTGGCGCTTGACCGATTCCCACGCACCTTTGGCGGTGATGCCCATCGCCTTGTGGTCGTAGCCCACCGAACCACCCGAGGCGAACGCGTCGCCGAGCCAGAAGCCGTACGAGCCGGCCACTTCGTTGGCGATGTCGGAGAACGCCGCGGTTCCCTTGTCCGCGGCGACGACGAGGTAGGCGTCATCACCGTCATGGCGCACCACCCGCGGTGGCGGGATGACCGCTCCCGTCGCACGATCGACGTTGTCGGTGATGTCGAGCAGACCGGAGACGAACAGCCGGTAGCACTCGACACCCTCGGCGCGCGGATCCTCGGCGGTCTGCTTGACCACGAAACCGCCCTTGGCGCCGACGGGGACGATCACCGCGTTCTTGACGGCCTGGGCCTTGACCAGACCGAGGATCTCGGTGCGGAAGTCCTCTCTGCGGTCCGACCATCGAAGGCCGCCGCGGGCGACGAAGCCGAACCTCAGATGCACACCCTCGACGCGCGGCGAGTACACGAAGATCTCGAATCTGGGCCGCGGCAGGGGCAGCTCACCGATCAACTCGGGATTGACCTTGATCGACAGGACGTCGCGCGACCTGGCCGAGGCGGGATCGGTCACGAAGTAGTTGGTGCGCAGGGTGGCCTCGATCATCGACGCGAAGGCCCGCAGCACGCGATCGGTGTCCAGGGAGGTCACCGCTTCGATGTCGGCCGCGACGGCGTCGGCGGCGGCGCGCGCGTCGCGACCGTTGGCGGCCGAGTCAGGATCGAACCCAGGATCGAACCCAGGATCGAACCCAGGATCGAACATCGCCTCGAAGAGCTCCACCAGTGCGCGCGTCGTACCCGGGTTGGCCGCGAGCACCGACTCGATGTGCGACTGGCTGTAGGGAAAGCCGGCCTGGCGCAGGTATTTGGCATACGCGCGCAACACCGTGACCTGATCGGCCGTCAGGCCCGCACGAAGCACCAGTTCGTTGAACCGGTCAACGTCGACGCGGCCGTGCCAGATGGCGGCCAGTGCGTCGGTGAACCGGTTGGCGGTTTCCTCCCACTCCACACCCGAGGCCGGATCCGGCATGACGGCCTCCGGCCGGATGGTGAACTGATAGATCCGCACATCCATCCCGTCCGGGCGGGTGACGGTGAAGGGGCGCTCTTCGAGCACCTCGACTCCCATGCACTGCAACATCGGCAGCAATCGACTCAGTGATGCGGCGGCGCCACCGAGGTACCAGGTGAGGAACGCCTCACCGTCGGCGGCATCAGCTGATGGGCCGGGTTCGAGCTGCAGGCGCACCGAGTCCTCGGTCAGCGACTCGATGACGGCGATGTCGTTGACCGCCTCGTCGGGCCGCACCGCCTGCTTGAACTCCTCGGGCAGGGATTGGGCGTAATGCGCCGCGATCGGCGGGTCGAGTACTCCGGAGTGGCCGAAGTCCAGCAGTCGGTCACCCCAGGTGCGCGTCGCCGCGGTCAGCAGGTGCCCAATCCGCTCGCGGTTCTCGTCAGAGGTGTCGATATCGGGGTGGCCGCCGGTGTCGGGTAGTCGGACAGTGAAATGAACGACAGCCCAGGGCGATTCGCTGACCCGCGCGGCATAGTCGATGCCGGCTCCATTGAACTCCCGGACCAGGATCGCCTGAATGGCCAGGCGGACCGCGGTGGTGTAGCGATCCCTTGGCAGGTAGACCAGGCAGGAGACGAAGTGGCCGAGTTGATCGGCCCGCAGGAAAAGCCGCGTGTTCCGTCGCGACGCCGGGTCGATGACCGCCTCGGCGACGTCGAGAAGTTGCGTCGCATCCAGGGTGAACAGTTCCGAGCGCGGGATGGTGGCGAACACGTCGAGGAGCAGCTGGCCCGGGCGGCTCGGGTCTCCCGCCGTCATCGCCAGCGCCTCGGCCACCTGCTGCGACACCAGCGGGATGTCGAGCACGTTGGCGTTCATCGCCGCCGCGGTGAACAGCCCCACGAAGCGGTGCTCGATGTCGGGCTGCTCCCGGACCACCACGATGTAGGGGTAGGCGCCGTACCTCAGGAAGCTGGGCATGGTGGCCTGCGCCAGCACCAGCATGTGCTCGTCGTCGCTGAGTTGCGGCAGCACCTCGGTGCGCAACCGCGCCACCCCGAGCCTGCTGCCCTCCACCACGGTCGCCGCGCCCGCCCGCACGCGACAGCGCTGCGCGCCCAGGAGCACGAAATGGCCGTCGCACAACCAGCGCAGCAGCTCCGCCACCGCGGCCGGGTCCGCGCCGGCGAACCGGGTTCCGTCGTCGGCGGCGATCGTCTCGGCGAGGCCGCGCAGCTCGGCGGCCAGTGCCGGAGAGTCGGCCGCCACCGCGCGCGCGTCGGCCACCACCATCGGCAGCAGCCGGACGGCCTCGTCCACCGCGCGCTGATCGGCATTGGGAGCCAGCCGCAGATGGATCCACGATTCGTCCATGCCGTCGGA
>JBAXCK010000160.1:0-5679 GCA_037141465.1 Mycobacteriaceae bacterium | reverse complement strand
CCGTAGCTGATCCTGCCCGTGTGGAAGCCTGGGTTGTGCATCAACCAGCGCACGACGTTCTTGGCTCCGAGCGGATTACCGGCGGTGATCTCGGGATAGACGATGATCCAGTCGTCTCCGTACTGTCCGTCGTTGAGGATGTGCCGCACGGGCGTGTTCAGCTTGGGAGAGACGTATCCCCGCTCATCGAAGGTCTGCACGAAGTTCCATTGACTCCGCGCGTACTCAACGACCGCGTCGATGTTGGCAAAGTTCGCGTCAACCACATCGAGATAGTTCGGATGCATGAAAGCCGTTCCGCCGACCTCGTTGATCAGGTGACACAGCTTGTGCAGCGAGATGACGCCGCCCCACTTTCTGGTGTAGGGCGACGCGTAGATAAGGAACTTTCTCATCGCCGCTGATCCTAGCGGCAGCCCCTCGGCCGTCATGGGGCCACAATGGCGTCTATGAGTGACGACCCGCACCTCTGGCTGGAGGACGTCGACAGCGAGGCCGCACTGGACTGGGTGCGCACCAACAGCCAAGCCTGCCTTGCCGACTTCGACGGCCCCGACTTCGAGGACATGCGGACGAAGGCCCTAGAGGTGCTCGACACCGACGCGCGCATCCCCTACGTGCGCCGGCGCGGTGAGTACCTCTACAACTTCTGGCGCGACGAGACCAATCCCCGGGGGCTGTGGCGGCGAACGACGCTGCAGAGCTACCGCACGGATGCGCCGGACTGGGACGTGATCATCGATGTCGACGCACTGGCGCGCTCCGACGGCGAGAACTGGGTGTGGGCGGGTGCCGATGTCATCGAACCCGACCACAGCCTCGCCCTGATCTCACTGTCGCGGGGCGGTTCGGATGCCGCCGTGGTGCGCGAGTTCGACATGGGCGAGCGGGCCTTCGTCGCCGGTGGATTCGAGATCGGCGAGGCGAAGTCCCGCGTGACGTGGGAGGACCACGACACGCTGCTGGTGGGCAGCGACTTCGGCCCCGGCTCGCTCACCGACTCCGGTTATCCCCGGATGGTCAAACGCTGGCGGCGTGGAACACCGCTCGGCGATGCCGAGACCGTGTTCACCGGATCGCCCACCGATGTGATCGTGGCCGCCGGTGTGGATCGCACCCCCGGCTTCGAGCGCACGGTCATCTCGCGGGCCATCGACTTCTTCAACGACGAGATCTACGCACTGCGCGACGGTGAACTCGTGCGCATCGACGCACCGACCGATGCCGGTGTCTCGATACACCGCAACTGGCTGCTCATCGAACTCCGTACCGACTGGAACACCCCGGCGGCCGAATACCGAGCCGGTTCCCTGCTGGCCGCCGACTACGAGCGGTTCCTCGCCGGGACCGCCGAACTGGCGGTGGTGTTCGAACCCGATGAGCACACCTGTCTGCACCAGTGTTCGTGGAGCCGCGACAGGCTTCTGATGGTGAGCCTCGCCGACGTGGCCAGCCGCGTCGAGTCCGTCACCCCCGGCACCTGGGAACGCACGCCGATCACCGGCGTGCCGCCCAACAGCAACACCGTGCTGGCCGCCGTGGATCCCGACTCCGAGGAGATCTTCCTGGACTCCAGCGGCTTCCTGACGCCCTCGGCACTGCTGTACGGAACACCGTCCTCGGTGAGCCCGATCAAGTCCGCACCGGCGTTCTTCGACTCGGCGGGTCTCTCGGTCGAGCAGCACTTCGCCACCTCCGACGACGGCACCCGAGTTCCGTATTTCGTTGTGGGAGAGCCCGACTCGCGGCCGGGGCCGACCCTGCTGGGCGGCTACGGCGGCTTCGAGGTGTCCCAGACGCCCGGCTACGGCGGTGTGCTCGGCCGGCTGTGGTTGACCCGCGGCGGCACCTACGTGCTGGCCAACATCCGCGGCGGCGGCGAGTACGGGCCGCAGTGGCACACCCAGGCGATGCGCGAGGGACGCCACAAGGTGGCCGAGGATTTCGCCGCGGTGGCCCGGGATCTCGTCGACCGGGGCATCACCACACCCGGTCAGTTGGGCGCGCAGGGCGGCAGTAACGGCGGTCTGCTGATGGGGATCATGCTGACCAGTTATCCCGAGTTGTTCGGTGCCCTCGTCTGCCAGGTGCCACTGCTGGACATGAGGCGCTTCCACCTCCTGCTCGCCGGCGCGTCATGGATGGCGGAGTACGGCGACCCCGACGACCCGGCGGACTGGGCCTTCATCTCCGAGTACTCGCCGTACCAGAACATCGGCTCCGATCGCCGCTATCCCCCGGTTCTGATCACCACCTCGACCCGCGACGATCGCGTACACCCCGGCCATGCCCGCAAGATGACGGCCGCACTGCGCGAGGCGGGACATCAGGTCTGGTACTACGAGAACATCGAGGGCGGCCACGCCGGGGCGGCGGATAACGCCCAGACAGCGTTCAAATCCGCACTGGCGTACTCGTTTCTACATCGCATGCTCACGCGCTGACGCGGCGTTAAAGAAGCCTGCGCAGCCGGCGCAGGAGGACCACCGCGAGGCACACCAGTGACGTGCCCAGCAGCAGCGCTCCGACGGCGTCGGTGAAGTAGTGATACGTCACGGACTGGCCGATCACCGCCAGCGTCGCGAACGCCACCGCCGCCCAGATCAACCACCGCCGGACACCGATCGCCAAGATCAGCATGCCCAGGGCCGCCACCATCAGGGTGGTGTGGCCGCTGGGATAGGCCAGCGCGTCGCCCTTGAAACGGCCGAACAGCGGCTTGAGTCCCCGCGCCATGAACACCGCGACCAGCGGCACCGCGATGATCAACGGGATCAGCGCCCACACCCTGCGGTACAGCGCCACCGCCACGGCGGCCAGCATCATCACCTGGGTGGTGCGGTAATCGGTGAGGAACAGCAGCTCGCTCAGTGATCCCCCCAGCGGTCCGCCGCGGGCCTGCTGCATCCACGCGTCGACCGGCGTCGCGCCGTTGCGGACCCCCACGCCGAGTAGGACCATCAGCGGCATTCCGACGGCCGGCCAGCCGAGCAGTAACCGATCGGCGCTGCGGAGGTTCAGCGCGCATTCCCCCGGATGTGGGCGGCCTGCCCGAGGTGCTGCAGGCAGTCGTCGATGATGCTGACCAGTCGGACGGCGGCGGTCACGGGCGGGCTCCAGTTCTCGTCGACGACGCGGGCGAGTTCCTCGTCGGTGACGCCGGCGATGTAGGCCAGCATCATCTGGTGCACCGCATGGTAGTAGCCCGCGAGCACATCTGCGGGGACGCGCACCTTGGCGACCTCGGCCGGCGTGTGGCCGTAGCCGTGGGCGACTTGAGCATCCTGGATGCGCGCGCTGTGCCAGACCAGCCAACAGATGCTGTTCGCCGCCGGCACGGGCCGGTAAAACGAGACCTCGGGTAAACGCGTCCCGCAGAATCCCGCGAGCAGCGCCGGAGTCCATGGCGCCGAAGCTACTCTGGTGGACATGAGCTATGACCTGGTCATCCGCAACGGAACCATCGTCGACGGCCTCGGCACCGAGCCCTTTCCCGGCGACGTCGCGGTGTCCGGTGGCGTGATCGCCGCGGTCGGCACCGTCGACGGCCCGGGCGACCGGGAGATCGACGCGAGGGGCCTGCTGGTCACACCGGGATTCGTCGATCTGCACACGCACTACGACGGTCAGGCGATCTGGTCGGACCGCTGCTCCCCCTCGTCGTCGCACGGTGTGACGACGGCGCTGATGGGAAACTGCGGCGTCGGGTTCGCGCCGTGCCGCACAGAGGATCACGACGTTCTCGTCGACGTGATGGCCGGCGTGGAGGACATCCCCGGCGTGGTGATGACCGACGGGCTGCCCTGGGACTGGGAGACCTTCCCGCAGTATCTCGACGCGCTCGAGGCCCGCACGCGCGACATCGACGTCGCCGCCTACCTGCCGCACTCACCGCTGCGGGTCTATGTGATGGGTCAGCGCGGAGCGGACCGGGAACCGGCTACACCCGAGGACCTGGCGCTGATGCGCAAGCTGGCCGCCGAGGCCATCGAGGTCGGGGCGCTGGGTGTGTCGTCGTCGCGGTTCGCCTTCCACAAGACCGGCAGCGGCGCGCCCATCCCGACGTACGGGGCGGCCTACGAGGAGATCTCGGCGATCGCCAACGGTGTGGCCGATGCCGGCGGCGGCTTGCTGCAGTTCATTCCCGACATCGCCGCGGGCGGGTACGAGGGCGTGCTGCAGGAGGTCTTCGAAGCCGCGAACGACGCCGGTCTGGCGGTGACCTTCACGCTGACGACCGGTAATTCCGGTGCGCCGATCTGGCCGGAGGCGGTGAATCTGATCGAGAAGTTCAACGCCGCCGGAGGGAACATCACCGCCCAGGTCTTCGCCCGGCCCATCGGTCTGGTGATCGGCCTGGAGTTGACCGCCAACCCGTTCGTGCTCTACCCGAGCTATCAGCGCATCGCCGATCTGCCGCTGGAAGCGCGGGTCGCCGAGATGCGCAAGCCGGAGGTGCGCGCCGAGATCCTCGCCGACAAACCCGGTGAGGGACATCCGTTCATGTACTTCGCCCAGTCGTGGGAGTGGATGTTCCCGCTGACCGATCCGGCGAATTATGAGCCCGCAGCGCAGGACAGCATCCTCGCGCGTGCGGCCGCGCGCGGAGTGAGTCCGCTGGAAGAGGCCTACGACCGGTTGCTCGACGAGGACGGTCACGCGATGATGCTCGTCGCGCTGGCCAACTTCGAGAACAACTCACTGGACACCGTCGGCGAGCTGATGCGCCGCGACGACGTCGTGCTCGGCCTGGGCGACGGCGGCGCCCACTACGGAATGATCTGCGACGCAAGCTATCCCACGTTCGTGCTGGCGCACTGGGCCCGCGATCGCGCGACCGGGCGGCTATCGGTCGCCGAGGCGGTACGTCAGTTGACGTCGGTGCCGGCCCGGGTAGCAGGCCTCGATGACCGGGGGCGCATCGCTGTCGGCTACAAGGCCGACCTCAACGTGATCGACCACGCCGGCCTCACGTTGCGCAAGCCGACGATCGTCCGCGACCTGCCCGGAGGCGGTCGTCGTCTGGATCAGAGCGCCGACGGCTACGTCGCAACCATCGTCTCCGGTGAGGTCATCGCCGAGAACGGTGCGCCCACCGCGGCACGGCCGGGCACGCTGATCCGCGGCAGGCAGCCGGCACCGGCGGTGTGACCGTCCGGCGGACACGAAAAAGCCCGACTCGATGAAGAGCCGGGCTTTTTCGATTGAGCAGGACTAGAAGTCCATACCGCCCATGCCGCCGGTCGGGTCGGCCGCGGGGGCGGCCTTCTCCGGCTTGTCGGCGACGACGGCCTCGGTGGTGAGGAACAGCGCCGCGATGGACGCCGCATTCTGCAGCGCCGAGCGGGTTACCTTCACCGGGTCGGCGACGCCGGCCTTGAGCAGGTCCTCGTACTCACCGGTCGCGGCGTTGAGGCCGGTACCGGCAGGCGAGTTACGAACCTTCTCGGCGACCACGCCGGGCTCCAGCCCGGAGTTGAAGGCGATCTGCTTCAGCGGAGCCTCCAGCGCCACCTTGACGATGTTGGCACCGGTGGCCTCGTCACCCGAGAGCTTGAGGTCATCGAGCGCCGGGGCCGCCTGCAGCAGGGCCACGCCGCCACCGGCGACGATGCCCTCCTCGACGGCGGCCTTGGCGTTGCGCACCGCGTCCTCGATGCGGTGCTTGCGCTCCTTGAG
>JBAXCK010000159.1:0-5742 GCA_037141465.1 Mycobacteriaceae bacterium | reverse complement strand
CCGCGCGGCGTTCGGAGTTTGTAGGCCCGGTCGATGATCTCGTCGGGCAACGGCTGGCTCTCCTCATTCGGGATCATCACCTCGACGTAGGCCGCGCCGTCGTGGGCGTCGATGTCGTCGAGAACCCTGTCCAACTCGGCCACCGTGGTGACCTTCGCCGACAGCCAGCCCTTGCAGCCGAACGCCTCCGGCAGCAGGTGGTAGTTCACCGGCGCCAGATCGTCGTAGCCGTGGCCGCGCTCACTGATCACATCCTCGACGCCGTAGAGGCCGTTGTTGAGCACGAAGATCACCGGTGTGATGCCGTAGCGGCCCATCACCGCGAGCTCGTTGAGGGTGAGCTGATGTGATCCGTCACCGGTGACCAGCCAGGTGCGGCCGGTGGTCTTGGCCATCGCGATGCCGAGGGTGGCCGGAGTGGCCCAGCCGATGGACCCCCACAGCCCCTGCTCCTGGGCGTCGACACCGGCCGGCAGCCGCATCGGGTTGAGGTGGAACATGCAGGTGCCCGTCTCGATCACCAGGGTGTCGCCGTCACGCAACCGCCGCTGCAGCCGGGGGTAGAAGTTGGACGACGCGGTCGGATCTCCCGGCGCGCCGGTCATCGCGAGCTGCCCGTACGGCGGGTTGTCGGGGCGGTCGCGCGGGGCGACCTTGGCGGTGAGGGCATCAAGCAGATCGTCGATGGCGACGTTGAGGTAGACGTTGTGACCCGAACGCACCCAGTTGTCGTGAATGCACACCGCCCGGTCGGTGTCGAGGACCGCACTCCACATCGCGGTGTTGAGTTCGGTGAGCAGCACGCCGCCGATGTCGAGGATCAGATCGGCGTCCTCCACCAGGGCGCGCACCTCGGGCGGCTGGGAGGACGGGCCGTTGTAGAGCCCGATGTACTGCGGCAGCGACTCGTCGAGCACACCCTTGTCATAGGTGGTGATCGCAACCGGGAGATTGGCCTTGGCGACGAACTTCGCGGCTTTGTCGGCGACGCCGTAGCGGGCGGTGAGCGCGGTGATGGTGGCGACCGGATTCTTCGCGGCGGCGATCTTGGTCAGGATCGCGTCGGTGGCGGCGGCCAGCTCACCTGCGTCGCTGTGTTGACGTTTGATCACGGTGATCGGCTCGCCGGTGACCGGCGTTCCGATCACCGGCATCAGGCCGTTGACTTCGGAGATCACGATGTAGGCCGGCATCGACTGGCGCAGCGCCTCGCGGATCACCCGCTCGAGTTCGTCGATGCAGTTGTCCGGCGTCAGCCGCGCCGACACACAGCACGCCGCCGACGAGATGTCGTGATAGCGGTCATACCGGGTGTCACCGAGGTTGTGGTGGGTGATCAGGCCGAGGTGCTGGATGCGCTCACTGGGCATGCCGACGATGTGGAACACCGGCAGCCGGTGGGCTTTGGACCCCATCACCCCGTTGAGCGCGGACAACTCACCCACGCCGTAGGTGGTGGACAGGATCGCCGCGCCGCGCAGGCGGGCGTAGCCGTCGGCGGCGTAGGCGGCATTGAGTTCGTTGGCACACCCCACCCACCCCAGGCCGTCGATCACCTCGACGGCGTCGTTGACGGAGAAGGCGTAGTCGCCCGGCACCCCGAACACCTTGTCGATGCCGAGTGCGGCAAGGCGCCGCAACGTGTACTCGGCGACGCTCGGGTTGGCCATCTCGGTCCTCCTTGGGGCGGTCGGGCTGATCGCCGCGATCAGGGCCCGATGTCTGATTGGATCAGGACGAGACCGCCCCGGACAGGAGAAACGGTGAACAACAGCGACCGCGAATTCCGGGTCTCCCGCCGCGCCGCGCTGGGAGCCCTTCCGGTCGTCGCCCTGACGGCGGCGGCCTGCACGTCGCGACGTTCACCGGATGAGATCCGCAAGGAGGCGGGAACCCAAACCACACCGGCGACACCCCAGGCGGCGGTCGATGCGCTGATGCAGGGCAATGCGAGATTCGCCGAGAGCAATCCGCAGATCCGCGACGCCGCCGAGGTCGAGATCCTGTGGACCGAGATCACCTCCGGGCAGACGCCGTTCGCGATGGTGCTCGGCTGCGCCGACAGCCGGCTTGCTCCCGAGATCGTCTTCGATCAGTTCGTCGGGGACATCTTCGTGGTCCGCGAGGCCGGCAACATCGCCGAATCACCGACCAATCTCGGCAGCCTCGAGTACGGGCAGGCCGTGCTGCAGGCCAAAGCGCTGATGGTCCTCGGCCACTCCGGATGCGGGGCCGTGCAGGCCGCCTTCGACGACGCCAAACCGGGCGGCAATATTCAGTCCATCGTCGACGTGATCAGAACCGGCATCGTCGGCGCGAAAGACCTCGACGACGCCATCGTCCGCAACGTCAAGGCGGTGATGCAGCGGGTCCGCAAGGGCAGCCCGCTGCTCACCGAGGCCGAACGGCGGGGCGACTTCGCGATCGTCGGAGCGTTCTATGACATCGAGTCCGCCAGGGTGCGACTCCTCTAACGAAAGGCCGCCATGACCGATCACGTTCACGCTGCCGGCTGCTGCGCCCCGCATCCGGCCAATGCCGCCCGGGTCACCCTGACCGGCGTCAGCCCCGCCGATCGCACCGCACTCCCGCGTCGCGGCGGGGGCGGGCAGAAGGCCGACCTGCTGGTGACCGGATCGCTGATCACCATGGACGAGGCGCAACCCAAGGCTGAGGCGATGGCGATCGCCGGCGGGCGGATTTTGGCCGTCGGCGCGCGCGCGGATCTGGAGAGCTTCGTCGGGCCCGGCACCAAAACCCTCGCGCATCCGACCGGCGTGATCATGCCCGGCTTCGTCGAACCGCACGTGCACCTGGTGTCCTCGGCACTCGTCGCCGACGGCGTCGACTGCTCGCCCTACACCAACAAGACCCTCGACGCGGTGGTCGCCGCACTCAAAGCGGCGTTGGCCACGGCGCCGGCCGGGCAGGCGATAGTCGGACAGCTCTTCGACCCGAGCCTGATGCCCAACCAGGACACCCTCACCGCCGACGTGCTCGACCAGATCTCCACCACGGTGCCCATCGTGGTGATGAACGCCTCGCAGCACTTCTTCTACGTCAACTCCGCCGCCTACGCCGCGGCCGGAATCACCGCCTCCACGCCCAACCCGCCCGGCGGGGACTACGGCGCCCGCGACGGCAAACTCACCGGCATCGTCGGTGAGGCCGCCGCGATGACCGCCTTCATCAAAGTGATGCCGCCGTTGACCGCGGAGGTGATCGCCAGGGCGATCACCGGTATCGCGCAGATGGCCGCCACACACGGTGTGACCTACACACACGAGGCGGCCACCGGTGCTCTCGCCGGCGTCAAAGAAGTCGACCTGATGCACCAGATATTCAGTCAGCCCGGCTTTCCGGTGCGGGGATCGATGTCGCTGTGGGGCGAGAAACTCGACGACTTCACCGCCGCCGGCATCGTCCCCGGCTCCGGTGATGACCGGCTGCGCTCGCAGACCATCAAGTGGGTGTCCGACGGATCCAACCAGGGCTACACCGGCTTCATGCGGGAGAATTATCTGGGCCGCGACACCCGCGGCGCGGCCAACTTCACCCAGGACGAGCTGTCGGCGCATCTGGCGCGCACCGTCGAGGCGGGCTGGCCGATCATGTGTCACGTCAACGGCGACGCCGCCGCCGACATGGTGATGGCGGCATTCACCGCCGCCTCCGCGCTGCCGTCGTGGGATCCGGCCAAGCGGCACCGCACGGAGCATTCCTCGCTGCTGCACGACGAGCACATCGCCACGATGGCCAAGCTCGGTATCAGCCCCAGCTTTCTGATGAACCACGTCCGGTTGTGGGGCAGGGTGTTTCGCGATGAGATCCTCGGCGCTGCGCGCGCGAACCTGCTCGACCGGTACGCCTCGGTCACCAAGGCCGGTATCCGGGCCAGCTTCCACTGCGACTACTCCGTCTCGCCGGTCGGTCCGCTGAACTACATCGCCACCGCTGCGGCGCGCACCATGGCCGACGGGGGAGAGGTGCTCAACGCCGCCGAACGCGTCACCGTCGCGCAGGCGTTGAAGGGCTCCACCATCGACGCGGCCTGGATGTGTCACGCCGACGGACTCGTCGGCTCCCTGGCCGCGGGGAAGGCCGCCGACTTCGTGCTGCTCGCCGACGATCCGCTGGCGCACGAAGCCGATCCGGACGCCGTGCGCGAGATCGGCGTGCAGGCAACCTATTCCGACGGCGAGCAGGTGCATTCGGCGTGATGGGACTCCCCGCGCACGGGCGATAATGGTGGACGTGACACCGATGAAGCGCTACATCGCCGAGGAGATCGCCACCGATCACCTCGACGGCCTGCTGTCCCGCCGCGAGGCGTTGCGCCGGCTGGGCCTACTGGGGATCGGCACCGCTGCGGCCACCGCTTTGATCGCCGCGTGCGGGCAGAAGCGCCCCGCCCAGCCGACGACCCCGACGTCGGCCGGCGCCGCACCGGCAAGCGCGCCGCCCGGCATGGACACCGCGCGCCGCACCGAGCCCATCACCTGGGCCGGCCCGCGCGGAGAACTGCAGGGCGCGTGGGCCGCCGCCGAGCAGCCCCGCGGCGCGGTACTGGTGATCCACGAGAACAAAGGCCTCAACGACTGGGTGCGTTCGGTCGCCGGGCGGCTGGCCGGCATCGGCTATTCGGCGTTGGCCATCGACCTGCTCTCCGAAGAGGGCGGCACCGCAACGTTTTCCGATCCCGCCGAGGCCACCGCGGCACTGGCTGCCGCCGCGCCGCAGCGATTCGTCGCAGACCTGAAGTCCGGTCTCGACGAACTGGCGCGTCGCGAACCCGACCACACCCTCGGCGCGGTCGGGTTCTGCTTCGGCGGCGGAATGGTGTGGCAATTGCTCGCCGCCGGGGAACCCCGGCTGGCAGCGGCCGCGCCGTTCTACGGCCCGCTGCCCGAGGGCGCCGACTTCGCGGGCTCGCCGAACGCGGCGGTGTTCGCGGTCTACGGCGCGCTCGACGACCGGGTGAATGCCTCTCGGCCCGCGGCGCAGGCGGCACTGGAGAAAGCCGACCTGGTCTTCGACATCGTCGTCGAACCCGACGCCGATCACGCGTTCTTCAACGACACCGGCAAGCGCTACAACCCGGCCGCGGCCGCCGACGTGTGGCGGCGCCTGCAGGACTGGTTCGCCCGCCACCTGTCCTGACCGGCGCATCTCGACACGGTCACGAACGCATTCCCTTTCGCCTCTCACTGATCACATAAGCCACATCCGCCCCTAACGTCACACCGGACGGCTGGCATCGGCCGTCCTGTGAACGGAAGGGTTCGTCGTGCCGCCACGCAAGGGAAATGCCGCGTCCTGGACGGCGTGGGCGCTGGTGCCCGTGCTGTGCGCGGGACTGACCGCACCCACCGCGTCCGCCGAAGGCTGCTCGGGGGCCGCGGCCCAGGCCCAGCCGCTTCCCGGCCAGGACATCCAGATCCCCAGCCCGGGCAAGATCGCCCCGCTGACCCGCCCGCTCGGCCACAAGCCGATCGGCGCCAACGACGCCGCCCCGCTGCCCAACATCGGCCAGATCCTCGCCCAGGTGCTCAACCCCAACGCCGCCCAGGCGCAGAAGGCCGCCGCGGTGGTGCCCGCACCCCAGCCGGTGTCCCCCGCGGCGCCGGCACCGGTGGCCGCCGCACCGCTGCCCGCCCCGGCCGCCGCCGTCGCGCCGTCGCCGTCGAACCTGCCGCCGGGCACCTCCGTCGTCGGCTGGGTCACCGGACCGGACAGCCCGAA
>JBAXCK010000158.1:0-5755 GCA_037141465.1 Mycobacteriaceae bacterium | reverse complement strand
TAGCATCCGGAGACTGTTAGTTCTACTATGTAGCGGTGCGTACAGCGGGGAGCCGGTCGTGACGGTGGACAGCCCGGTCGGTGTGCCCAGCGACCGCGCCACGGTGCCTGCGAAGCCGGCCGACGGCGCACCTGAGTCCCGACGCGCCCGAAAGGCCCGTCGCGAGGAGAAGCGCAACGCCAAACTGCACGCCCGCCGCTCCCGGCGCACGGTGGGCTACTGGCTGATGCGGTTTCTCCGCAAGGCCTGGATACCGCTGGTGATCTTGCTCGTGGTGGCGATCGCGGCCTTCGCCGTGGACCGGCTGCACGGGGTGTTCGGCAGGACCGAACTCACCCGCGAGGGCAGCGGTCTGGCCAATGACCCGAAACCGTTCAATCCCAAGGTGGTGACCTATGAGATCTTCGGGCCGCCCGGCACCGTCGCCACCATCAACTACCTCGACCTCGATGCCGCACCCCAGATCGCCCGCGACGTCACACTGCCCTGGTCGCTGACGCTGAGCACCACCGCGCCGGCGGCCGGGGCGACCATCGTCGCCCAGGGGAACAGCGACACGATCGGCTGCCGGATCACCATCGATGACGAGCTCAAGGATGAGAGGACGTCGACCGGGGTCAACGCGCAGACCTTCTGTCTGGTCAAGTCGGGATGATCACGCTCTCGCGGCGCGGGACTGACCGCATCGATCGTCCGTCGCGTCCGCACATCGCGCAGTGGATCCGCCGGCTGTCCATCCCGATCATCCTCGGCTGGCTGGCGCTGACCGTCCTCACCAGCATCGCGGTGCCCTCTGTCGAGGTCGTCGGACAGGAACAGTCGGTGCCGATGGCCGCGGCCGACGCGCCGTCGACGGTCGCGATGAATGAGATCGGCAAGAAGTTCCAGGAGTTCGACTCCAACACCTCGGTGATGATCGTGTTGGAGGGGGAGCAGACCCTCGGGGACGCCGCCCACCGCTACTACGACGAGATCATCCGCAAGCTCAACGCCGACACCAAACACGTCGAGCACATCCAGGACTTCTGGAGCGATCCGCTGACCGCAGCGGGGTCGCAGAGCGCCGACGGCAAGGCCGCCTACGTGCAGGTCTATCTGGCCGGCAACATGGGTGAGGGGCTGGCCAACGAGTCCGTCGACGCCGCCAAGAAGATCGTCGAAAGCGTGCCGCCACCGCCCGGTATCAAGACCTACGTCACCGGGCCTTCGGCGCTGATCGCCGACGCCCACATCGCCGGCGACCGAAGCCTCAAGATGATCACCGGCCTGACCTTCGGCGTCATCACCATCATGCTGCTGTTCGTCTACCGCTCCATCGTGACGGTGCTGCTCGCGCTGCTGATGGTGTTCCTCGAGGTCGCCGTCGCCCGCGGTGTGGTGGCCTTCGCAGGCCACTACCACCTCATCGGGCTCTCCACCTTCGCGGTGAATCTGCTCACCATGGTGGGCATCGCCGCGGCCACCGACTACGTCATCTTCCTGTTCGGCCGCTATCAGGAATCCAGAACCAAGGGCCTCGACAAGGAGGCCGCCTACTACGAGATGTTCCACGGCACGGCGCACGTCATCCTCGGCTCGGGTCTGACGATCGCCGGGGCCCTGCTCTGCCTGCACTTCACGCGGCTGCCGACGTTCCAGTCGATGGGCGTTCCACTGTTCATCGGCATGCTGGTGATCGTCGCGGCAGCGCTCACGCTGGGACCCGCCGTGATCACCGTCGCCAGCTCACTTCGCGCTCTGGAACCCAAGCGCGCCATGCGGATCCGGTTCTGGCGCCGGATCGGCACCGCGGTGGTTCGCTGGCCGGGACCCATCCTCGCCGCCACGACCGCCCTGTCGCTGGTGGGACTGATCGCGCTGCCGAGTTACCGCACCGACTACAACGACCGGCACTATCTTCCGCCGGACATCCCGGCCACCGAGGGATTCGCGGCCGCCGAACGGCACTTCCCGGCGGCCCGGCTCAGTCCGGAACTGCTCATGGTCGAGGCCGACCACGATCTGCGCAATTCGGCGGACTTCCTGGTGATCGACCGTATCGCCAAATCGATGTTCCATCAGCCGGGTATCGGGCGCGTGCAGACCATCACCCGCCCGCTGGGAACACCGATCGAGCACAGCTCGATCCCGTTCATGATCGGCATGCAGGGCACCACCCAGACGCTGAACATGTCCTATCTGCAGGACCGCATGACGGACATGCTCAAAATGGGCGATGACATGTCGGCCAGCATCGAGAACATGCAGCAGATGTACGCCACGATGGGGGAGCTCAACGAGACCACCCACAGCATGGTGGGCAAGATGCAGGTGACGCTCACCGACATGCAGCAGCTGCGCGATCACATCGCCGACTTCGACGACTTCTTCCGTCCGATCCGCAATTACTTCTACTGGGAACCGCACTGCTTCGACATCCCCGTCTGCTGGTCGATGCGTTCGGTGTTCGACACCATCGACGGCATCGACACCCTGACCGACGATTTCCAGAGCCTGTTGCCGGATCTTCTACGGCTCGACACACTCACGTCCCAGATGCGCGAGCTCATGCCGCCGATGATCTCGACCATGCAATCCATGCGCACCCTGCAGCTCACCATGCAGAGCACCCAATCCGGCATGTACGACCAGATCCAGGCGGTGCAGGACAACCAGACCGCCATGGGTAAGGCATTCGACGAGTCCAAGAACGACGACTCGTTCTACCTGCCGCCGGAGGTCTTCGACAACGCCGACTTCAAGCGCGGTATGAAGATGTTCCTCTCGCCAGACGGGAAAGCGGTGCGGTTCATCATCTCCCACGAAGGCGACCCGATGTCTCCGGAGGGCCTGACGAATGTCGACACGATCAAGAACGCGGCCTTCGAGGCGCTCAAGGGCACCCCACTGGAGGGATCCAAGATCTACCTCGCGGGCACGGCGACGAGTTACAAGGACATGCAGACCGGCGCCGACTACGACCTCCTGATCGCCGGCATCGCCGCTCTGAGTCTGATCTTCGTCATCATGCTGATCCTGACCCGCAGTGTGGTCGCGGCGGCGGTGATCGTCGGGACGGTCACCCTGTCGCTGGGAACCTCGTTCGGATTGTCGGTGCTGATCTGGCAGCACCTGCTGGGCCATCCGCTGCACTGGATGGTGCTGGCGATGTCGGTGATCATCCTGCTCGCCGTGGGATCCGACTACAACCTGCTGCTGGTCTCCCGCTTCAAAGAGGAGATCGGCGCGGGGCTCAACACCGGCATCATTCGCGCGATGGGCGGCACCGGGTCGGTGGTCACCTCAGCGGGACTGGTCTTCGCCGTCACCATGGCCGCGATGATGTTCAGCGAGTTGAAGATCCTCGCCCAGGTGGGCACCACGATCGGCCTCGGCCTGCTCTTCGACACACTGGTGATCCGGTCCTTCATGACGCCCTCGGTCGCCGCCCTGCTCGGCCGATGGTTCTGGTGGCCGCAAGCCGTGCGCCAGCGGCCGGTACCGCAGCCCTGGCCCGTTCCGGTGCGCAGCGCCGGAGCGGTCACCGACCGCGTGAACGTCTAGCCGGATATCGGTGCAGAGCGCTTAAGCCTTGCGGCCCTTCATCACCGCGCCGACGATCGCGGTCAGGATGGCTCCTGTGACGCCGCCGCCCCCCAGCTGTCCGACGATGTGCGCTACATCGCCGCCGCCGATCAGGTTTCCGATGGCGTTGCCGCCCAGGCCGCCGCCGAGCAGGCCGCCCAGAGCGCCGGCGATGCTGTTCCCGCCCGGGCCAAGGCTGTTCTTCGCCGCGCCCGCCGCGTTACCGCCGATGAGTCCGCCGAGCGCACCCAGTAACCATTCCATTGTGTTTTCTCTCCTTAGTGATATCGCCCTGACGGGTGTCAGAGCTGCCGGGAGTCGGGAATCGAATCGCTCTTGTCTGCGACGCTCTTCTCGTCGTCGCCGATCGCGTTGTTCTCATAGGTCACGCGGACCGTGGTCTCCGCGGGGGTTTGACTCGCATACCGGATCACCGCAGTGACATCCTTTCCGGTCTCGGTGTGCACGACCGTCCGGGGGGCCGGGGCCGGGGCCGGTGGCGGGGGGGCAGCCACAGGTGCCGGCCGGGGCGGCGGCGGTGTCTTCGCCAACGGAACGACCTTTGCCGGTGGCGGCGTGGGGGCGGGCCGCGGCGCCGGCGCCGCGGGCGGCACCGTGGCCTTGACGGCCGGTTCGGCTCGCGGCGGCGTGGGCTTGTTCACCTCGGGAACGCGAGCGGGGGCCACCCGGACCGGCTGCGCCTCGGGCTTGCGCCGCAGCAGCCGACCGAGTCCGGCCAGCAGCGCCACGGCCGCGATGCCGACCGGAATCCACCACCACCTACTGCTCTTGGTCGTCGAATCCGGAGTCGCGGGTCCGGACAGGGTTGGCTTGGTCACCGAAGTCGTCCCTTCTGCAGTCGGCGTGGCGGAGCCGATCCCCGGAATCCTGGCCGCCAGGCCGGCGGGAATCGTGACCAGGCCGGCCGCCTGCGACCACTGGATCTCGGTGCCCTCCGGGCCGACGAATTTTCCGGTCTGCACCCCGTCGACGACGGATGTATCGGCACTGGGGTAGCCGAAGGGGCCCGTCACCGCGCCGGACTGACGCCACGCCTCGAGTACGCGGCCCTTCATCACCGATGCGCCCCACTGCGGCGTCCAGTACATGGAAGCGCCCGCCGGAGCGGAGAAGTCATTGAACCGGCCGGTGCCGTCGCCGGTGTCGGACTCGTCATTCGTCGGGAACCCCAGGCCGCTGCCGGCCGGCCCGCCGAGAGCCTTGTAACGCTCGAGAATGGCGCCGTACATCACGTGTGCGCCGGTGTCCTTCGAGTAGTAGATGGCCCCGCCGACATACGGACGCTCCGCGCCGCCGGGAACGTCCACGGCCTCACCGACGGGCGCCCCGAGCAGAGATCCCTCACCGCCGAACGCGGCGTAGCGCTCGTCGATCGCGCTCACGGCATCGGGGCCCGGTTCGGCCCACGCCACGGGTGCACCGGCCGCAATGGCGCCGGCGACGACGACCCATCCGCTGAGCGTCAATGCGGCACCGCGGCGGTAACCCGATAGAACTGTCACAACACACTCCTCTGTCTTGTCTTTCGGTTCTCGAAGTGGATGACGCCGGGGCGGGAGGGGGATTCGACCGCCCCGGCGTCATGCCCTGTTTCGGCAGCGTCAGCTGCGACGGTGCCCCGGATCGTCCTTGGGATCGACGAGGTAGGCCTCCCGTGCCCGGAACACCACCGACTGATCGCCCACGATGTCGTCATCCGGATGCTCGCCCGTCGTGCGCTCGACCCAATCCACCTGGCGGGCCTCCCGCTCGACGAACTTCGCCTCGACCGTCGAGGCCTTGCCCACCAAGCGGCGATTGACGGTGATCTCCTCACCGTGCTCGACGATCCGCTCCACCGGCTTCTCCACGAACTTGTGGACGATCACCGGCTTCTCCACGACTACCTCAATGATCTTCTCGACCGGCTTCTCGACGATCTTCTCGACCTCGCGGTAGACCGGCTTCTCGACGATGCGCTCCACGAGTGTCTCCACCGGTCGCTCGACGATCCGCTCATCGACGTACTCGACTTCGCGCTCGACGATCTTCTCCACCAGCACAGGATTGGTGATCGTCTTCTCAAGCACTTTCTCCACCGGGCGGTCGATCACCTTCTCGACGATGCGCGGCCGCTCGACGATCTTCTCGACGATGCGGTCGACGGGCTTGTCGATGACCTTTTCGATGA
>JBAXCK010000157.1:0-5914 GCA_037141465.1 Mycobacteriaceae bacterium | reverse complement strand
CCCGGGCGCGGTTCTGGCCCTGCGTGATCGTTTTCTTCTCGAAGATCTTGACGTCCAACCATTTCTCCTCGCTGTCGGGACTGGCGAGCAGGTCGTCGAAGGCTTTCTTATAGGCGGCGTAGACGCCCTCGGCGTCGAGTTGTTGTTCCAGGCCGAGTTCGGCGATCATGTTGTTCACCGGCGTGCGCCGATCGCTGAGGTTGCCCAGGTAGATGTTGGCAGCCAGTTCACGGTTCACATCAGGCTGCACCTTGAGCATGTAGATCAAATCGCCCTGCTGATTGGCGATGAAGTACTCCGATGCGTACCGGTTGAGTGCAGTGACCTGGCGGGTGATGGTCGCCTTCTCCTCGCCGAGTCGCTGGATCTGCCCGTCGAGGCGGTCCGTCACGAGCAGCGCCCACAGTGCGCCGACCGTGGAGAACAGAAATCCGACGATCAGGGTGATGAGTTTGCCGCGGCGCCGAAGAAAGGCGTACATGGTCGGATTTTCGCACCCGCCGTCGGGCGTTCACGCCAGAACGGTGAGCTCCCTGGGGAAGCGGGTCAGCGCCTCAGCACCCCGTTCTCCGACGACGAGGGTGTCCTCGATACGGACACCTCCACGGTCGGGCAGGTACACCCCGGGTTCGACGGTCACCACCGCCCCGGCGCGCAGGTTTCCCGTCGCGGCCGCGCCGATCCCCGGGGCCTCATGGATCTGCAACCCCACCCCGTGGCCGAGTCCGTGTCCGAAGTGCTCGCCGTAGCCGGCCTGGGCGATCACCGACCGGGCCGCGGCATCGACACCGGCCAGTTCGGCGCCGCAGACAAGCGCCTCCCGGCCGGCGAGTTGGGCCGCGGCTACCAGTTCGTAGATCTCCCGCTGCCACACCGATGCCGATCCGAGCACGAAGGTGCGCGTCATGTCCGAGTGGTATCCGGCGACCAGCGCACCGAAGTCGATCTTCACCAGGTCCCCATCGGTGAGGACCGCGTCGGTGGGCCGGTGGTGTGGCACGGCCGAGTTGGGGCCGGCCGCGACGATCGTCTCGAATGCGCGTGCGTCGGCGCCGTGGTCGAGCATCAGAGACTCAAGGTCGCGGGCGACCGCGCGCTCGGTGCGTCCGGCGCGCACCCCACCGCGTTCGACCAGATCGGCCAGGGCCGCATCGGCGGCTTCGCACGCCAGACGCAACAGTGCCAGTTCCCCGGCGTCCTTGACTTCACGCAGCCGCTCCACCGCTCCGGAGGCACGCACCAGTTCGGCGCCGTTGCCCTCGTCGGCTTCCGCATGCCGCAGATCAGCGCGCAGCGCGGCGAACGCGTCGACGGTGAGCACGTGAGACTCGAAGCCGATCCGCCGGGCGCCGCGGGCCACGGCGTGCCGGACCAGATGCCGGCCACAGGCCCGTTCGATGATCACCTCGAGGTCGGCGGCCTGCCGGGCGGCCTGGGTGCGGTAGCGCGCGTCGGTGGCCAGCACGGCCGGGGCGCCGTCGCCGGATCCGGGCGCGAACACCAGCAGCGCCGCGTTCGACCCGGTGAATCCGGACAGGTACCGCACGTTGACCAGATCGCTGACCAGCATCGCATCCAGATCCTCGGCGGCCAGAAATCCGGCCAGCCGGTCCCGGCGCTGGGAATGTGTCACGGTCGCCGACGCTACTCGCTACTGTGAATCCCCATGACGAACTGGTTGCCGCGCGGACTCGCATTCGCCGCCGGAATGGTGCTGCTCCGACTGGTGCAGGGAACGCTGATCAATCTCAACCCGACCAGGGCGGGCATCATCAGCACGCTGCTTCTGGTGCTGTTCGGGATCGCGGCCTTCGCCTGGGGCCTGCTCGACGGGCGCGCCGACGCCCACGAAAGCCCCGACCCGGACCGGCGCCGCGATCTGGCGATGCGCTGGCTGCTGGCGGGACTGGTCGCCGGAGTGCTCGGCGGCGTCGTGGTCTGGCTGATCTCCCTCGTCTACCGCAACGTCTACGCCGAGGGATTGGTGCCCGAGGTGACCGCCTTCGCGGCGTTCACCGCCCTGCTTGTGTTCCTGCCGGCGACGGCGGGCGTCGCCCTGGGCCGCTGGCAGGTGGACCGCAGCCGTGTCGACGAGCCGCGCCGCCGCGCCGAGGACGGCTCGGATGTGTTCGACGCCGTGCGCACCGGGCCTGTCCCGGCGGCGTCTGGTGCCGGGGCTGCCGCGACCGTCGACTATCCCGAGGAGCACCCCTCACAGGTCGCCCTGGCCGAGCGCGAGGAGAGCGAGGGCGCAACCGAACAGATCGCCCGGCAGATCGAGGACGAGACCGAGCGGATCAACGCCGAGATCGACGACATCACCGACGACCGGAAATAGTCCTGGCTCACCGCGCCGCGGCGTCGGCGAGGTACCGCAGCGCCAGCAGGTAGCCCTGCACACCGAGCCCGACGATGACGCCGGTGGCCACCGCACTCAGATACGAGTGATGCCGGAAGTCTTCGCGTGCGAAGACATTCGAGATGTGCACCTCGACGAGTGGTGCGCGCAGCGCGGCACAGGCGTCTCGCAGCGCGATGGATGTGTGCGTCAAGGCACCGGCGTTGAGGATGACCGCGTCGCCGGCGTCCGCAGCGCTGTGCAGCCAGGTGAGCAACTCCCCCTCGCTGTCGCTCTGCCGAACCGACACGGTCAATCCCAGCCGCGCGGCCTCGTCGTTGATCATGCCCACCAGGCCGTCGTAGCTGGTCGTGCCGTAGACATCGGGTTCACGTCGGCCGAGCCGTCCCAGATTCGGGCCGTTGAGGACGAGCACGTTCACTTTCCCACCTCCGCGTAGGCCGCGGCCAGCAGACCCGGGTCCGGGCCCTCCAGCCGTCCGGGCTTGGCCAGGCCGTCGAGAACGACGAAGCGCAGCACCCCGGCGCGATTCTTCTTGTCGCCCGCCATGTACTGCATGAGTTGCGGTAGAGCGTCGGCGTCGTAGCTCACCGGCAGTCCGAGTGCGGTCAACACGTCGCGGTGCCGCTGCACCGTCGCGTCGTCGAGCCGGCCGGCCAGGCGGGCGAGTTCGGCGGCGAAGACCAGGCCGACGGAGACCGCAGCCCCGTGACGCCACCGGTAGCGCTCGCGGCGCTCGATGGCGTGGCCGAGGGTGTGGCCGTAGTTGAGGATCTCGCGCAGCGCGGACTCTTTCTCATCGGCGGCCACGACGGCGGCTTTCACGGCGATGGAGCGCCGGATCAACTCCGGAAGAACCGCGCCGTGCGGATCCACCGCTGCGGCCGGGTCCGCCTCGATCAGGTCGAGGATCACCGGATCGGCGATGAAGCCCGCCTTGACCACCTCGGCCATTCCGGCGACGAGTTCGTTGGCGGGCAGCGTGGCGAGCATCGCGAAGTCCACCAGAACCGCGGCCGGTTGGTGGAACGCGCCGACGAGGTTCTTACCGGCGTCGGTGTTGATGCCGGTCTTGCCACCGATGGCGGCGTCGACCATGGCAAGCAGTGTCGTGGGCACATGGACGATGTCGACGCCGCGCAGCCACGTCGCGGCGATGAAACCGGCAACGTCGGTGGCGGCTCCCCCGCCCAGGCTGACGATCGCATCCTTGCGGCCGAGGCCGATGCGGCCGAGCACGTCCCAGGCGAAGGCGACCACCGGCAGATCCTTGCCGGCCTCGGCGTCGGGCAGTTCGACGCGATGAGCGTCGATGCCGGCGCTCGCCAGGTGCTCACGGATTCCCTCTGCGGTCTGCGCGAGCACCGGTTGGTGCAGGATCGCCACCTTGTGCCGGTCGTGGAGTGTCTCACCCAACTCGCCGAGCAATCCGGTTCCGAGGATCACCGGATAGGGCGGGTCGACGGCCACCTCGATCGTCACCGGATCGGAATGGACTGAGCCCGTGGACATTTGAGCGCTCACTTGCGGACTCTCGCCCGCCGCGCGGCCAGCGTCGCGGGTGTGACGGTGACCGGTGCCGCGGGCGCAGCGGGCGCAGCGGCCTCCGGGGTCTCGGCGGTCGGCGGTGTCGGTGGTGTCGGCGCCGACGATGCCGAGTTAGCCGAACGACGCCACGACGGACGGCGACGGCGCGACGGGGACTTGTCGGCATCGGGCGGCGGGCTCTGCAGACACGTCACGATGTGGCGCACCACGGCCCCGGGGTTGCGGCGGTTGGTGTTCACCCGGATGGTGGCAACCCGGCGGTAGAGCGGGACACGCGCACTCACCAACTCGCGGTACTTCTCGGCCCGGTCCGGTCCGGCCAGCAGCGGACGCACGGTGCTTCCACTAGTGCGGCGCACACCCTCGGCGGCGCTGATCTCCAGGTACACGACGGTGTGGCCGGCCAGAGCGGCTCGCACGCCGTCGGTGGTCACCGCGCCGCCACCCAGCGACAGGATGCCGTCGTGGGTCTCCAGCGCCTCGCGGATCACCGTCTCCTCGATGCGGCGGAACTCCTGTTCACCATCGGTGGCGAAGATCTCGGCGATGGTGCGCCCGGTCCGCTGCTCGATTGCAGCGTCGGTGTCGAGCAGTTGACATCCCATGGCTTTGGCCAGCCGGCGCCCGATGGTGGATTTCCCCGAGCCGGGCAGCCCGATCAGCACGGCTTTCGGCGCCATCGTAAGCCCTACCCCGACAACCGAACCGAGTCGCGCGCCTCGAAGGCCTGCTGCTGCGCGACCGCGAGCAGGTATCCCTCGACGTTGCGTCGGGTCTCAGTGAGCGAATCGCCGCCGAACTTCTCCAGCGCGGCGCGGGCGAGTACCAGCGCGACCATCGCCTCGACCACGACGGCCGCGGCCGGGACGGCGCAGACATCGGATCGTTGATGGATCGCAGTCGCCTCTGCACCGGTGGCCATGTCGACCGTGGCCAGCGCCCGCGGCACGGTCGAGATCGGCTTCATCGCCGCCCGCACCCGCAGTGGCTGGCCGTTGGTCATGCCGCCCTCGAGACCGCCGGCGCGGTTGGTGGAACGGGTGATCCCATCCGAGCCGGGGTACATCTCGTCGTGCGCCTGGCTGCCCCGCCGGCGTGCCGTCGCGAAGCCGTCGCCGATCTCCACACCTTTGATCGCCTGGATGCCCATCACTGCGGCGGCGAGTTGACTGTCGAGACGGTTGTCACCGCTGGTGAAGGATCCCAGCCCGATGGGCAGTCCGTGGGCGACGACCTCGACGACGCCACCGAGGGTGTCGCCGTCCTTCTTGGCCGCCTCGATCTCGGCGATCATCGCCTTCTCGGCGTCGGAACCGAACGCGCGCACGGGGCTCTCGTCAATCGCGTCGAGATCAGCGGGTTGCGGGGGCGGGCCGTCGTAGGTATCCGAGGCGCCGATGGAGATCACGTGCGAGACCACCTCGACGCCGAGGGCCTGGCTCAGGAAAGCGCGGGCGACGGCTCCCGCGGCGACCCGGGCCGCAGTCTCGCGGGCACTGGCGCGTTCCAGCACCGGACGGGCGTCGTCGAATCCGTATTTCAGCATTCCGGCGTAGTCGGCGTGGCCCGGCCGCGGGCGGGTCAACGGCGCGCTGCGTGCGTCGGCGTCCTCGGCGACCACAGCGGGATCCACCGGATCGGCCGCCATCACCGTCTCCCACTTCGGCCATTCGGTGTTGCCGATCTCGATGGCGATCGGACCGCCCAGGGTGCGGCCGTGCCTGACGCCGGCCAGCAGGGTCACGGCGTCCTGCTCGAACTTCATCCGCGCGCCGCGACCGTAGCCGAGGCGACGGCGGGCCAGATGGCCGGCGACGTCGGTCGAGGTCACCTCGACCCCGGCCACCATGCCCTCGACCAGCGCCACCAGGGCGCGGCCGTGGGATTCACCTGCGGTTGTCCATCGCAACACGTCCCCATCTTCCCATGTGGGGGCACGGGGACCCAATCTGCCGCGCAGCGTCTAGAACACCGCGAGGGCTGCGGCGCTCAGACTCGCCAGCACCA
>JBAXCK010000156.1:0-6007 GCA_037141465.1 Mycobacteriaceae bacterium | reverse complement strand
AACATCCGCAGCCGCTCCTCGGCTCCGGTCAGGTCGTCCTCGGGGTAGAGCGGCCGCAGTACCTCGTCCTCGCGGACCAGTTCGTAGAAGCGCGAGACGATGGCTCGGAAGGTCGCAGCACCCCCCACGGCGTCGTAGAAGCTCTCCGGATCCGCGCCCACGCCACCATTGAACACGACCTGAACTCCGGCGGAATACGCGTGCGATTCCCGCCGATCCATGGTGGACTGGTCTGCGGAGGTTGCATGGTGCAGCGCAAACGGAGCCCCGGCAGGCTGACTGCCACGCGCAATGGCGCGCGCCCCGCCCTGCACAGCGTGGACTCCCGGGTTGATTCACGGGGCCCCGCCGAAGGGTCGATCTGGGGCCGCCGGCGGGTGCTGCTGCTGAACTCCACCTACGAACCGCTCACCGCGCTGCCCATCCGGCGCGCGGTGGTCATGGTGCTCTGCGGCAAGGCCGATGTGGTGCACGAGGACCCGGGCGGGCCGGTCATCCACTCCGCAACGCGGGCGTTCACCGTGCCGTCGGTCATCCGGCTGCGCTGCTACGTGCGGGTTCCCTACCGGGCACGCATTCCGATGACGCGGGCGGCCCTGATGCACCGCGACCGGTTCCGGTGTGCCTACTGCGGCGCCAAGGCCGACACCGTCGATCACGTGGTGCCCCGCAGTCGCGGCGGTGAGCACACCTGGGAGAACTGCGTGGCCGCCTGCTCGACGTGCAATCACCGCAAAGCCGACAAACTGCTGACCGAGTTGGGCTGGACGCTGCGCCTGTCTCCGACGCCGCCGAAGGGCCAGCACTGGCGGCTGCTGGCGACGGTCAAGGAACTCGACCCCGCGTGGATGAGGTACCTCGGAGAAGGTGCCGCCTGACCCGCGATACGGTCTAGGCGTGGCTTTCCATCTGCGTGCCGGAAAACCGCGCGCGTTCTACCGGTTGACGCAGAAGTGGACGCACCCGCCGATTCTGTGGGCGGCGATCGACGAAGTCGTTCGGGGTGGCCACGGTGGCCACGGTGCATACGGCGCTCAAGGGTTCAGCGTGGGGGGCGGCGCCAGTGGCCACTGGTGACGCCATCGCGCGCCGGGATCCGGCCGGCCTGCCCGTCGGCTGGGCGGTGACCTCGGGTGGCCGGTTGTCCATCGCCTCCGACGAGCGTCCCGACCGGTACCCGTTCTCGACCATGGACCTGGTACGCATCGACGACGCCCTCACCTACGGCAGCCGCCGGTCCGGATCCCGATTCGCGGTCTACATCGGCGATCTCGGTGAGGACACCGCCGCTCGGGCACGTGAACTGCTCGCGGCGGTGCCGACGCCGAACAATGCTGTGCTGCTTGCGGTTTCGCCGGATCAACAGGCGATTGAAGTGGTCTACGGCGCCGATCTGCGTGGTCGCGGCGTCGAGTCAGCGGCCCCGCTGGGCGTCTCGACCGCGGCGTCAGAGTTCCGTGAGGGCGACCTGATCGGCGGGCTCGTCAGCGCCATCCGGGTGATGTCGGACGCGGTCCGGCCCTAGCGCGCGTCGAACTCCCGCGCCCGCAACGCCCGCTCGACACTTGCCCGGCCCTCGATCACCAAGCGGTGCAGCGCCGGCGGAACGTGCAGTCCTCCGAGGAACCAGTCGGCGGCCTGCAGCGCCTCGGTGCTGACATCCCAGTGCGGGTAGAGGCCGACGACGACGGTCTGCGCCACCTCGCTGGAGCGACGCTCCCACACCGCGGCGATCGAGCCGAAGTAACGCTGGGTGTAGGGCGCCAGGAGCTCACGCTGGCCGGGCTGCACCCAACCGCCGATGATGGCCCGCGCGGTGATGTTGGGCAGGGTGTCGTCCTCGATCACCTCCCGCCAGGCGTGGGCCTTCACGTCGGCCTGCGGGCGTGCTGCTGCCGCGGCGGCGGCATGGCGGCGGCCCGCGGCAGTCGGATCGCGCCCCAGTTCGGCGTCGATGAACGGCGTCTGCGGTCCGTCGGCGTCGATGCGGCCGCCGGCAGCCAGTGCGGTCACGATGCGCCACCGCAGATCGGTGTCGACCTGCAGGCCGGTGAGGCCGAAACGGGTGGGGTCGTTGTCGAGCAGATCGGCCAGCAGCACCAGGTGCGGCGCGGACAGCGACGATGCGCACAGCGCGTTGACGTAGGCGAGCTGATGATCCGAACCGGAGTCCGCCGCCCGCGCCAGATCCAGCAGCCGGTCGGCGAAGGCCGGCCACCCGCTCCTGGCGGCCCAGGAGGGGTCGGCATAGGAGTTCAGTGCGGTCTGCGCCTGCAGCAGCAGTCGCTGGGCCACCCCGACCTCGGTCTCCGCGTGCACGCCGCGCATCACCAGGCCGACGAAGTCCCGGGCCCGCAACTCCGCATCGCGCGTCATCTCCCAGGCCGCCGACCAGACCAGGGTGCGGGGCAGCGGCTCGGAGATGTCCGCGGTGCGTTCCAGCGCGATCCGCAGGGACTCGGGGTCCAGCCGCATCGAGCAGTAGGTCAGGTCGTCGTCGTTGACCAGGATCAGCTTCCCGCGGGACACACCCTGCAGCGCAGGCACGTCGGTCAGCTCGCCGTCGACGTCGATCTCCTCGCGGTGCACCCGCACCAGCTTGCCGTCGGCGTCGTCGTAGATGCCGACCGCGAGCCGGTGCACCCGGGTCTCGCCGGCGCCCGGCGCCGCACCGCCCTGCCGGACGGCGAACCGGGTGAACCTGCCGTCGGCGTCGATGTCGAACTCCGGCCGCAGGCTGTTCAGACCGGTGGTCTTGAGCCACTGCCGGCCCCAGTCCGACAGGTCCCGGCCCGAGGCCTTCTCCAGCGCGCTGAGCAGATCGTCGAAGGTCGCATTGCCGAAGGCGTGCGCGGTGAAGTAGTCCCGCAGTCCGGCCAGGAAGTGCTCAAGTCCAACGTAGGCCACCAGCTGCTTGAGCACACTGGCGCCCTTGGCGTAGGTGATGCCGTCGAAGTTCACCTCCACGGCGTGCAGATCCGGAATGTCGGCGGCCACCGGGTGTGTGGACGGCAACTGGTCCTGCCGGTAGGCCCAGGACTTCTCCACGTTGGCGAAGGTGGTCCAGGCCTGGGTGTACTCGGTGGCGTCGGCCTGGCAGAGCACCGAGGCGAACGTCGCGAAGGACTCGTTGAGCCAGAGGTCGTCCCACCACCGCATGGTCACCAGATCGCCGAACCACATGTGCGCCATCTCGTGCAGCACCGTTTCGGCGCGCCGCTCATAGGACGCCCGGGTCACCTTGCTGCGGAAGACGTAATCCTCCAGGAACGTCACCGCGCCGGCGTTCTCCATGGCGCCGGCGTTGAACTCCGGGACGAACAACTGGTCGTACTTGCCGAATGCGTAGGGCACGCCGAAGTTGCGGTGATAGAAGTCGAAGCCCTGTTTGGTCTCGGCGAACAACCGGTCGGCGTCCATGAACTGCGCCAGGGATTTACGGCAGAAGATGCCCAGCGGAATCTCGGTGTGCGAGTCGGTGTAGACCTCCCGCCAGACGGCGTACGGCCCGGCGATCAGCGCGACCAGGTAGGTGCTCATCCTCGCCGTGGTGGCGAAGGTGTGCACGGTGGTGTCGCCGCTGGGCTGCGCCGACAGCGACGCCCCGTTGGAGATCACCTCCCAGTGCGACGGTGCGGTCACGACGACGTCGAAGGTGGCCTTGAGATCGGGCTGGTCGAAGCAGGCGAACATCCGTTTGGCGTCGGCGGTCTCGAACTGTGAGTAGAGGTACACCTCGCCGTCGACGGGGTCGACGAAACGGTGCAGCCCCTCACCGGTGTTGGAGTAGTAGCAGTCGGCTTCCACCACCAGGACGTTGTCGCGTTCGCAACCGATCAGCGCGATACCGCGCGACTCGTCGTAGCCCGAGACGTCGATGGCATGCCCGTTGAGGGTCGCGCTGGCGACGCTGTGGGCGGCGAGGTCGATGTAGGTGTCGGCGCCGGGGGTGGCCTCGAAGCGGACCTCGGTGACCGACCGGAAGGTCTTGTCCGACGTCGTCAGGTCCAGGTCGATCCGGTAGCTCTCGACGGTCACCAGGGCGGCCCGCTCGACGGCCTCGTCACGGGTCAGGTTGGGGAGCACGAGAACCAACCTATCCTCCGCCCTATTCTGGGGTCATGGCTGAGGAATCCCGCGCTGACTTCTGGTTCGACCCGCTGTGCCCCTGGGCCTGGATCACCTCGCGGTGGATCCTCGAGGTGGAGAAGGTTCGGTCCATCGACGTGCACTTCCACGTGATGAGTCTGGCAGTGCTCAACGAGGGCCGCGACCTTCCCGAGCAGTACCGGGAATTGATGAAGCAGGCGTGGGGTCCGGTGCGGGTCGCCATCGCCGCCGAGCAGGCGCACGGCGCGGCCGTCCTCGGGCCGATCTACACAGCGATGGGCACCCGAATTCACAACCGGGACAACAAGAATCTGCCGCAGGTCATCGCCGAGTCGCTGGCCGAGGCGGGACTGCCCGCCGAGTTGGCCGCCGCGGCCCAGGACGGCTCCTACGACGATGCCCTGCGCGCCAGCCACCACGCCGGGATGGATCCGGTGGGGGCCGACGTCGGTACGCCCACCATCCACATCGACGGAGTCGCGTTCTTCGGTCCGGTGTTGTCGCGCATCCCCCGTGGCGAGGAGGCCGGAAAACTGTGGGACGCCTCGGTGGCACTGGCGGCGTATCCGCACTTCTGGGAACTCAAGCGCACCCGTACCGAGGCGCCCGATTACAGCTAGGGTGACCGGCATGCGCGTCTATCTCGGCAGTGACCACGCCGGCTACGAGCTCAAGCAGGCCATCATCGACCATCTCCGCACGGCGGGCCACGAGCCGATCGACTGCGGCGCCTTCACCTATGACGCCGAGGACGACTATCCGGCCTTCTGCATCGCCGCCGCCGAGCGCACCGTCGCCGACCCGGGCAGCCTGGGCATCGTCCTGGGCGGTTCGGGCAACGGCGAACAGATCGCGGCCAACAAGGTGCCGGGCGCCCGCTGCGCACTGGCCTGGAGCGTCGAGACGGCCACGCTGGCCCGCGAGCACAACAACGCACAGCTGATCGGCATCGGCGGCCGCATGCACTCGCTGGATGAAGCACTGGCGATCGTCGACGCATTCGTGAGCACGCCGTGGTCGCAAGCCGCCCGCCATCAGCGCCGCATCGACATCCTCGCCGGCTACGAGCGCACCCACATCGCGCCACCCGTGCCCGGTGCCTGAGGGCCACACCCTGCACCGCCTCGCGCGGTTGCACCACCGTCGCTACGCCGGCGCCCCGGTGCGGGTGTCCAGCCCGCAGGGCCGCTTCACCGACGCGGCGACACTCGACGGCCGGGTGCTGACGAAGGCGTCGGCATGGGGCAAGCATCTGTTCCACCACTACGCCCCGGTCGATGGCGGGGGGACAGCCATCGTGCACATCCACCTCGGGCTGTACGGGACGTTCCGGGAGAGCCGCACGCCGATGCCCGAACCGGTGGGCCAGGTGCGTATGCGCATCGTCGGCGCCGACTACGGGACCGATCTGCGCGGGCCGACGGCGTGCGAGGTGATGGACGCCGCGCAGATGTCGGCGATCCTCGACCGGCTCGGTCCGGACCCGCTGCGCACCGACGCCGACCCCGAGGCGGCGTGGGCGCGGATCACGAAGTCCCGCAAGGCCATCGGGGCTCTGCTGATGGATCAGTCGGTGATCGCGGGGGTGGGCAACATCTACCGCAGCGAACTGCTGTTCCGTCACCAGATCGATCCGTACCGCCCCGGCCGCGACGTCGACGAAATGGAATTCCGGGTGGCGTGGGCGGATCTGGTGGAGCTGATGAAGGTCGGTGTGCGCCGCGGCAGGATCATCGTGGTGCGTCCCGAGCATGATCTCGGCGCGCCGTCCTACGGCCCCAAACGCCCGCGCACCTACGTCTACCGCCGCTCCGGTGAGCCGTGCCGGCTATGCGGAGCGACGATCAGGACCGCGGTGATGGAGGGGCGGAACCTCTTCTGGTGTCCAGACTGTCAG
>JBAXCK010000155.1:0-6046 GCA_037141465.1 Mycobacteriaceae bacterium | reverse complement strand
CGAGCAGTTCCCCGCCCCAGATGGTGCCGTCGGTGCCGTATCCGGTGCCGTCGAAGGTCACCGCGAGCATCGCGGTGCCCAACCGGCCGTGATCGGCCAGCAGCGACACCGCATGCGCGTGGTGGTGCTGGACCGCGAGGATCGGGCGGCCGTCCGCGTGCCGCTTCGCCCAGGCGGTGGTGGCGTACCCGGGGTGCATGTCGCAGGCGATGACGCCGGGATGCTGATCGGTCATGAACGCGAGGTGATCCAGCGCGCCGGTGAACGCCGTCTGCGTTCGCGCATCCGCCATGTCGCCGAGGTGTGACGACAGATGCGCGTATCCGCCGGACAGCAGAGCGAACGTCGTCTTCAGATCACCGCCGGTCGCCAGAATCACCTCGCTGCCGCGCGGCGGCACGGCGACCGGCAGCGGCGCATATCCGCGGGAGCGCCGCAGTGGCAGTTCGTTGCCTTCGTCGTCGAGGGTGACCACGGAGTCCTCGCACGGAACCCCGATCGGGCGGTCGTGGCGAAGCACGGCGTCGGCCAGACCGTCGATCCACCCCAGGTCCTCGTCGCGGTAGACGATGGGTGAGCCGCCCTGATTGGCCGACGTCATCACCAGGGGGACGCCGCGACCGACGGCGTCGAAGATCAGATGGTGCAGTGGCGAGTAGGCCAGCATCACCCCGAGGTCGTCCAGGCCGGGCGCGACGGCGTCGGCCACCGGGCCCGGTGTGCGCGGCACCAGGACGATCGGCGCGGCCGGACTGCTCAGCGCGGCCGCCGCCGCGTCGTCGATCTCGGCGATCGCGCGCGCGGCGTCGAGGTCGGCCACCATCACGGCGAACGGTTTGGCGGGCCGGTTCTTGCGGGCGCGCAGCGTGGTCACGACAGCGTCGTCGTCGGCGCGGCAGGCCAGGTGAAACCCTCCGATGCCCTTGATCGCGACGACCTTGCCGGCCCGCAGCGCATCCGCGGCGTCGGCGATCGGCGACGACAGCGTCGGCCCGCAGTCGTGGCAGGCGATGGTCTGCGCGTGATAGCGGCGGTCGAGAGGATCGTGATACTCCGCCTCGCAGGCCGCGCACATCGGGAATCCGGCCAGCGTGGTCGACGGGCGGTCATAGGGCAGGTCGGTGATGACGGTGTAGCGCGGTCCGCAGTTGGTGCAGGTGATGAACGGATGCCCGAAGCGGCGGTCGGCCGGGTCACGCATCTCGCGCAGACAGTCGGCGCAGATCGCGATGTCCGGTGGCACCAGCGTGCGCGATGCGTCGCCGGTTCGGCTCTCCACGATCGCGAAGCCGGTCTCGCCGCAGGGTTCCAGCGCCGTCACCGCCAGGCCCTCTATGCGCGCCATCGGGGGCGGGTCATCGGTGAGCGTGGCGATCGCGGCGTCCACGTCGACGTCGCGGCCCTCGAATTCGCAGTGCAACGCACCGGCGTCGTTGTACACCCAGCCGGCCAGCCGATGCCGGGCGGCGATGCGCGCGACCGCGGGGCGGAAACCCACACCCTGCACGACGCCGGTGATATCGAGGCGAACCCGGACGATCACGCCGCCCACGCTAGACCTAGGGTGGCTGCCGATGCACGAACTGTCGCTGTGCCATGCAATCGCCGGTGTGGTCAAGCCGCACGCCGCCGGCCGGCACGTCGACGTGGTGCGAGTTCAGGTCGGCGCACTTCGACAGGTGGTTCCCGAGACGCTGTCATTCTGCTGGACGCTGGTGCGCGAGCACGAGGACATGGCAGACGCCGAGCTGGAACTCGAACTGGTGGCAGCCCGGGTGCGGTGCCGCGGTTGCGGCGAGCAGTCCGAGATCGAGTCCCGCTGGTCGGTGGCATGCCCGAAGTGCCAGAATCCCGATGTCGAGGTGGTGGCCGGCGAGGAGTTCCTCGTCACCTCCATCGACGTGTCCCCGTAGAAAGGTGACCCAGTGAAAGGTCGTTTTTCCTGATGGGCCGATTCCACCGCCACGACGACGGGACCGTGCACAGTCATGACCATGACGGGCACGATCACGAGCACGATCACGGGGACCACAGCGGTTACGCCACCGGCGGCGAACGCATCGAGGTGCTCGAGGCGATCTTCGCCGAGAACGACAACCGCGCCGAAGTGAATCGCACGGCCTTCGACTCCCACGGGGTGCGTGCGCTGAACCTGATGAGCTCACCCGGTTCCGGTAAGACCACCGTCCTGGCCGCCACGCTCGACGAACTGGCCGGCGCGGTTCGGATCGGGATCATCGAGGGCGATATCGCGACCGACATCGACGCCGCCGCACTCGAGGGCCGCGGCGCGCAGATCTCGCTGCTGAACACCTCGAACGGCTTCGGCGGCGAATGCCATCTCGACGCGCCGATGGTGCACCGCGCTCTGCACGGTCTGAATCTGGACACCCTGGACCTGGTGATCATCGAGAACGTCGGCAATCTGGTGTGCCCGGCGGAGTTCGACGTCGGCGAGCACGCCAAGGCGATGGTCTACTCGGTGACCGAGGGCGAGGACAAGCCGCTGAAGTATCCGGTGATGTTCCGCTCGGTCGATCTGGTGCTGCTGAACAAGATCGACCTGGTGCCCCATCTCGACGCCGACGTCGCCACCTACATCGAACGGGTGCGCCAGGTGAACCCGTCGGCCGCCATCCTCCCGGTCAGCGCGCGCACCGGTGAGGGCATGGCGGCCTGGTTCGACTGGCTGCGCGCGTTCAGCCTTACTTGATCAGCGGGTCGCGTGGCATGCCGAGGATCCGCTCGGCGATCTGATTGCGGGCGATCTCCGAGGTGCCGCCGGCGATCGCCATGCCACGCGCCCCCATCGCGGCCCGCGCGGCCAGCGCGGCCTCGCCGTCGTCGAGTGCGAGTTCCGGACCCACTAGTGCGGCGGCGATCGCACCCTGTTCGGCGAAGTGCTCGGCGAGTTTCAGTTTGGTGATGTTGCCCTCCGGGCCCGGCGCGGCGCCGGAGATGCTGCGGGCGGCGCGGCGCAGGTTCAGCAGCCGCAGCGCGTGGTCCTCGGCCAGGAAACGTCCGGTGCGCTGCACCCCCCCGATGACCCGGTCACCGTTGCGCTTGGTCAGGTCGACCAGCCATGCGGTCGCCGGGGCCACTCCACCGGTGCCGCCGCCGATGCTGACCCGCTCATTGCCCAGGGTGGCCCGTGCCACCGTCCAGCCGGCGTTGGGTTCTCCGACGACGTCCTCGTCGGGGACGAACACGTCGTTGAAGAAGACCTCGTTGAACTCCGATCCGCCGGTGATCTGCCGCAGCGGCCGCACCTCCACGCCGGGTGCCTTCATGTCGAGGATCACCATGGTGATGCCGGCGTGCTTGGGCCCGTCGAAGTCGGTGCGGACGGTGGCCAGTCCGCGTTTGCAGTAGTGCGCACCGGACGTCCAGACCTTCTGACCGCTGATCGTCCATCCGCCGTCGACGCGGGTCGCCTTGGTCTTGACCGCGGCGGCGTCCGAGCCGGCAGAGGGCTCAGAGAACAGCTGGCACCAGATCTCCTCCTTGCGCAACGCCTTCTCGACGAACCGCTCGATCTGCGACGGCGTGCCGTGCTGGATGAGGGTGAGGATCACCCAGCTGGTGATGCCGTAGTCGGGGCGGGTGATACCGGCGGCGGCGAACTCCTCCTCGCACAGCAGTTGCTCGACCGCGCCGGCGGCCCGGCCCCACGGCTTCGGCCAGTGCGGCATCAGATATCCGGTGGCGATGAGCTCGTCGAGTTGCGCCTTCTCGTCGAGTGCGGCGATCCGTTGCGCTTCGGCGCGAATCCCGGCGCGCATCGCCTCGGCCTCGGCCGGCAGATCGAGACTGTTGGACCGGGTGAGCCCTGCGGCCGTCATTGCGAAGGTGTCGGTGGCGGGACCGTCGCCGCCGAGCAATGACTGGAGCGTGAGCGCGCGCCGCAGGTGCAGATGCGCGTCGTGCTCCCAGGTGAAGCCGATGCCGCCGTGCACCTGGATGTTCAGTTCGGAGTTGCGGACGTAGGCGGGGAAGGCGAGTGTGGCGGCAGCGGCGGCGATCAGCCGGAACTGGTGCTCGTCTTCGCCCTCTGCACGGGCGGCGTCCCAGACGCAGGCCACTGCCGACTCGGCGGCCACCAGCATGTTGGCGCAATGGTGCTTGACGGCCTGGAAGGTGGCGATGGTGCGGCCGAACTGCTCACGGACCTTCGCGTACTCCACTGCGGTGTCGACGCAGTCCGACGCACCCCCGACCGCCTCCGCCGCGAACAGGGTGCGCGCCCGCGCCAGAGCGCTCTCGCGCGCGCCGGTAAGCACTTCGGCGGCGGCGCCGTCGAGCCGGACATGCCCGGAACGGCGGGTGCGGTCGAGGTTGCCGGGCACCTCGACGCTCACTCCTGCGCCGTTGCGCTCCACCAGAATCATGTCGTCTCCGGCGGCCATCAGCAGCAGGTCGGCCAGCCCGGCGCCGAGCACCACGCCGGCGTCCCCGGAAGCCTTACCGCCCGACACCGAGACGTCACCACCGAAACCCACTGCGGCCGTGACAGATCCGTCGGCGAGCCCCGGCAGCAGCCGGCCCTTCTGCTCGTCGGTACCGGCCGCGGCGATCACCGAGGAGACCACCACGGTGGGCACGAACGGACCCGGCGCCACGGCACGGCCCAATTCGTCGATGACGACCACCAGTTCCGGGATGCCGAATCCCGATCCGCCGTGGCTCTCGTCGAGGTGCAGGCCGAGCCAGCCGAGTTCGGCGAGTTCGTTCCAGAACGATGGGGTGGACTCCTCGTCGGCGTCGAGCAGTTCCCTGGCCGCCCATCGCGCCTTCTGCGCGGTGAGGAACGAGCGTGCGACGTCGCCGAGTTCGCGATGATCGTCGGTCAGTGCAATGGGCATTGAGTACTCCTTAGAGCTTGGGTCCGAAGCGCTGGCCGGCATCCAGGCGCAGGCACTGTCCGTTGAGCATTGGGTTGTCGACGATCGCGTAGACCAGCTTGGCGAACTCCTCCGGCTTTCCGAGGCGCTTGGGGAACGCCGCGTCCTTGGTCAGCGACACCGCGTACTCGTCGGGGATGCCCTTGGTCAGACCGGTGGCGAACAGGCTCGGTGCGATCGCCAGGACCCGGATCCCCAGCGAGCCCAGATCCCGGGCCATGGTCAGGCACATACCGGCGATGCCGGCTTTCGCAGCGGTGTACGCCACCTGCCCGATCTGCCCTTCGAATGCGGCGATGGAGGCGGTGTTGATGATGACGCCGCGCTCGCCGGTGTCCTCCCCCTCCGGTTCGTTCCCCTCCGGTTCGTTCTTGGCCATGTGTGCGGCGGCGAGCCGGCTGATGTTGAACGTGGCCACGAGATTGAGGTCGATGATCGCGCGAAAGCTCTCCAGGCTGTGCGGACCGTTCTTACCGAGTGTGCGTTCGGCGACGGCACCGCCGGCGGTGGTGAGGATGACGTGCAGTCCGCCCAGGGCGGCCACGGCGGCGTCGAGACGCTCCTGGGTCTGGTCGAAGTCGGTGACGTCGACGGCGAAGAACTCACCACCGACGGAGGCCGCGACAGCCTTGCCTTCGGATCCCTCGCGGTCGAGGATCGCGACGTGTGCCCCGCGGGCGTGCAGCAGTTCCGCACTGGCCTTACCGAACCCGGAGGCGCCGCCGACGACGATGACGTTCTTGCCAGAGATCTCCATGAACGCGACGTTACCGCCCGTGCCCGTGTCCTCTACTCCAGGGCGGTGATGAGCTCACCGACGGTGTGGTGGGCCTCCAGCGGGTGGCGCAACCGGCCCCGGCGGTTGACGGTGTAGACGTTGCGCCGGCCGACCTTCTTCTTGGCGAGATAGCCGCCGCCGGTCAGGTCGGCGAGAATGACCTGCACGGCGCGCTCGGTGATGCCGATCCTCAGGCCCAGTTCCCGGGCCGTCAGCTCCTCGCCGCGGGCCAGGCACAGCAGCACGTGACCGTGGTTGGTGAGGAAGGTCCAGCCGTCTGACATGAGGATCGTTGTACCACGTCAGCCATTCGCGTAACCCCATTCGCGCTTTCTGCAGCGGCGCGCCCTGGCTGTCCCAGTTCACC
>JBAXCK010000154.1:0-6058 GCA_037141465.1 Mycobacteriaceae bacterium | reverse complement strand
GCCAGCTCCACGTCTACGGCGTCATTTCGCTGATCTTCTGGTCGGTGATGGCCATCGTCACCATCACCTACGTGATGCTGGTGATGCGCGTCGACAACGACGGCGAAGGCGGGGTGATGGCGCTCGTCGCACTGCTGCGCCGGTACGGCGAGGGGAATCCCCGCACCGTCGCGGTGCTCAGCGCCATCGGCATCCTGGGGGTCGCCCTGTTCTTCGGCGACAGCATGATCACCCCGGCCATCTCGGTGCTCTCCGCAGTCGAGGGCATGAAGGTCCTCGGCCCCGAGTTCGCCGATCTCGTCATACCGATCACCGCGATCGTCATCGGAGCCCTGTTCGCCATGCAGCGCAAGGGAACCGAGATGGTAGGACGGTTCTTCGGACCTGTGATGCTCGCGTGGTTCATCGCGATCGGCGCACTCGGGGTGTGGGGCATCACGATGCATCCGCAGATCCTGCGCGCGATCTCGCCCACCTACGCCGTGGACTTCGTGCTCGGCTATCCGTCGGCGGCGTTCTTCTCGCTGGCCGGGATCGTGCTTGCCGTCACCGGGGCCGAGGCCCTCTACGCCGACATGGGACACTTCGGTCGACGGGCCATCACGGTCGCCTGGTTCGGCGTGGTGCTGCCAGCGTTGACCTTGAACTACTTCGGGCAGGGTGCGGAACTACTCAGCGACCACGACATGGTCGAGGCGCCGTTCTTCCTGCTGGTACCCCAGTGGGCGCAGATCCCGATGATCGTGCTGGCCACCGCGGCCACCGTGATCGCCTCCCAGGCCGTCATCACCGGAGCGTTCTCGGTGGCCTCGCAGGCGGTGCAGATGGGTTACCTGCCGCGGCTGCGTGTGCGGCACACCTCTGAAGCCACCGTGGGTCAGATCTACGTGCCGTGGATCAACGGTGTGCTTCTCGTCGCGGTCCTAGCACTGGTCTTCACTTTCCGCAGCTCTGCCGCGCTGGCCTACACCTACGGCATGGCGGTGGCGGGCACCATCGCCATCACCACCCTGCTGTTCCTCTACATCGCACGGACACATTGGCGGGCGCCCATGTGGCTGGTGGTCATCGGCGGCGGGGCGCTGCTGACCATTGATGTCGCATTCCTGGCGGCCAATGTCATCAAACTGCCCTACGGCGCCTGGCTGCCCCTGCTGATCGCAGTGCTGACCTTCACCGTCTTGATGACCTGGCGGCAGGGCAGTGAGATCTCCACCGCCGAACGCACCCGGATCGAGGGTCCGCTGCGCGAGTTCGTCACCGGGATCCTGGACCGCAGTCCGCCGCTGGCACGCGTTCCCGGGACGGCGGTCTTCCTCAACCGGGCTGGCGAGACGGCGCCGATGGCGCTGCGCGCCAACGTCGAACACAACCAGGTCTTGCACGATCGCGTCATCGTGCTCTCGATCGAGACTCCGTCGGTGCCCAGGGTGGACGAGGCCGACCGGATTTCCGTCGATGATCTGGGCTACCCGGGCGGCCGCATCCTCTTCGCCGCCGCCCGCTTCGGCTATATGGAGGACCCCGACGTGCCGGCAGCGCTGGCGCGGCTCGACCCGCCCGTCGACCCGGCGACCGTGTCCTACTTCCTGTCCCGCGTCGATCTCGTGCCCGGGCCGTCGCCGACGATGGCGCGCTGGCGTAAGCGGCTTTACATCGCGACCTCCCGCATCGCCGCCGACTCCGCGGCGTACTTCGGCCTGCCACTGGACCGGACCGCGATCATCGGCGCCCGCATCGAGGTCTAGGCGCCTACGACTTGGGCGCCTACGATGCGACGGTGACTGACGACCCGTACGCGACCGCGCAGGAACTCGGGCTGATGGTGGGGTTCCCGGCGCCGCCGGACAAGCGGGTCAACCGGACCAACGCCATGATGGCCGCACCGTTCAACCGGTGGTCGTATCTGCACATGCGGGAGGTGTTCCCATCGGCGCCGGTGCGCATAGCCGAAGAGGTGACACCGCTGCCGTTCGCGATCGACCCGGGCATCGAGACGCTGACTGTGACCCGGCCCGACGGCACCCCCGCCGGCTTCGCGGACTTCCTGCGCGAGACCTACACCGACTCACTGGTCGTCGCGACACCCGAGCGACTGGTCTACGAGCACTACGCCAACGGCATGCACGGCGCGCACCCGCACCAGATGATGTCGGTCACCAAGTCGTTCACCGGACTGTTCGCGCTGATAGCCTCCGCCGACGGCCTGCTCGACGAGGGCAGTCAGATCACCGACATCATCCCGGAACTGGATGGCGCATCGGCGTTCGCCGGCGCGACCGTCGGCCAGGTGCTCGACATGGTCAACTCGATGGACTTCAGCGAGGACTACGCCGATCTGTCCTCGGGGGTCGCGCGGTACGGATTGGCGCTGGGGCTGCTGGAGATTCCGGGCGTGAGCGCCCCGGACAGCATCTACGACTTCCTGGCGACGCTGCAGAAAGATCCCGCGCACGCCCACGGCGAGGTGTTCCACTACCAGACGCCCAAGACCGACGTCGTCAACTGGGTGACCAACCGGGCCACCGGAAAGTCCTTCCAGGACCAGCTGTCGGATGTGCTGTGGACGCGGCTGGGCACCGAGGCCGAAACCTATGTACTGCTGGACCGCTGCGGCACGCTGGTCGCCGGCGGCGGACTCAACGCCGCCCCGCGCGATCTGATGCGCTTCGCCATGATGATGCTCAACGACGGCGTCGCCGACGGGCAGGCGATCGTCGCACCGGACATCATCGCCACACTCGAAAAGGGCGGCAGCCGCGAGGCGTTCGTCAACGGGCCCGAATCCACCGGCGCGTTCGGCGGCGGTGACTGGAGCTACCGCGCGCAGTGGTGGATCCGGCACACCCCCGGGCGGGAGGCGATCAGCGCGATCGGCATCCACGGCCAGTGGATCTACATCGACCGCACCCGCAACGTGGCGATCGTCAAGCAGTCCTCGCAGCCGGTGTCCTCAGACCCGATCGCCGATCAGTTCATCCTCAACGCGTTCGACACCGTCATCGCCCACGTGGCCGGTTGATCACCGCCAGCACCACCCCGAAGATCGCGATGATCGGACCGAGCACCGACCACGTCGTGGTGTTGCTCATCGGGCTGCCCTGCACCGCCCCGAAACCCTGAAGCGTGAACAGTGTGCCGAACAGCGCCATCGCGATGCCGGTGATCAGTAAACCTTTTTGCATGGGTGCATCCTGCCCCCTCGCTCACCCGTTCAGTGCAGGAACACGTCGTTGAGGGTGACCGTCCGCAGCGCGCGGGCCCGGATGATGTCCACCAGGGCGTCGTAGACGTGCGTCACCGGCAGGTGGTTGAGGTGGCCGATGACGATCGCCTGCCCGACGAAGTACTTGTCGGCCATCGCCTTGATGTAGTCCTCGGTGATCAGCGTCGAATCCGACAGCGACCCGTTCCACAATGTGGTGGCGGTGTAGCCGAGGTCGGCGGCGATGGCGCGCACCTCGGCGTTGTGGTTGCCGTACGGGGGACGGAAGAACGGCGCCGCGCTGACGCCGTACACATCGGAGATGAACCGGTCATTGCGGCGCAGCTGATCGGCGATCTCCGAGCTGCCGACGGTGGTGAGGTCGGGATGCGACCAGGTGTGGTTGGCCAGCTGGATCTGACCGGACTCCACCAGCGGCCGCAGCAGATCGGAGTTCTGCGTCCACGAGTCGTTGACGCCGTTGACGAAGTAGGTCAGCCGCACACCGGTGTCCTTGGCGAACTGTGTGTAGGCGCGCACCACCTCGCTGTTGACGCCGTCGTCGACGGTCAGGGCCAGCAGGTCGCCGTCACCGGGCAGTGAATTGAGCACCCCGCCGCCGGGCAGGGGCACGCGACTGGCGGCAGCAGGCGGCGGCAGCAGGCCCAGGGATCTCGTCGAAGCCGCCGGCACCGTGTCGGCGACGATCCCACGGGGGCGGGTGGTGTCGATGGTGGTGTAGGCCAGGCCGACTCCGCCCAGGGCCGCCGCGGCCAGCGAGGCCAGGAAGCGGCGACGATCCATCTCGGACACGCCAGGAAACTAACGCGGCTTGCCGGGAAGTCACTGGCAGCGCGCGCGGCTGACCGCCGACCGAGTCGTAACCGTTATCAGCGCGCCGTGATCAGCGCGTCAGAGGATCGCCGGGCAGGATCGCCTCGCCCACCACCTCGGTGAAGCCCTCCCGCAGCGCCTCGATGAGCGCGCCGCGATCACCGACGGCGGCGTCGTCGGTGCTCACCCCGACGCTGGCCGTGCCGTTGTAGGTGAGCATGGTGACGTTGATGGCCGCACCGATGGTGCCGACCAGCGGGTACATCAGCTCCACCTTGGCCCCGGACAGCCACACCGGCACCGGCACACCCGGCACGTTGGAGGCGGTCAGATCCGAGGTCTGCGCGGCGGCCGACACCATCTCCGGGGGCAGGAAGCGGCTCAGCTCGGCCATGTAGTCGGCCAGTTTCAGCGCCGGCTCGGCGCGCCAGCTGCGCACCGTGTTGGCCGCCGCCTCCAGCACGTCGTCGATGACGTTGCTCACCGGGATCTCGAAACGCGCGATGGTGACCGCATTGCTCTGGTCCTCGGAGGTGCGCAGCGAGATCGGCATGTTCATCCGCAGCTCGTCGACCGGGCGGCCCATCTTCTCGTGGAAGCGGTACATGCCGACGCTGATGGCCGCCAGGAACAGATCGTTGACGGTGCGGTCGCGCGTCTTGGCCGTCTCACGGAACGTGGCGAAGTCCATGTCGATGGTGTCGAAGTGGTAGTTGATGCTGCGGCCCTGCAGGATCGGTGAGAGCGGGCCGAGCGGGACCTTGGTGAACTTGCGCACCGACTCCGCGGTGCCGACCACCTTGCCGAACAACTCCTTGGGGTTCTTGATCGCCGAAAGCGCCAGTGGACCAATGCCTTTGACGACGTCCTCGACGGTCTTGGCCACCCAGCCGACGTTGTTGCGCACCACCGCCTGCAGGAAGCCCTTGGTGTCGAGCACCACCGGCTCCGGCTCCGGCGGCATCGGGCCCAGGTCGGTGCCGTTCTCGTCGAAGTCCAGCAGCGCCATGCCCAACTGCACCGCGCCCTGGCCGTCGGCGATGGCGTGGTGCAGCTTCTGGATCACCACGGACTTGCCGCCGGGCAGATCCTCGAGCACCGTCACCCGCCACAGCGGACGTTCCTTGTCGAAGTCGGTCATCGACTGCCGGCGCGCGAAGTCCAAGACGTCGCCCCACGTCGAGCCCTTCGGCATGGCCAGCCGAGTCATATGCCAGCCCAGGTCGAAGTTCGGATCGACCACCACGCGCGGGGTCTGCAGGTCCAGCGGACCCTCGACGACCTTGGAGCGCAGCACCGGCGCCAACCGGGTGGCGCGCTCGTAGCGCTCGCACAGCCGGTCCCAGTCCGGACTCCGGTCCAGCACCAGCAGGCCCAGGATGGTCGAGCGCATCACCGGATCGTCGGTGGCCATCCGCCAGGTCGCGAAGTCCCAGCCGCCCATCCGCTTGGCCCGGGTGACGGTCTCACCGCCGCGCAGCGTCTTGGGCGCTGCTTTCTTGGGCGCCGACTTCTTTGCGGCCACCTTGGGGGCCGTCTTGGCGGCGGGCGCCTTCTTGGCGGGTGCCTTCTTGGTGGCCTTTTTGGTGGCCTTCTTCTGTGGGCTGTCCGCCACGTGTCCTCCTGGAGTCCTCTTCGGGAATCTTGTCACCACGGCACCGCCGCGGTGGCGAGTTGGCCCAGGACGTTGCCCCTGATCAGCAATTTCCTGTGATATACCTGACAGTTAGTTCTCATGAAAGACGGGGCGGTCGTGACGGATTTCGGCCGGCCGGCTCGATACGTGGGCCGGGTGGGTGCACTCGCGGTGATGCTGGGCGTCGGCGGCGTCATCGCACCGGCGATCGCCTCCGCCGACGACACTCCGGCCCGGCCCTCACACTCCGCCGCCGAGCGGTCGGTGCCCGCGCGGGCGGCGGTGGCCCGTAGCTTGCCGCAACGGACGCCCGCCGCCGCGGCCGCCCGCACAGCACGTCCGTCGGTCGCTCGCCAGTCTCGCGGCGCGGCAATGAGCGCGGC
>JBAXCK010000153.1:0-6070 GCA_037141465.1 Mycobacteriaceae bacterium | reverse complement strand
CCGGAGTGATCATGCTGTCACCGAAAAACAGTGCGGCACCCAGGATTCCGAGAGTTGACAGCGCGGTAACTACGCGGGGACTGGACTTGTCCGCGAACCGGCGGACAAGGGTGATCAACGCCATCACCCCACCCTCGCCGTCATTGTCGGCTCGCATCACCAGCATGACGTAGGTCAGCGTGACGATGAGCATCACCGACCAGAAGATGAGTGACACCACGCCGTAGACATTGTTGATGTTGATCGGCACCGGGTGTGGATCGGCCGGGTTGAAGACGGTCTGCAGGGTGTAGATCGGGCTGGTTCCGATATCGCCGAAGACGACTCCAAGGGCACCGACGATCACGCCGGTGCGCAATCGCTGCGCCGGCGTGTGGGTCCTCACCTGAGTCGCAGTGCTCACCGAGGCGTGATGGTACCGGTCGCCGGGATCGCTGTCGCGGAGGGAATTCCTGAAGATCGCCGTCAACCCGCACCCGGGGCGTCTAGATTCCCCTCATGCGGATCTTGCGGGCCCTCACCGCCGGTGTGGCGACGGCGGCGCTCGCGCTCGGGCTGGCCGCACCGGCGGGGGCGCGGTTGCAGATCGGTCACTACAGCGCGATCGTCGAAGGCCGCTACGACTTCCACACCTGGCTGTTCTCCTTCAGTTCCTGTGACCCGCCCGCCCCGCTGGACACCTGCGCCCTGGTGTCGGCCAATCCGATGCCGATCGCCAAGGCGTTCCAGTGGTACGGACGGGCTAATCAGGCCAACGGAACCTGGACCCTCGCCGTGGATGTTCCCGACGGACTGCGGTGCGGCAACGTCTACTACGGGCCGATCATCCCCACCCACGACGTCTACACCTGGGACGCCGTGACACTAACCGGCAAAATGGACTCGACCTTCGACGTCGGTTGCGACAACGCCCCAGGCGGGACGTTCACCTATCCGTTCAGCCTGGTGCGCTTCTAGCGCCGGCCGATCATCTCGGCCATCAGATCCATGATGGCGCCGGTTCGCCAATAGATCAGGATCGCAAACAGCGCAAGCAGAGCCGTGCCGGCGCTGGCTGCGACCAGACGGGGCGCATACACGTACAGCGCAGCGACCAGGGTGCCGACGATCAGCCCCCCGACGTGACCCTGCCAGCTGACGCCGGGGAATCCGAATGTGATCACCAGGTTGATCACCACCAGCCCGATCAGCCAGCGCACGTCGAGATTGAGCCTTCTGGCCGCCACCAGTGTCGCTCCGAAGAGCCCGAAGATCGCCCCCGATGCACCGGCGGTCTGCGCGGCCCACGGTGAGAACAGGTAGACCATGACCGAGCCGCCTAGTGCACTCAGTGCGTACAGCGCCGCAAATCGCAGCCGCCCGAAACTGCGTTCCAGGGGCGGCCCAAGCACATAGAGCGCATACATGTTGAACAGGATGTGCACCAGGCCGAAGTGCACGAAGGCCGATGAGACAAGGCGGTAGTACTCCCCGTCGTGAGCGACCAGAGCCGGGACCAACGCGAGCCGACTCTGCAGTCCTGCGTCGGCGATCTGCAGTGCGAATACGGCGGCGTTGACCGCGACCAGGGCATAGGTCACCACCGGAGTCCGCGTGGTCGCGATCGCCGGTGCGGCCTGCGTGGCCACCTGGACACAGTCCACACATTGATGGCCGACAGCAGCGCCGCGCATGCACTCCGGGCAGACCGGCCGACCGCATCGGGTGCAGCCGACATAAGCGGGGCGGTCGGGGTGGCGGTAGCAGGCAGGCACCTGCGGCCCAGGCGGATAGCTCATAGTTGGATCCGACGATACGCGGCATCGTGTGCAGACGGCGCAACCCGATGCGGAATTCGTCGTCATTCGCCCCGATACCGCCGCTTTACGGGCCCTTTCGCAATGAAGTGCTACCGATTAATAGCCATTGAGCAGTATTGATGCGGATTTGCTCCGGCTTATGGCTGGGCGACTCGATCCGTAGTACGTTCACAAGAGCGTTCACAAGAGGTTGAGAGAACAGGCCCTGAGTCATCCCGGATTTCATCCCTTTCCACGACTTAAGGAGGCGTCATGGTTACGGCCAGGTACGCCGGTACGGACACACGATCGGCACCGGAGAAGATCGGATTCCACGTCCGGCGACTGAGTCCGACCACCGTCCTGATCGTCGTCTCCGGTGAGATCGACGCGTCCGCCGAGACGTCCGTCCTCGACGGCATCGTCGCGAGCATGAGCGATCACCGTCAATTGGTGCTCGACCTCTCGCACTTGCGCTTCTTCGGCACCGCCGGTTACTCCGCGCTGCATCGGCTGCAGTCGCACTGCGCCCGTTCGGAGGTCGATTGGGTGCTGATCGCGGGGCCGGAGGTGCAGCGGCTCATGCGACTGTGCGACCCGGACGGCATCTTCCCGACCGCCGCCAACATCGTCTCCGCCGTCGCGAGCCTTGCCCGCGGCCCGCACCGCACTCCGCTGCTGCGGAGCGTGCCCACCAACTAGACTCGCCGACGTGGCGACACCCGGACGGCGGTTCAACGATGTCGTCACCGGATTCTGGAGTCTGGCCGCACCGCTCTATGACGCCCCGGCGCTTCAACGCCTGGTGTATCAGCCCGCGCAGGATGAGGTCATCGCCGTTCTGAGGATCGCCGGCGCCCGCCGGATCGCCGACGTCGCTTGTGGAACAGGAATTCTGGCCACCCGAATCCACGACGAACTCGACCCCGACGAGGTGTACGGGGTCGACATGTCCGACGGAATGCTGGCCCAGGCGCAGGCCCGCCGTCCTGAGGTCCAGTGGCGCAAGGGACGGGCTGAGCGCTTGCCCTTCGCCGACGGCGCACTCGACGCGGTGGTCAGCACGTCGGCCTTTCACTTCTTCGACCAGCCGGCAGCGATGCGGGAGTTCCACCGCGTCCTCGCGCCGGGCGGTCTCGCCGCGGTCGCCACCATCAGCCCCCCGGCGCCGCCGATTCTGCGTCGGCTCAGCTCAGGTCTGTCGAACCCCGCACACAATCCATCTCCGCAGGAGATGCGCGCGCTGTTCCTCGGAGCAGGTTTCGCGCTCGCCGACCAGCACCGCGTCCGCCGGCCGTTGTGGACGCGCGGCGTGTTCGATCTGATCACCGTCGGGACCAGAAACTAGAGAGGACCTCCACCCATGGCTGTCGAACTACTCGCCCCCAGCGTCGAAGTCGGTGTGGTGACCACCAACCTCGCGGAGATGGTGGCGTTCTACGAAGGATTCCTCGGCCTCCCCCTGCAGGGAGAACTCGACTTCCCGGGGGGAACCATGAAGCGCTACGGCGTGGGCAACAGCGTGGTGATCAAGCTCGTCACACTCGACAAGCCGCCGGCCCAAGCCGCGGCGCCGGGTGGGGGCCATGCTCAGGCCGGCATCCGCTACTTCACCCTGGTGGTGAAGAACCTGACCGAGACCGCGAAGCAGATCACCGACGCGGGCTACCAGATGGTCCAGCCGCTGGCCGAGTTCGCACCGGTGCCCGGCATGGGCTGGTTGTTCGTAGCCGACCCGGACGGCAACTGGGTGGAACTCGTCGGACCGCTGTAGGGCGGACTTCTGTGACGATTCATCCCGGTGTCGCGGTGCTGGCACCGCTGGTCGGTACCTGGGCAGGGCGAGGAAGTGGTGACTACCCGACCATCGAGGCGTTCGACTACCTCGAGGAGGTCACCTTCGCCCATGTCGGCAAGCCGTTCCTGAGCTACACCCAACGCACCCGGTCGGTGGAGGGTCAGCCACTGCACGCCGAGGCCGGCTATCTGCGGGTGCCCCGGGAAGGCCGGATCGAACTCGTGCTCGCCCAGCCCAGCGGTGTCACCGAGGTCGACGAGGGCACCGTCATCGTCGAGGACGGCGCACTGGTGATCGAACTGACCTCCGCCGTCATCGGGCTTACCAGCACTGCGAAAGACGTTGCAACGGTGTGCCGTTCGATCCGGATCGACGGTGATGAACTCGTTTACACCCTATCTATGGCGGCGGTGGGCGAGCCGGTGCAGCCTCATCTCAGCGCCATGCTGCATCGGGCAGCGTGACGACCGATCGCCACGGCAGGATCGCCGTCCCCACCGATCTCGACGCCGTGACCAAGATGGGCGCCGAGGACCACGGCGAAATCCCGACCAGCGCCGTCGAGAACATCTGGACATCCGTCCGGCACTGGTACCGGGCCGGTATGCAACCGGCCATCCAGTTGTGTCTGCGCTACAACGGCACCGTCGTCCTCAACCGTGCGATCGGCCACGCGTGGGGCAACGCTCCCACCGATCCGCCCGAAGCCGAACTGGTTCCGGTGAGCACTCAGACGCCGTTCTGCGTCTACTCCGGGGCGAAGGCGATCACCACGACGGTGGTGCACATGCTCGTCGAGCGGGGCGCCTTCTCCCTCGACGACCGCGTGTGCGACTACCTGCCGGGCTACATCAGCCACGGCAAACATCGCACCACCATCCGGCATGTGATGACACACAGCGCCGGAGTGCCGTTCGCCACCGGCCCGCGGCCGGACCTCAAACGCATGAACGACAGCGAGTACGCCCGCGAGATGCTCGGCGAGCTCAAACCGATCCACCGGCCAGGTCTGATGCATATCTACCACGGACTGACGTGGGGGCCGTTGCTCCGCGAGATCGTCTCGGCGGCCACCGGCCGCAACATCCGCGAGATCCTCGCCACCGAGATTCTCGAACCCCTGGGCTTCCGCTGGACCAACTACGGCGTGGCCGCCGCCGATGTGCCGCTCGTCGCACCGAGCCACGTGACAGGTGCGCCGCTGCCGGCCCCGATCGGCGCCGCGCTGCGCATCGCACTCGGTGGCTCGATGCAGCAGATCATCCCGTTCTCCAACACGCCGAGGTTCCTCACCAGCGTTGTGCCGTCCTCGAGCACGGTGTCCACCGCAGACGAACTTTCCCGCTTCGCCGAGATCCTTCGCCGCGGGGGTGAACTCGATGGCGTGCACGTGATGACTCCCGACACACTGCGGGCAGCGGTCGCCGAAGCGAGACGACTGCGGCCCGACGTGGCGACCGGACTGGCCCCGATCCGCTGGGGAACCGGGTACATGCTCGGCTCCAAACGGTTCGGCCCGTTCGGTCGCAACGCGCCCGCCGCGTTCGGACACACCGGGCTGACCAACGTCGTCATCTGGGCCGACCCGCAGCGGCGGCTGGCCGCCGGACTGATCAGCAGCGGCAAGCCCGGCCCTCACCGCGAAGCGCGCCGCTACGGCGAACTGCTCGACCGGATCAACGCCGAGATTCCACAATCCACCTGATCTGGTTTGCAGCGCCCGCGGCCACGGTCCTACCGTCGATGACGTGGACAGCCTGCAGGAGCAGATCGATGAGCTGGCGGTGCTGCTTCACCGTGCGCGGGACTTGTTCGGCGACGGACGAGTCGGCCTGCCGCCGGTCATCACACCGAGTCAGCAACAAGCCGATGATTCACCAACTCCGCCTCGGCGGCCTCGAGGTCGCGCGGCGCCGCCAATTCCGCTGACGGGGTGAAGCCCGAGTCGATGATCTGCCGGCGGATGTCCATGACGGCCCGCAGATGAGACACCCGCGCAGTGAGCAAAACAGCACTGACGAGATCGTCGGCACCGAAGTCCACCGTCGACTCACCCAGCACGACACTGTGGAGGTACCCGCCGCGACAGGAACGGAAGAGGATCTGTCCGCTGGGATGAAGCGCATCGAATCTGGGGTCCGGCTCCACTGTCACTGCAGCCTTTGCATCCGGCGCGCGGAGGCAGCCTCGTGCTGCTCCCATGCATCTGCCGCCATTACCAGGGTGTCGGCAAGATCGGCATGCGCGGCTGCCTGCTCCAGATAGCAGGTGCGGCGGTGCTCGAGCAGTTCGCGGCCGGCGTCCCGTAGTTCGGCGAACACCGGGCCGAGCGACTCCAGGCTCGCCATGATGTCGGCGTGGCCGGCTGGCACGGCGCTGAGCCGTTCCGCCGTACGGCGATGTGTCTCGGCGGCGCGGCGTAACTCCCCGGCGTCGACGTTGATCCATTCGGCCACGGTGGTCTCCTTCAGGCGGTGGGTTCGGCGGGAGCGGG
>JBAXCK010000152.1:0-6090 GCA_037141465.1 Mycobacteriaceae bacterium | reverse complement strand
GGGCCGAAAAAACTAGGGCCGAAAAAACTAGGGCCGAAAGAACTAGCCCAGGAACGGGTTGCGGCGCTTGGTCAACAGGTCGAACAGCGTCTGCTGGATGGTCTCGCGGACCTGGTCGGTCAATTCGAAGGTGACCATCGGGTCATCGGCGGCGTGCTCGTCATAACCCGTGGTGTCGATCGGGGTGCCGAACGCGATGTGCCACTTCGACGGCAGCGGCACCAATCCCGCCGGTCCGGCCCAGGGGAACAACGGAGTCACCGGGAAGTAGGGCAACCCCAGGACGCGGGCGAGGAGTTTGACGTCGGCCAGCATGGGATAGATCTCCTCGGACCCGACGATCGAGCACGGGATGATCGGGGCGCCGGTGCGCAGCGCGGCGGAGACGAATCCGCCGCGGCCGAAGCGTTGCAGCTTGTAGCGGTCCCGGAAATTCTTGCCCAGCCCTTTGTAGCCCTCGGGGAACACCGCGGTGAGCTCACCCTGGGACAGCAGGCGGTTGGCGTCGGTGTTGCAGGCCATGGTGTGTCCGGCCCGGCGGGCCATCGAACCGACCACCGGCATGTCGAACACCATGTCGGCGGCAAGGAGTCGGACGTTGCGGTGGCCGCGATGGTGATCATGTACCGCCACCGACAGCATGGGTCCGTCGAAGGGGAGCGTCCCGGCGTGGTTGGCGACGATCAGCGCGGCCCCGGTCTCGGGGATGTTGTCGATACCGCTGACGTCGACCCGGAACCACTTCTCGAAGAAGAACCGCAGCACCGGCATCACGACCGCGTCGTTGTACTGGGGGTCGAATCCGAACTCGTCGACCTGGTACTCCCCGGTCAGTCGCTTGCGCAGGAAATCGGCGGCCCCGGCGATGCGCTGGGCGAGGTCGGAGGCCGGTGACTCCCCCGCCGGGGCCTTAACCGCCGAGGTGCGCTGGCCGAACTCCCGGATGACGGCCTCGATCTCCTCCTGCGTACCGATCGGGTCGGTAGCCGCAGAAGGATGGCGACGGGTGGCGGCCTGTCGGGCGGCAGTGCGGTTCTTCGTGCGCTCCGAATTGCCGTGGAGTGGAATGATTTTCGCTTTGGGTTCCCCAGCCATCATCCACCTCCCCTCAGCCGAAGCGCTCAGCCAGGGCAACCGCCCTGTTCTCCACTGAGACTACCCACTTCGGGTCGAGGATCGGAGTCAGGCCACGCCCGCGGACGAAGTCGTCGAAGGCCTCGGCTGTCGTCCACTTGGGCTCGAAGCCCAATTCGGAGCGCATCCGGGTGGTGTCCATCACACGGCCGTAGGTCAGGTAGGCCAGCTGTTCGCGATTGAGCTCGCTGTTGGTGGTGGCCTTGCGCAGCGAGTCGATCGCCCGAACGGCGAAGGTGGGCACCGGCAGGGCCAGGCGTCCGGCTCTGCGTATCGCCTGGGACATCATGATGATCCCGTCGGCTCCGATGTTGAAGGTGCCCGCGCGGCCTGCCATCGTGGCGCGTTCCAGCGCTCCGAGTGCATCCTGCTCGTGGAGCAACTGCAGTCTGGCGTCGTGGCCCAGCGCGGTCGGCACCAGTGGACCCGCGAGGTAGCGGGCCAGCGCAGTGTCCATCGCCGGACCGATCATGTTGGCCAGCCGCAGGATGGTCACCGCGATGTCGGGCCGGCGGCGGCCCAGACCGCGGGCGTAGCTCTCGATGTCGATGCTGTCGCGCGCGAACCCCTCGCCGGGTGGGCGCCGGCTGCTGCTGTCCTCGGTGTGCATCACCCGATCGTGCGGGTCGGAGCCGTACACCTCCGATGTCGACTTCAGAATCACCCGTCGCACCGAGGGCGCCTTCTGGCAGGCCGCGAACAGCTGCATGGCACCCAGCACGTTGAGTTCCTTGAGCGTGGCGCCACCACCGGAACGGGGCGCATAGGAAGCGGCTGCCGCGTGCACGACGGTATCGACGTCGCTGTTGCGGATCACCTTCGCGATGAACGGGTTGCGGATGTCGGCGCGGACGAACTCGGCCCGGCCCATCCTGCGCTGGAGGTCCTTGCTCGGCGGAATCGCGTCGACAGCGATCACCTGTTTGATCAGGGGGTTCTGTACGAGGCGAGCGGTCAGGTATCCGCCGAGGAACCGGCACGCGCCGGTGACGAGCACAACCCTGGGGTAGTGCGGAGCATCGGAGGTGGCGGATGGCATGCGGCCAGCCTAACGACCACCGCCGGTGGTGGCGCGGTGAGCGACCCGGGAGATTACTTTCCGAGTTTTCTGCGCTGGACCCGGGTGCGACGCAGCAGCTTGCGATGCTTCTTCTTCGACATGCGCTTGCGCCGCTTCTTGATCACTGAACCCATGGGTGTCTCACTACCTAATTCTCACAAGCCAATTCGTACAAGCCAATTCGTACAGGCCATTCTTAAAGGCACCTGCAGTGCGGCTCACTTTACCGAAGGCCGCACCGGAGCCGTTAACCGGCGTCGAAGTACGACGTCTCCAGCAGGTCGTGAACCGCCTTGGCGTGGACGCGGAATGAGCGACCGACACGTACGGCCGGGAGTTCGCCGTTGTGCACCAGCCGATACACCGTCATCTTCGAGACCCGCATCAGCGCGGCCACCTCGGCGACGGTGAGGAACTGCGTCCGGGCGATCGGCTGACCTTCAGCCGCGCCGGCATCCCGTGCCGATTTCCCGCCAGCGGAATCCCGCCCGCTCATAGACGTCATCGCAACCCATTCCGGTCAGGCGCGGGCGGCTCCAGCGGCTTCCCCACCGCTGGCCCCCACCCGTGCTTACATGAGGACAATAGCGTGGCGGATGTGGTTAGTGCGACGGGTGTTTGTTAATCCGCCAGGAATTTCTCAAACTACTCTGATGTAATTCCTAGCTGCTCAGAGCGTGTTTTTGCAGCCTCCACCGCCGAGGCCACCGCGGCCCGCAGCCCCGCCCGCTCGAGTTCACGCAGGCCAGCGGCGGTGGTCCCACCCGGCGACGTCACCATCGCGCGCAGCTCGGCCGCCGCGGTGGTCGGCCCGCCGTGACCGGAGCCCGCCGGCGCTTCGAGCCGCTCCAACAGCATCTGGCCCGATCCGGCCATGGTGCGCACCACCAGATCGGTGGCCACCGGCCGGCTCAAACCGGCCGCCACGGCTGCGTCGACGAGCGCCTCGACGAACAGGAAGAAGTACGCCGGGCCGGACCCGGACACCGCGGTGACCGCATCGAGTTGGGATTCCGGCACGCAGACGGCACGACCGACGCTCTGGAAAAGCTCCGCCGCCTCGGCAAGTTGATCCGGTGTCGCGAAACGGCCGGCCGCCAGTGCGCTCACGCCGGCGCCGACCAGGGCCGGGGTGTTCGGCATCACCCGGATGACCGGGGATCCGGCCGGCAGGCGTGACTCGAAGAAGGCCGTCGGGATGCCGGCTATCACACTGATGAGAACCTGCTCGGCTGCGTGGCCCTCGGCACGCGCGGCCGCCTCGGCGATCTCGTTGACCACCGGCTCGGTGTCACCGGGCTTGACCGCGAGGATCACGAAGGAGGCGTTCTCGACCGCGTCGGCCACCGAGGCCAGCCGCACCTTGTACGTCTCCGACAGGTACTCCGCCCGTTGCCCGACGTGTTCGGAGACCACGAGGTCCTTGGCCTGCCGACCCGACCGCAGCAGTCCGGCGAGGATCGCTTCGCCCATGTTGCCGCCGCCGATGATCGCGATTCTGACCATGGGAAAGACCCTACCGACCTTCGGCTACAGCCCGGGCACCAGAGCGAGCTGGCGGGTCTGAACGACGATGCGCCCACTGGAGTCGAGCACCGTGTGGTCGGCGTCGAACCAGTCCTGGCCGATCTGGGTGGCGGTGCACACCACCCGCAGCCAGCCGTCGGCCGGCCGGCCGCGCAGATACGCGGTGAGCTGAACGGTCGGCGCCCAGCCCCGGCGGCCCACCGCGTAGGACACCGGCAGCGAGATGTCACCGCACATCAGCGCGAAGAACTCGTCGACGTGATCGGTACGTGGCCGCACCCAGATCCGGAACTCCGGAGCCTCGCCCGGTGCGAGGGTCTCGGCGATCTGCGGGTGGATCAGGCAGCCGCGGGCGAGGTTGTTGATCGCTGCGCCCGGGTGCCCCGGTCCGATCGCCGGCACATCGCCGGGTGGGACGGGTGTCATCGACCGCACCGCGGGATGGACCGACATCAGCGGCTCGCTGTCGTGTTCGGCCTCACCGAGGGTGACCACGGCATGCACGCACGCACGATCGCCCTGCATCAGTTCGACGTCGAGGAGTCCGATCCGGCGGCCGCGCTTGCGCACAGCCGTGCGCAATCGGACCGGACCGGGGTCGGGAGCGGACAGGAAATTGACCGATACCGCCACCGGGTCGGCTGTGTCACCGTCGCGCCGATACCCCAGGGTCGCCGCTTTGGCGCACAGCGCGACCATCACGCCGCCGTGGATCTTCGGGCCGATGGTCCAGTGCTCGCTGAGATGGCCGTCGAACGCGCCGTCACCGGCGGGGTGCAGAGTCATCGCCTCCGAGAACCGTGGGATCGTGGAAATCGTTGCGGCCCTTCCTGGACATCAACGCAGCAGATGCGTGCGGGCGAACTGGAGTGATTCAGACAGAAGGCTCTCACGTTCGGCTTTGGTGGTCGCGTCGGAGGTGGTCACCTCCAAGATGACGTGACCGGTGAAGTCACTGCCGGCCAGCATCTGGCACACCTCGACGGTGGGCTGGGTGCCGCGGCCGGGCACCAGATGCTCGTCGGTGGACGCTCCGTTGCCGTCGCACAGGTGCAGGTGCACCAGCCCCTCCCCCATGCGGGCGGCCATGTCGAGCGCATCTGAGCCGGCCGTCGCGGTATGCGAGAGGTCCAGCGTGTAGTGGGCGTGGTCGCCGTCCAGCGGGTCGTAGGACGGGGCGAAGGCGGAGATCCCGACACCGGGGTGACCGCCGCGCCGGCGCATCCGTTCGATCGACGACTGCCCCGAGCCGAAGAAGCGATCGGCCCGGAACGGGAACATGTTCTCCACAGCCACCATGACGTCGCTGCGCTCCTCGAGCTCGGCGACCTGCTCGCTGAACCCGGCCGCGTACTTGCGCTGCCAGCGGAACGGCGGGTGCACGACGACGGTCTGCGCGCCGAGCCGTTCGGCGGCGTGGACGCTGCGCGTCAGTTTGGGAATCGGGTCTGCGCCCCATACGCGCTGCGAGATCAACAGGCACGGCGCGTGCACGGACAACACCGGCATCTGGTAGCGGTTCGACAGTTTGGCTATCGCCCCGACGTCCTGGCTGGCCGGTTCGGCCCACACCATCAGCTCCACACCGTCATAGCCCAGCTCGGCAGCCAACTCGAAAGCCGCCTCGGTCCGCAGCGGATACACCGACGCCGTCGAGAGACCGACCTTGATCGCTGGGCGCACGCCGGGTCTCAGGTCGATTGCAGCAGGGCCAGCGGCCCCAAAGTCACCAGAGCGCCGACGGCGACGGCGATCAGGGTGCTCGCGATGTCCTCGGTCTTGCGGACCACCCGTACCGCCACCACCAGACCGAGGATGACGAGGACTGAAAGCACCAGCGCCACAAGGTTGTTCCAGCGCCACAGCTGATCGAAAGCGATGAAGAGACCCGCGCCGAAGATGACCGCCAGCGCCGACTGGCCGAAGGCGATGGCGGCGTGTCGAAGCGCGGCGCCCCTTCCTCCCTCCAGCCGCGGCGCAGGCCTGACCCCGCCGGCGATGGTCGGGAGATCCCGACCGTCGGCGTCGGTGTCGACGCCGCGGCGAGCCAGATCGTCGGCCATGCTCTGCCCGCCGAACAACGTGCCGCCCGAGGACTTCAAATAGGTCCGTAACTCCTCGACGTCACCGTCCTGAGCGGCCACCAGTCCGGCCAGATCGACGGACTGGTCGACCGGGTCCGGCGCCATCTCCTCGGCGCCGATACCGCGGCGGGCGGGACGGGGATCGTGGCTGAGCTGTGGGCCGCTGTCTCGCCGCGGCCGGGGGTCCTCCGACGCCGGTGGGGACGCGACCGCCTCGTCGTCGGTCTCGCCTTCGTCGGTCTCGTCTTCGTCGGTCTCGTCTTCGTCGGTCTCGTCTTCGTCGGT
>JBAXCK010000151.1:0-6143 GCA_037141465.1 Mycobacteriaceae bacterium | reverse complement strand
AACAACAAACAAAAACCACCAAACACACTATTGAGTTCTCAAACAACACACCCGCGAAAAGCCCGCGAGCAGGGCAACCCTGCCAGCGTACTTCACCTTGTGTAACGGGTCAACGGGTGCTTCCGTGCCTCCGGTGGAAACCGGGCGGGTTCCGGAGCGCTGCCGTTGTAACGCTCAGTGTACTCGTTCTATTTCCGCGCCCAGACTCAGGAGGTCCTCGACGAACATCGGGTAGCCGCGGTCGATGTGGAACACGTCGTGGACCTCGGTCTCCCCGTCGGCCACCAGGCCGGCCAGCACCAGGCCCGCGCCCGCCCGGATGTCGGAGGACCACACCGGCGCGCTGGAGAGCTGCGGGATCCCCCGGACCACCGCGTGATGGCCGTCGGTGCGGGCGTCGGCGCCCAGCCGGATCATCTCCTCGACGAAGCGGAACCGCGCCTCGAAGACGTTCTCGGTGATCATCGACGTGCCGTCGGCGATGGCGGCCAGCGCGATCGCCATCGGCTGCAGGTCGGTCGGGAACCCGGGGAACGGAAGTGTGGCCACATTGCAGGCCTTGGGCCGGTCGTACTGGACCACCCGGAAGCCGTCATCGGACTGGGTGACCGTGGCGCCGACGTCGTGCAGTTTGTGCAGGACCAGTTGCAGGTGCGCCGGGTCCACCCCGCTGACCGAGATGTCACCGCGCGTCATGACCGCGGCGATGCCCCATGTGGCCGCGACGATCCGGTCGCCGATGACGCGGTGCTCGGTGGGATGCAGCCTGGGCACTCCGGTGATGGTCAGCGTCGGGGTGCCGGCGCCTTCGATCTGCGCGCCCATCTGATTGAGCATCTCGCACAGATCGACGACGTCGGGCTCGCGCGCGGCGTTGTGAATGGTCGTCACGCCCTCGGCGAGCACCGCGGCCATGAGGATGTTCTCCGTCGCGCCGACCGAGGGGAACTCCAACTGGATCTCGGCTCCGCGAAGGTGGTCGGCGGAGGCGACCACACAGCCGTGCTCGATCGCGCAGTGCGCGCCGAGCTGACGCAGCCCGGACTGGTGCATGTCCAACGGGCGCGAGCCGATCGCATCGCCGCCGGGGAGCGCCACCCGCGCGCGCTTGCAGCGACCGACGAGCGGACCGAGCACGCAGACCGAAGCGCGGAACTGCCGGACCGCGGCGAAGTCCGCCTCGTACTTCGGCTCGTCGGGTGAGGTGATGCGGACCGTCGAGCCGTCCAGTTCGACGTTGGCACCCAGCCCGCGCAGCACCTCGGCCATCAACGGCACGTCGAGGATGTCGGGGCAGTTGGTGATGGTGGTGGTGCCCTCGGCGAGCAGGCTTGCCGCCATCAGTTTCAGCACGCTGTTCTTGGCACCGGTGACGGCGACCTCGCCGGATAACCGGTTGCCCCCGGTCACCAGGAAACGCTCGCCCACAGCCATGAGTTTAGTTGACCGCGGGGCGCGTACCGTTGCACTCATGGGAGTGCATCTGACCCGCATCTATACCCGCACCGGCGATGACGGGACGTCCGGCCTGAGTGATTTCTCCAGGGTCTCCAAGGGTGACCCGCGGCTGATCGCCTACGCCGACTGCGACGAGGCCAACGCGGCCCTGGGAGTCGCGGTGGCGTTGGGCAGTCCGGACGAGCCGATGCGCGCAGTTCTCACCCAGATCCAGAACGACCTGTTCGACGCCGGGGCGGATCTGTCCACCCCGGTGGTGGAGAACCCGGAACATCCGCCGCTGCGCATCACCGAGGGATACATCGAGCGGCTGGAGACATGGTGCGACGAGTTCAACGCGTCGCTGACGCCGCTGAACTCGTTCATCCTGCCCGGCGGCACACCGCTGTCGGCGCTGCTGCACGTCGCGCGCACGGTGACCCGGCGTGCGGAACGCTCGGCCTGGATCGCGGTGAACGCCTATCCCGACTCGATGAGCATGCTGCCGGCCCGCTACCTGAACCGGCTGTCGGATCTGCTGTTCATCCTGTGCCGGGTGGCCAATCCCGGCGGCGACGTGTTGTGGCGGCCGGGCGGCGGGATGGCCGCGAAAGATCACGAAAACGAGGGCCCTTAACCAGTTGGCGCGGCGTCAGTTGGCCCGGCGGCGCGCCCGCGGCGAGGGCCGCGACTCGACCCAGGACAGGAACGCCGTCAGCGCTCCGCCGTCCAGTGCCAGTTCGTAGGTCCGGGGAGTCTCCCCACTGGAGTCGATCAAGTCGAGGACGGTCGTCGCCTCGGTCATGATGTCGATCTCGTCGCTTCGCGGAGCTCTGCGGGCGACGATCTCGCAGCCACGCCGGCTCAACCGCCGGTCCGGCCACAGCCGAATGCTCGACAGCCGGTAGAACCTGGCCTCGTCACCGCGGTAGCGGATGACTCCGTGCCGCCAGCCGTGCCAGCCGGACGCCGGAGTGTCGCGCAGCACCGCCGCGGTTCCGCCCTGGCGCATGTTCCACAGCCGATAGCCCATCACCAGCACGGCGATCAGCAGGGCAATGAGAAGCGCGTCCTTGATCACTGTCGACGCGCTCATACCGGCCTGTCAGTCGAGTTGGCCCAGTGCCCGAAGCCGGGCCCTGCCCCGGGCCGCGATCTGAGGGTCATCGGAGGCGGCGTCGCTCGTAGCGCCGTCGGCGTCGATCTCCGAGGCGAACTCCGCGGACTCGGCCAGGATCGTCACACCGGCCTCGGTCACCGACAGATAGCCGCCGTCGACGGCGATACGCAGATCGTCCTCGCCCTCCCGTTCGACGCGCACCATCGCGTCGTCGACCAGTTGCGCCACCAGCGGGATGTGGTTCGGCAGGATGCCGATCTCACCGGAGGTGGTGCGGGTGAACAGGAAGCTGGCCTTGCCCGACCAGATCTTGCGTTCGACGGCGACGATGTCGACGTCCAATTCGGCCATGTCCCCTTCTCTCTACGTCTCTGGCCTCTAGAGCTTCGCGCCGAGGCTCTCGGCCTTCTTGGCGAGGTCGTCGAGACCGCCGATGAGGAAGAAAGCCTGCTCGGGAAGGTGATCGAAGTCGCCCTTGCAGAGCTTGTCGAACGCCTCGACGGTCTCCTTGAGCGGGACCGTGGAGCCGGGCTGGCCGGTGAACTGCTCGGCCGCCATCATGTTCTGGCTCAGGAAGCGCTCGATACGGCGCGCCCGGTAGACCAGCTGCTTGTCTTCCTCGGAGAGCTCGTCGATACCGAGGATCGCGATGATGTCCTGTAGGTCCTTGTAGCGCTGCAGGATTCGGATCACCTCTTGGGCGACGCGGTAGTGCTCCTCGCCCACCACGCTCGGGTGCAGGATCGTCGAGCTGGACGCCAGCGGATCCACGGCCGGGAAGATGCCCTTGGAGAACACCGCGCGCGAGAGCTCGGTGGTGGCATCGAGGTGGGCGAAGGTGGTCGCCGGCGCCGGGTCGGTGTAGTCGTCGGCGGGCACGTACACGGCCTGCATGGAGGTGATGGAGCGGCCGCGCGTGGAGGTGATGCGCTCCTGGAGCTCGCCCATCTCATCAGCCAGCGTCGGCTGGTAGCCCACGGCCGACGGCATACGGCCGAGCAGTGTGGAGACCTCCGAACCGGCCTGGGTGAAGCGGAAGATGTTGTCGATGAACAGCAGCACGTCCTGCTGCTGCTCGTCGCGGAAGTACTCCGCCATGGTCAGCGCCGACAGCGCGACGCGCATGCGGGTGCCCGGCGGCTCGTCCATCTGGCCGAAGACCAGTGCGGTGTCCTTGAGCACGTTGGCATCGCGGAGTTCCACCCAGAGGTCGTTACCCTCGCGGGTGCGCTCCCCCACACCGGCGAACACCGAGGTGCCGCCGAAGTTGCGGGCGATGCGGTTGATCATCTCCTGGATGAGCACGGTCTTGCCCACGCCGGCGCCGCCGAACAGGGCGATCTTGCCGCCGCGCACATACGGCGTGAGCAGGTCGACGACCTTCAGACCGGTCTCGAGCATCTCGGTGCGGGGCTCGAGTTCGTCGAAGGGCGGCGGCTTGCGGTGGATCGACCAGTGCTCGAAGTCCTTGCCGTAGCCGGGCTCGTCGAGGCAAGCGCCGAGGGCGTTGAACACGTGCCCCTTGACGCCGTCGCCGACCGGCACCGAGATGGAGGCGCCGGTGTCGGTCACCTCGCTGCCGCGCACCAGTCCGTCGGTGGGCTGCATGGAGATGGTGCGCACCAGGTTGTCACCCAGGTGCTGTGCCACCTCGAGGGTCAGCGTCTTGGCCATCTCCCCGAAGGTGATGTCGGTGTGCAGAGCGTTGAACAGCTCCGGCACCTCGCCGCGGGGGAACTCGACGTCGACGACAGGGCCGGTCACCCGGACCACGCGGCCGGAGGTGTTCTTCTCAGCGGTGACAGTCATTTCTCTTCGCTTTCGTTTACTTGACGGCGTCCGCGAGCGCGTTTGCGCCGCCGACGATTTCGCTGATCTCCTGGGTGATCTGCGCCTGACGTTCCCGGTTGGCCATCAGGGTGAGGATCTTGATGAGGTCGTCGGCGTTGTCGGAGGCGGCCTTCATGGCCCGGCGCCGCGACGCGGACTCCGAGGCCGCCGCCTCCAGCAGTGCGGAGAAGATCCGGGTCGCCACGTACCGCGGCAGCAGCGATTCGAACAGCGTCGTGGCGTCGGGTTCGAAGGAGAACAGGGTGTGCGGACCGGTGTCCTCACCGACGTACTCAACCTCCATCGGCGCGATCCGGCGCGCCTCGGCGTTCTGCGTCAGCATCGACTTGAACTCGGTGAAGACGATGTGCAGTTCATCGACGCCCAGAACCCCGTCGGCGCCGGGCTTGCCGTCCTCGTCGTCCTCACCGGCCAGGAAGGCCTCGACCAGGGTGTCGGCGATCTCCTGGGCTCTCTCATAGGTCGGCTGCTCGGAGAACCCGGTCCACGAGCCGCTGATGGCCCAGTTGCGGAAGCTGAAGTAGCCCAGCGCTTTGCGGCCGACCACGTAGAGGACGGGCTGCTTGCCTTCTGAGCGCAACAGCGATATCAGTTCCTCGGAGCGACGGAGCACATTGGCGTTGTAGGCCCCGCACAGCCCGCGGTCCGAGGACACCACCAGCACCGCGGCCCGCTTGGGATTCGCCCGGGCCACCAGCAGCGGGTGATCCAGGGCCGACTCCGCCGCGAGGTTGGTCAGCATGTGGGTGATCTCGCCTGAGTACGGTCGTGCCGCCTCGACCCGCGCCTGCGCCTTGGCGATCCGCGACGTGGCGATCAGCTCCTGTGCCTTGGTGATCTTCTTGATCGCCCCGGCGGAGCGGATTCGACCGCGTAGTTCGCGAAGTGTCGCTGCCATGTAACCGCGCTACCTCTTCTTCGGAGCCGGCTTGCGGACCTGGACGGCTTCCTTCTCCACGTCTTCCTCGTCCATCGCAGGGACGTGGGCGTCGGGAACCACCGAGCTTCCGTCAGAGGTGGCGAAGCCCTTCTTGAAGTCGGCGACGAGCCTGTCCAGCTTGTCCTGGGCCTCGTCGCTGAGCTTCTGGCTCTCGCGGATGTCTGTGAGGACCTCCGGGTGCGCGGCCTTGATGTGTTCGAGAAACTCGGCCTCGAAGCGGCCGACGTCGGCCACCGGCACCGAGTCGAGGTGGCCCTTGGTGCCGAGGAAGATCGCCACCACCTGGTCCTCGACGGACATCGGCGAGTACTGCGGCTGCTTGAGCAGCTCCACCAGCCGCGCACCGCGCTCCAGCTGTGCCTTGGAGGCCTCGTCGAGGTCGGAGGCGAATGCCGCGAAGGCCTCCAGCTCGCGGTACTGGGACAGATCCAGGCGCAGCGAGCCGGCCACCTCCTTCATCGCCTTGATCTGGGCGGCGCCACCGACGCGGGACACCGAGACGCCGACGTTGATGGCCGGACGCACACCCTGGTTGAACAGGTCGGTCTCCAGGAACACCTGGCCGTCGGTGATCGAGATGACGTTGGTCGGGATGTAGGCCGAGATGTCGTTGGCCTTGGTCTCGATGATCGGCAGTCCGGTCATCGAGCCGCCGCCGAGTTCGTCGGAGAGCTTCGCGCACCGTTCGAGCAGCCGGGAGTGCAGGTAGAACACGTCGCCGGGATAGGCCTCGCGGCCCGGCGGGCGGCGCAGCAGCAGCGAGATCGCGCGGTAGGCCTCGGCCTGCTTGGTCAG